>DASYYL010000251.1:0-19696 GCA_035933915.1 Verrucomicrobiia bacterium
CTACGCTCAAACTCATCCAGCAGTTGTTCCCGTCGCGCCGCCTGGGCTTGGCGACGGCCAATAGAAGGTTTGGTACTCATCGCCCCCGTTTTTACCACGGGCCCAGCCTCCCCAAAAGGGGGTGGTTAACTCACCGCTTACGATGAAACGATTCTAAAGACTGATTTGCTGCGCCGAGTGAAGAGGCACAAGGAGCCATGGGAGCAGTTGCTCGAGGCTCGATGAGCAAGGAGTTTGGGCCGAGCGGATTGACGGAGCAAACGTTTGCGGCTCTGTCCGGTGTGAAGTACCAGACGTTCGCGACCCGGGCTCTGACACACCTCTTTTGATTAAACGAGCGGGTGGCAGCGCTACTTGCCCAACTGCGCCGCAGCCGCCTTGGGTAAAAGGGGAATGAGGAGGTGGTTTTCAAAATTCGAGGACGAGGACGAGGACGATTCCCCTCTTGCCCCGTTTCATTCTGTCAAAAACCGAGCCCGTCGGGTTTTAGCACCCCTAATTGAATTTGCTTTCGTGCCGCCTGCATGTTAATGAAGTTTTGTGCGTAAACTAGCATGGATCATGTTCGGATTATGGCTTTGTGGGATGCTCGCCACGGCCAATGCGGAAACATATAATTTGACCGACGGCACGTCACTGTCCGGCGATATTATTTCTTTTAACGACGACGGCGTGATTTTCCGGACGGGGGACGACAAATACACCGATCGAATCGTTTGGACAAAGTTTTCCCAGGATGCGTTGAAATTGCTGGCGAAAAACCCGAAAATCCGGCCCTACGCCGAGCCGTTCATTGAAACGCCGCCGCCGCCGCCGCCCCAGTTGCAAGTACGGGTGCATGCAGTTTCGCGCCTGGAGCTGCCGCCGAAACAATCGGTCATCGGCGCGCTGTGTTCATCGTTCATTGGAATTATCCTGCTGCTGCTGGTTTATGCGGCCAACATTTACGCCGGTTTTGAAATTGCAATTTTTCGCGCCCGGCCAATTGGGATGGTCACTGGCATCGCGGCAGTGCTCCCGATAATTGGGCCAATTATTTTTCTGTCCATGCCGACAAAGGTGGAAGGCGGGGCCACCCAGGAAGATATGCAGATGGAGACCGGCGCGCCAGCCGGCGCAACCGCCGCACCGCATGCCGCGCCAATTGCGGGCCAGGCGGCGCCCACCGCGGAGGGCGATGTCGCGCCCGCGACGAGCGAGACAGTCCACCTGGCGCAAGCGGCGGTCTCGCTGCCGGAAACCCAGGTATTTCAAAGGGGGCAATTTACCTTTAACCGGCGGTTCTTTGAGACGAAGTTCTCCGGATTTTTTGGCATGATGCGGCACGGCGCAAACAAGGACATGGTACTGGTGATTAAAACGCCCAGGGCGCAGCACATCGCCGAGCGAATCTCGCGCATCGCGGCCAATGACGCGCATTTTGAAGTCGTGGTTGGCGCGGCGCGCCAGGAAGTGATGGTGCCATTCGGGGAAATTCAGGAGATACGATTAAAGCACAAAGACGCCTGACCAGTTTCACGTTTGGCAGGCGGGGCGGCGCGTCAGACAAAACTCATCTAAAATCCTAAACTATGAAATACCGCACGATATTGATGTTCGGGCCGCCCGGTTCGGGCAAGGGAACGCATGGAAAAATTCTTGGCTCAATCCCGGGCTTTTTCCATTGCGCGTGTGGCGATGTATTCAGGGACCTTCGGGCCGACACCGAACTGGGAAAAGTTTTCATCGAGTATTCCAGCCACGGAAAACTTGTTCCGGACGAGCCAACGATTGCGTTGTGGCGCAAGACGATCGACGCGAGCACGCATTTGGGACGATTTCATCCGGACACGGACACGCTTGTTCTTGACGGCATACCCCGCAACCTCCGTCAGGCCGAAATACTGAACGACACACTTGACGTGGTGGCGGTTTTTTATCTCTTTTCCGGGGATAAGAAGAATCTTGTGGCCCGATTGCAGCGGCGCGCGCTCAAGGACAACCGTTTGGATGACGCGAACCTTGATGTGATCCAGCAAAGGCTAAAGACGTATGAGAAGGACACCAGGCCTGTGTTGAAATTTTACGGCAAAACGATGGTCCATTCCATCAACACGGACGCGACGCCGGTGGCAACATTTCTGAAGATCCTCAAGCAAGTGGCAAAATTCGGGAAATGAGCGGCGGCAGACCGTTTTCGCCCGTCGAATTGTTTCAGTCACGTCCGGGAAATCGGAAATGAACATAATCTTCATGGGCACGGCGGAGTTGTCTTGCGCCAGCCTTGCCAGGCTGGCGGGCGATGCGCGATTCAAAATTTCCTCCGTGGTATCGCAGCCGGACAAACCCAGGGGCCGCGATCTCAACCTCCAGCCTCCGCCGGTGAAAGTCCTGGCCCAAAAATTGGGCCTGCCGGTTCTCCAGCCGCCGAAGGCGCGGGACGAAAGCTTCATCTTCGAACTGAAGGCGTTAAAACCGGAATTAATCGTCGTGGCGGCGTACGGTCATATCCTGCCGCAGGCGATTCTGGACCTGCCAGGCTTTGGATGCCTGAACGTTCATACTTCGTTGCTGCCCAAATACCGCGGAGCCGCCCCCATTCAATGGGCCATTGCCGACGGCGAAACCCAAACCGGCGTGACGATTATGAAAATGGACGCGGGCATGGATAGCGGAGATATTCTGGCGCAAAGGCCGACGCCCATTCTGGCTGAGGATGATTCGGCGACTCTTCACAACCGTTTGGCACAGCTTGGCGCCGATCTTTTGCTCGAAACCATTCCCGGTTATGTGAGCGGAACAGTCAAGCCGAGGCCGCAACCTGAAGGCGCCAGTTACGCGCCCAAAATTAAAAAGGAAGACGGCCACATTAGTTGGAACCTGCCGGCCCGGACGATCTTAAACCGCATGCGCGCCTTCAGGCCCTGGCCCGGGGCGTTTACGTTTTTAAATCGCGAGCCCAGGCCGCTCCTGTTGAAAATATGGGAGGCATTCGTCGTCGACAAGCGAGGGCCGGCGGGTCAGATTTTATCGGCGGACGACGAGGGAGTTGTCGTTGGTTGCGGCGACGAGGCGCTTCACGTGACGGAATTGCAACTTGAGGGAGGCCGGCGACTACGAACGCGTGAGTTCCTGACCGGTCACCCTTTGCACGTTGGCGAATGCCTGAAATAGCGGCTTAAACCGCGACGGGCACTCCGCTTTTCATCCCCGTGTGGCGAATGTCCTGGGCCTCGCAAAGGTAAACCACATCTTCAGCAACGTTTGTCGCGTGGTCGGCGATTCGCTCGAGGCTTTTGGAGACGACCATCAAATGAAGGCAACGGGCGATAGTTTCGGGGTTGTCAACCATATGCCGCGCAAGCGCGTTGTGGATCTGCTTGTTGAGCGCGTCCACCTCCTTGTCGCGCGGAATAATCGCGCGAGCGGCGGCGGAATCACGGTTCACGAACGCGTCAAGCGCGTCCTTAAGCATCTCCAGCGCAAGACCGGCCATGCGAGGCAAATCCAAAATGATTTTTACCGGCGGCTCCTGGGCAAGGTCGCGAGCGCGCTTGGCTATTTTCGTCGCTTCGTCGCCGATGCGCTCCAGGTCCTGCGAAATTTTCATGGCGATGGTCACGAGGCGCAAATTGGTCGCGAGCGGCGCCCTGGTCAGGAGTTGAATGACCAGGTCGTCAATCTCGACTTCAAACTGGTCGATGGCGCGGTCCTTTTCTTTGACGCGCAGCGCGAGTTCGGTGTCCCGCTGCTGGAGGGCCTGGAGCGCCTCATTAACGGCCGTCTCAGCATGGCTGGCCATCGTGAGCAATTTCTGCTGCAATGACCCCAGGCCAACTTCGGTGTAACTTTCCATAATCTTAAACTATATCAATTGCCTCAGCATATACCTTGCCACTGGTTCTTTAAATTGCAATGGACAAACTCGGTCTTTCTTTTCCGCAAAAACGAGCGCAAAGAGAAATCAACCAAAACGCCCGGTCACGTAATCCTCCGTGCGCTTTTGCGAAGGGCTCGTAAAAATTTTTGTAGTGGCGCCGAATTCAACCAATTCGCCCAGGTAAAAGAACGCGGTGAAATCCGAGGCTCGAGCGGCCTGCTGCATATTGTGGGTGACGATAACGATGGTGTATTTCTTTTTCAACTCCAGGATCAGGTCTTCAATTTTCGAAGTGGCCAGCGGATCCAGCGCCGAAGCCGGCTCGTCCATCAGCAAGACCTCCGGTTGCACGGCCAGCGCCCTGGCGATGCACAGGCGTTGCTGCTGGCCGCCGGACAAACTGATGGCCGGAGCGTGCAAGCGGTCCTTGACTTCGTCCCAAAGGGCCGCCATACGGAGCGATTGTTCGGTCCTTTCAGCGAGAACTCTCCTGTCTCGCACGCCGTTGAGCCGCAAACCGACGGTGACATTTTCAGAAATCGTCATCGTGGGAAACGGATTAGATTTTTGAAAAACCATTCCAACGCGCCGGCGAACGATGACCGGCTCTACTGTGCGCGCGTAAATATCATCGCCGAACAAGCGGATTTCACCGGACATCCGCGCTTCGGGATTCAATTCGTGCATGCGATTGAGAGCGCGCAGGAACGTGGACTTACCGCAGCCGCTGGGACCGATGATAGCGGTGACAGCGTTGGATGCGATATCGATCGAAACGCGTTTGAGCACTTCGTTGGCCCCAAAAAAGACCGAGAGATTGCGGATAGCCAGGGCTGCGTTTGTTGGTTTCTGTTCCATTATCTGCTGATGCGTGACAGCGGGTGACAAAACCTGAACGGCATTCATGCTTTGGCCCTCCATCTTTCGCGCGTTAAAAATCGGACGCTCATGTTAATGAATAAGACAAGCAAAAGCAAAACCAGGGCTCCGGCCCATGCCTGGCGATGCCAGTCGTCGTAAGGGGAAACGGCATAGTTGAAAATTTGGAGGGGCAGCGCCGCAATGGGCTCAGTCAGTTTGTGCGCCCAATAGCGGTTGCCGAACGCGGTAAACAAGAGTGGCGCCGTTTCGCCGGCCACTCGCGCCAGCGCCAGCAAAACTCCGGTCACAATTCCCTTGAGAGCGGTCCGGACCACGATTTGCAGAATGGTCCTCCATTTGGAAATTCCCAGGGCCAGGGCGGCTTCCCGATAACCGCCAGGCACCAGTCGCAAGACCTCCTCGGTTGTTCGCATTACCAACGGAATCATTATCAAGCCCAAAACGATCCCGCCTGCGAGGGCAGAAAATCCATGCATGGGCACGACCACGAGCACATAGACGACGAGGCCCCAGACAATTGAAGGCACCCCATTTAAAATGTCGGCTCCAAAACGGATCCACCAATTAACGCTTTGCGAACCGTATTCGGACAGAAAAACGCCACCCAGGACGCCGATTGGGACGCCAATAACCACCGCTTCCGCCAACAGAATGAAGGTACCGACAATGGCGTTTCCCATACCGCCGCCGGTTTCACCCACCGCCCTGGGCAACTGCGTGAAAAACGCTAAATTCATTGAAGTAAATCCGAGCCTGACCAAATGATAAAACACCAGCACCAGGGGCATGATCACCAGGACCGCGCATGCGCATGCGATAGCCTGCGTCAGCGCATTCCTGATTTGCCGTTGGCGATGGTTGGAAGCGGTCACGATGAATTAATGTTGTGGTTTGATTCCCGGCCCGGCGAAGGTTTTTAGCAGCAACTGCGCGAAGACGTTGACGAGGACCGTGACGGCGAGGAGCACCAGTCCAATTTCAAACAAGGCGCTTGAATAAATATCGGTTGTCGCCTCGGTAAATTCGTTGGCAATCACGCTTGCGAGTGTGTATCCAGGCGCAAGAATTGAAGAAATAATTTGCGGAGTATTGCCGATGACCATGGTAACCGCCATCGTTTCGCCAAGCGCCCGGCCCAGCCCGAGTATAACTGCTCCATACAATCCCTTTTTTGCATAGCTCAACACCGCGATTCGTGTGACTTCCCAACGTGTCGCGCCCAGCGCGTAAGCAGCTTCTCTTTGCAAGCCGGGAACAGACCGCAAAATCTCCCTTGAAACAGACGTAATGATTGGAATAATCATAATTGCAATAATGATCCCGCCCGCCAGGAAGCTGACTCCATAGATTGGCCCCTTGAACAAGGGCAAAAAGCCAAAACACTTTTGCAGGCCTGGGAAAACAAAACCGCGCAAGACCGGAACCATCACGAAAATTCCCCACAATCCCAAAATCACACTTGGCACGGCGGCCAGCAACTCGATGAACATGACAAGGGGCTGCCGAAGCCACAACGGCGCCAACTCCGTTAGAAAAACGGCCGTGGCAATGCTAATTGGAACAGCAATCAGCAGGGCGATGGCGGACGAAACAAGCGTCCCAAAGATAAACGGCAGCGCCCCAAAAACCTCGTTCACGGGGTCCCAATCATTTGTCGTTAAGAAGTGCCAGCCGAATTTTTGAATCGAAAGCTTTGAACCGTTAAATAGTTCAAATCCGATCAGAATGATAAGCGCGAAAATGGAAAGCGCCATGACCATTGTTAGCCATTTGAAGACTCGATCTCCAAAATGGCCACGGGCGAAACCCGTGGCCAATTCCATTGAGGCTGCTTTAGTCACATTATTTCCTTCTTGCGTTATGATCGGGCGGAAAGCGCGAGAACCTACGATGTCGCTGAAGAATCAGTATTGAATGCTCTCGAGACTTTTCAATTCACGTTGAACGACGTTGTCTGGCAACGGGGCATATCCGAGGTCAACCAGGTATTTTTGGCCGTCCGTGACCGCCCATTTAAGGAACCGGACAATTTCCCGGCCCTTTCCAGGATCTTTCTGTTGTTGATAGATTAGGACCCAGCTCGCGCCGGAAATCGGGTAGGCGTGTTCGCCCGGCGCGTTCACAATGGAAAACCGAAAGTCGTCCGGAATCTTCGCCGCGGCCATTGCCGCGGAAATGCTTTCCGGGCTGGGCATGACAAAATTGCCGGCGACGTTCTTGAGCTCGGCAAATGTCATGTGATTTTCCTGGGCGTATGCCAATTCCACGTAGCCAATTGCCCCCGGTGACTGTTTGACCTGTCCGGCAACGCCTTCGTTCCCCTTCCCGCCCAGACCAACGGGCCATTTAACCGACGTGCCCTTGCCGACCGTGCTCGCCCAGGTTGCGCTGACGCTACTCAAATAATCGGCGAAAATAAAAGTGGTGCCGCTGCCATCCGAACGGTGCACAACTACAATCGGAAGGTCCGGCAAACTCACGCCAGGATTCAGCGCCGCGATTTTCGGGTCGTTCCATTTCGTTATCTGTCCAAGAAAAGCACCCGCGACTGCGTCGCCATCCAGTTTGAGCTGTGGGTTTCCCGGGAGATTATAGATGAGTGGCTCACCCCCCAGCACGATCGGAATATGCTCGGGCTTGCCAGGCGCCTTGGCGATCATGTCGTCCGACATTGGTGCATCGGAGGCCCCAAAATCCACCGTTTGCGCCACAAATTGCCTCAGCCCTCCGCCGGAACCAATGGATTGATAATTGAATTGAACGTTGGTGTCCACCGCAGCATAGACTTCAAACCATTTTGAGAACACTGGAAAATCGAAGGTTGAGCCGGCGCCATTAATGAGCATTGGCGCCGATGGGGCGTTTCCCCCGGGCTCCGGCGAATTACCCGCGGGATTTTTTGAACAGGAAACGGCCAAGACGCCAACAACGAGGCCGGAAATAACAGTGGTTACCAGTTTATTTGCTTTCATTACTCGGTCAGTTCTAAATACGAAGTACTCCCATTTTATGTTTGAATCATTAATCCCGCTTGTGTCATTGGCAAATACACATTGAAGCAACTGCATGGCAATTGCGCAACGGAAATGTGACAATCCCGTGACAACCCGAATCTTACCCAAAGATGCTGTGAATTAGAAACGCCAAGTAAGATCCGCTTGCAGAATCTTGTAATATCTAATCGGATTTAAGCCGGGAATGTCCAAATTGTTGCCGCCCGTGCCGAGATTGTCGTTGATCCTGTCGGCATAGCCGATGCGAATGGTGCCGATAATCGCATCCGTAAGGCTATAGGCAAACGCGGCATAGAAACCTTGCAGGTTGCCGCGTCCTTCGAAGAAGTCCGAATCAATCAGATTAACGTCCAGGGCATATTGCTCAACGTGCTGCCAATAGAACCGCGCTTCCCATGTGTTTTTCTTTGAGGTTGTTCCATAAACCAAACCCTGGGTTGGTCCGTAAACCGCCCCTTCCGTACCGAAACCTATGCCAACCTGGTAGGCAATATTCTGACCATCAACCGGACCGGTCAAACCGGGGAATGCAGCCGGGTTGGCGTTATAGGCGGCGTCCGCGCGCTGGTCGCCTTCAAAGTTGTAAGCAAAATCGCCGAACAACCGTCCGTGCATGGAACCCAATGGCGTCGTAGGAATCTCGAAATCGAATTCCGCAGGAACTTCCAGAACAAGCAGATGGTCCAACCCCTGTTCATTATAATCGTTTACTCCGGAAACCAGGTTCGTGGAACCCGGGATCCCAACATTTACACCGGCTTTGCCCTGGCCTACAAACGGATCATTTAACCCGCCACTGGCGCCCTTACCGGCATAAGTGTAAACGACCGGCGCAATTTTAAACGAAGTACTCTCGTTCAACCGCACTACGCCACCCGCTTGCCATGCCAACAGGAACGTATCACTCGACGGAAATGCCGAAGAGGAACTTGGGTTCTGGTAGTCGAATTGGCCCATGTCGACAAACAAATCCACGTCGTCAATCGTATACTTAAGCTTTTCAAAGGCGCCTTCAGGATTAATGTCCGAATCCCAAACCATCGGAGTGATATAAAGGGGCATGGGCATTCGACCGACCGTGACGTCGAACCAGCTAGCCGGTTTCCACCCGATAAACGCTTGACCGATCCCAATACCGCTTTGCGCTTTGTCTGAGGGTGTTACTGAACCGGCCGTCGTATTGTTGCCGAACGTGTCCCAGGGCGAACGTGGATTGGTCGAAGTTTCAAGCCGGAGTCCGTAATAAAAGTTGTCCACCAGGTCCCCCTTAATGCCGAAGCGCAGCGCATAGCGAAATCGTTCGCGATAATAGGTATTGGGCGAGGCTCCCGGAACATTGTCCGCACCGCGATATTCGTAGCGAAAGCGAAGGTCACCAAAAAGATTGATACTTTTGAATGTGTTGGAAATTTTCCAGACTGATGGCGGCCCTTGGTTGACACTGTTCGTCTGGTCAGTGGAATTCTCCGCCTTTAATTCATTGGCTTCATCCGCCGTCAAGACCCCTTTCTGCTCCAATTTATTGAGCAAACGATCCACGGAGTCGGTAGAGTTATCGGCACGGGTCTGCGGGACCAGCGCCATCAGCGCACTGGCGCCAGCCAAGAAAGCGACTTTGGTTTTATGGTTGCGTTTTTTATTTTTTTTCATGGTTGGGACGTTAATGCGGCAGTTAGTTGAGCGACATGAATTCGCACAAGCGAATATATTAGATACGAAAAGGTAATTGGGACTGTTCCGACTATCCGTTTCCTGGAGCTTTTTTTGAGCCAAAAAAATGATTCGGGGAGACTATAAATTCGTTTAAGCGAATTTGTCATCAATGAGACTGCTGCATTGATCTGCTTGCCTGTAAATGTCATGCCTTCTGCGGGCGGAGAGTACAAGCTGGCGCGCCAAAAACAAGTGACGTTTCTGTCACGGCATTGTTACGCCTGCGTTACACAGAATTTCAAAATGTAACATGGCCGACGTTGATAGGCATTTTCCTTTCTCCTACTGTGTCTGTTTGAAGATTGCATTTCGATGACCTCGTCCAGAAACAGAACTGCGGCGAATATGAAATTTCGCGCGCTCGGCGATCCGACCCGATTGCGGATTCTGCACCTGCTTCACGACAATCCCTTATGCGTTGGCGACCTCATTGAAATCATCGATGTTCCCCAGCCCACCGCCTCACGGCATCTCGCCTATCTTCGAAGAGCGCAACTGGTGGTGACGCGAAAAGAGGGGTTATGGATTTACTACTCGCTTGCGCCGGCGGGAAACAATTTTCACAGAAAGCTTCTAGAATGTCTGGAGGAATGTCCAGATCTGGTTCCTGAATTGAAAGCCGACCAGGCGCGCGCCGTAAAATTGCGAAAAGGCGGCGGCTCTTGCCAGGGCTAATTCACATTGGCCGGCCGCGCCTGGCGCAGGCAAAAATTGGCTTCCCAGCCAGGTATTTGAAACCAGGCGGGAAAGGACGCAATTTTGACGCAATGCGCGCCGCGGGCCTGGTTTTCGCTTTTTCCTTTCTCCTTTTTCCATTTTAATTGTCTCATGGCTTTGCCCGCTGATTATCACATGCACACGCCGTTGTGCCTCCATGCCACCGGCGAACCGGATGAATACGCGCGCCGCGCTTTGGAATTGGGCCTGCCGGAAATGGGCATGTCCGACCATTCGCCGATGCGCCAGGATAATTTCGATGAATGGCGGATGAACGTTGATAAACTTGCCATATACGTGGACAAAGTCCGCCAAATCCAAAAGGATTTTCCCGAACTGCATATCAAGATGGCCCTCGAAGTGGACTATTTTCCAAACGGCGAGGATTGGGTGCGCGAACTGGCCGGCATGTATCCCTGGGACTATTTTATCGGTTCAGTCCACTATGTTTCCGACGACTGGGCCATAGATGATCCCAAGAAGACTTCGGGATGGAAAAATCACGATGCAGATGAGATTTGGCAGACTTATTTCGATCGGTTGACGGCGGCAGCGGAGTCCGGGCTATTTGAAATCATCGGCCACGCGGACCTGCCGAAAAAATTCGGCCACGAGCCGCCGCAAAATGCCGGGCCGCTTTATGAAAAGTTCCTGAATGCGGCCAAAAAATCGGAATGCGCCGTGGAATTGAACACGGCCGGCCTGCGAAAAGATTGCAAGGAGATTTATCCGAGCCGCGAGATACTTCAACTCGCGTTTCAAAAGGACGTGGCGATCACATTTGGTTCGGATGCCCATGCGCCGGGCGAGGTGGGGATGAATTTTGCCGAAGCGGTCGCGCTGGCGCGGAGCGCCGGCTACACGAAATGCTGCCGTTTCGAGCAGCGCCGGAAGCGAATCGTGTCGTTTTAATTCATGCAGACGGCCCATACGAGAAAACGATGGTTCACAACCATCTGCTTTGGCCTGGCCGCCGCGACGTTTCTCATCTATTTGCCGATTACGGAGAATTCTTTCATTAATTTCGATGATAACGCCTATATCACCGACAATCCGCACGTCAAAGCCGGCCTGACGTGGTCCGGCATTGTCTGGGCGTTCAAGACCGGTTATGCGGCCAACTGGCATCCTCTCACGTGGATTTCCCACATGCTGGACTGCCAGCTCTTCGGCGTAAATCCGGCCGGACATCATCTGGTGAACGTTCTTTTTCACACGGCGAATACCGTGTTGCTGTTCATTCTCTTAAACTATATGACCGGCGCCAGGTGGCGCAGCGCCTTTGTCGCGGCGCTTTTTGCGTGGCATCCGTTGCACGTGGAATCCGTCGCCTGGGCCTCCGAACGCAAGGACGTTCTGAGCGCCTTTTTCTGGATGCTTTCGCTGCTGTACTACGCCCACTATGCCCGTTCGAAAACGGAAAGGCCGAAGTCCACAGTCGGGAGTCCACAGTTCTACGCACTCGCCTTGTTTTTCTTCGCGTGCGGGCTTTTGTCCAAACCAATGGTCGTCACACTGCCATTTGTCCTGCTGCTGCTCGACTTCTGGCCTCTTCAACGCTTTATGGAAAGTGGCGCCACCGCCGCTTCAACGGTTCATCGCTTAATTATCGAAAAGCTTCCCTTCTTCGCCCTTTCGCTGATTGCCAGCGTCATCACATACCTCGTCCAGCGGCATGGCGGCGCGGTGGTGCTTAAGGATTCGCTGTCAATCCGTGTTTCGAATGCTTTGTGGGCATATGAGCGATACATCGCTAAGACTCTTTGGCCATCGCACCTGGCCATTGTCTATCCGTATGTCCGTCAAGGTCTAACGGGCGCAGCGATTGGTTCCGCGGTTTTGTTGCTGGTCTGCTCGATTGCTGTCCTGGCGTTGTCCCGGCGGTGTCCTTATTTGTTCACGGGCTGGTTTTGGTTTTTGGGAACGCTGGTCCCCGTCATCGGTTTTGTTGAAATTGGACCGGCGTCCATGGCGGATCGTTATACGTATTTGCCGGACATTGGATTGTTTATTTTGGTCACATGGGCAGCGGCCGATTTATTCCGGCGCCCGGAGGTAATTCGCGTTGCAGCCGCCATCGTTGTGCTGGAGGCCTGCATGGTAGTTACGGTCATCCAAATTAAATACTGGCGCAACAGCATCACGCTCTTTCGTCACGCTCTGACGGCGACAACGGATAATTCCGTGGCGTGCGCGTGCCTTGGTCAGGCTTTGTCTAAGACGGGAGATGACGTTGATGCCTTGAAATATTGCCGGGAGGCGGTAAACATTGACCCGAATTATCCAGCGGGCCAATTTTTCCTGGGCCAGGTCCTGTGGAATTTGGGAGACGCGAGGGAAGCGTGGGTTCATCTCGAAAATGCCGCTGACACGGCGCCCAACAATTCGGATTTTCAATATAATCTCGGCAAGTTTCTTTTGGAGCATGACAGAACCGAAAAAGCGATCGCGCGCTTTGACACCGCTATCAAAAATGACCCAGAATTCGCCGAAGCGCACAATGCCCTGGGCAAAGCGTATTTGAAGCAAGGCACACCACAGAAAGCGGCAGACGAATTGTACCTGGCCGTAAAGCTCGATCCCGGCAATGCCCAATTTCATTACGATTTAGGAACTGTTCTTCTGAGCGGCTCAGACCCGGCGCAGGCGATTACCGAATTTACCGAGGCCATCCGACTCAAACCTGATTTTGCTTCCGCCCATGAAAATCTCGCCATAGCCCTGGCCGACCAGGGCAAAGTGTCCGACGCGATAGAGCATTTTGCCAAAGCGGCCCAGCTGGAGCCCAACGATTCGGAAGCCCGTTTCAATCTGGGATTTGCCTATCTCAACAATCATCAACCCGGCCTGGCCGCTGAACAATTCTCGGCGGAGGTGCGCCTTACCCCGACGGAACCAAAAGCGCACTATCGCCTTGCCCAGGCGCTGCGGGAACAAAATAAAATATCGGAGGCGGTGGATGAATACCGCCAAACCTTGAAACTGGCGCCGGAGTTTGCCGATGCAAAGAAGGAACTGGACGAAATTCTCGCAGCGCATGCTGAACTCCGATAATGTCGATTTGAGAATGCAGGAAGTTTCGCAAACAAAAATGATCGCGGCCATTCTCCTGGCGCTCGCGGCGGGGACGATTGCTCTCTACTGCCCTGTGCTGTGGCACGGATTCACCAACTATGACGATCCGGACTACATTCTGAATAATTCTCACGTCAATGCCGGCTTGACATGGCCAGGTATCGTCTGGGCGTTCAAGAGCGCTTACGCGGCCAATTGGCATCCGCTCACCTGGATGTCGCACATGCTGGATTGCCAGCTATTCGGAATCAATCATCCGGAAGCCCACCATCTGGTGAACGTGTTATTCCACGCTGCGAATGCCTTGCTGCTGTTCATCCTGCTCAACTACATGACTGGCGCGAAATGGCGAAGCTTTTTTGCGGCCGCGCTGTTTGCATGGCATCCACTGCATGTCGAATCAGTAGCCTGGGCGTCGGAACGCAAGGACGTTCTAAGCGGATTTTTCTGGATGCTCACGCTCTTGTGCTATGCCCGCTTTGCTCGATCGAAAGCGAGAAGTCCGCAGTCCACAGTCCAGAGTCCACAGTCGCAACGCGCGTTCTACGCGCTCGCGGTATTGTTCTTTGCGTGCGGCCTAATGTCCAAGCCAATGGTTGTCACCCTGCCGTGCGTTTTGCTTCTGCTCGATTTTTGGCCGCTTGGTCGTTTCAATGAGACTGATGGGACCAACGGAACGGATGAGCCGTTTCAACGTTTCAACCTTTTAAAGGTTCGACGCTTAATTTTGGAAAAAATTCCATTCTTCGCGCTCACCGCCGCATCCTGCGCCATTACCTTGCTCGCTCAACACAATGCGATGTGGTCATCGGCGTCCCTGCCCTTTAGCTTTCGCGTGGCGAATACGTTGATGGCCTACGTCCGGTATCTTTCAAAAATATTTTTACCCATCGATCTGGCATTGATTTATCCGTATCCGCACGCATGGCCGCTCGCGGGCGTTGTTGCGGCAGGAGCTGTGTTATTGGCTCTGACAATCGTTTTTGTTTTCCAGGCGAAGCGTTTTCCTTATCTCGCCGTTGGTTGGTTTTGGTTTTTGGGAACACTAATACCAGTGATTGGTCTCGTTCAGGTCGGGGTCCAATCAATGGCCGACCGATACACTTACTTGCCGTCGATTGGAATTTTTATCGTCGCAGCCTGGGGCATCAGCGACCTCATGGCCGTCTCAGCCAGAAAAGTCGCAATGTGCGCCGGCGCTTGCGCTCTCATTGCGTGTCTGGTCCTGACATCCATCCAACTGCGTTATTGGCGGAATGACATTTCCCTTTTTACGCACACAGTCCTCGTGACCACGGACAATTACGCCGCTTACGATTGCCTGGGCAAAAGCTGGCAACAGCGCGGCAACCTGAACCGTGCGAACCAATGCTACGAAGAAGCCGTGCAACTTGAACCGGATTACCCGCTGGCTCAATTTGACCTGGGCATGAATCTGGTGGCGCTCGGCGAGCCCGCTGGCGCTTCCAATCATCTGGCTACGGCCGTTCAACTTTGGCCCGGCAGCGCGGTCGCACAATATGACTTCGGGGTCTTTCTAAGACAGCATGGACAGGCGCAGGATGCGGCGGCTCATTTGAAGGCCGCTCTTGCGATCCAGCCGGATTTTCCGGAAGCGCGAAGAGAGTTGGACGCGTTAAAACGTTGAAATGTTGAAACGTTAAAACGGATTTGCCGGTGAAAACCGCGACGCGGCGCGTGGCGCGTATTGCGCGCTCCGTCAAGTATGCACAACCGGCGCTGGCGATACTTGATGCCCTACGCAATACGCACTACGTGGATCAATCTGCGGATCGCGTTCGCATTGGCTCGACTCCGCACGATATTATTGGAACAATCGGCGGGTGAAACAATCAATTGTCACTCTCGACATGGAAGGCGTATTGACGCCGGAAATCTGGATTGCTGTCGCCGAAAAAACGAGAATTCCCGAACTGCGCAGGACGACCCGCGACGAACCGGACTACGACAAGCTGATGCGCGGACGCCTGGAAATCCTGACGCGGCATAACCTGAAATTGTCCGACATTCAGGGCGTCATTGGTTCGCTGAAACCGCTCGAGGGCGCCAAAGAATTTCTGGATGCACTGCGCCGGCAAGTCCAGGTAATGATTCTGTCGGACACGTTTGAACAGTTCGCTTTCCCGCTGCTGAAACAACTGGATTATCCGACGCTGCTTTGCCACAAGCTCGTTGTGGAAAACGACCGGATTGTGGATTACGATTTGCGGATCTCCGACCAAAAGCGAAAGACGGTCGCCGCGCTCAAACAATTGAACTACAACGTAATTTCCGCCGGCGATTCCTACAATGACACGGGCATGTTGCTGGAAGCGCACACGGGCTTTTTAATTCACGCGCCGGAGAATGTGAAACGGGATTTTCCGCAGTTTCAAGCGGTGGAATCGCATGCGGACCTTTTGAGGGAAATCGCAAGCGCGTTGAATGGTTAACTCATCTTCGGTGCGGCGCGCAAGAGCGTTAGGCCGTGTTGCATGATGCGTCAAGTATAGACTTGAAATGGCTGTGGATACTTGACGCACCACGGACTACGTAATCGAGAACAATTCCCCCTCCCCCAACACTTCAGCGCTTCAACGGGTCTTTTCGTCCAAACTGAATTCTGTTTTCTGTCCCGGCGATTAAACGCTGAATATTGGTCCTGTGTTTCAGGAACGCCAGAATGCAAAGGGCGATGGTGACAATTCTGAGAGTCAGGTCCTGCTGAGTGACGCATACGGTCGTTGCCAAAACAAGCGCGGCGAACATTGAGCCGACCGAAGTATAGCGAGTGAGCGCCACGGCCAGGATGAAAGCGGCCAGTCCCAGGCCGACGGACAGGGGCACCAGCGCCAGATAAACGCCGGCAGTGGTGGCGATACCCTTGCCGCCCTTGAAGTAAAGCCAGCAGGTGTAATTGTGACCGAGCACTGCAAAAATTCCCGCCACCACGCGGTAATGGATGGCCTGGCCCGGGTCGTTGACGCCAAAGAGCGGCAAAATCAAATTGCACAATTCAACCGCGACGAAGCCTTTCAGGGCGTCCATGACCAAAACGAAAATGCCGGCGGACCTTCCGATGGCACGGAATGTATTGGCCGCGCCGATGTTACCACTGCCGACTGCCCGGATATCAATTCCCCGCGCTTTGGCCACGAGAAAGCCTGTCGGAATAGAACCGAGCAAATAGGCCAAAATGGCAACCGCAATGTAGCAGAGAATGGACACGCGGGAAGTCTAACTGGGGGATGTTTTGCGTTTCAAGTTTTTCCAAACCGGGGAAGGTGGGTCAGCCTGGACGGCGAACGCGATCCGGATGGCAAAAACGCGAAGCAGGTAGAGACTGGCTACCTGGTCTCCTGCGAGAAGAATTCAATCCAACTCGTCAATTTTGGCGGCGAGGACGAAGTCGCTTTCGGTCAAGCCGTTTATCTTATGGGTCCAAATCTGGATGCGGGCCTGGCCCCAGGTAAAATAGATGTCCGGATGATGGTTTTGCTCCTCGGCGATGTCCCCCACGCGATTGACAAATTTCAAGGCATGGCTGAAGTCAGGGAATTTGAATTCCTTTTCCAACTTCTGTTCGTTAAGCAGCTTCCAGCCGTCGTTGAGTTGGTTTTGCATTTGTTTTAGCGCGTCGCCTTTGAGCGCCGGCGTTCCGCCGTCGCACGGCTTGCACTCCTTTTTTGCGAGGTCTGAAGTCATAATGGTCTCCTGACACTAAGAATAAACAAATCGCGTGTTGTAAGCAAATAGTCTTATCATCCTGGTTACTTTTGCTTCCACGTGGCATAGCGCGGAATGTTTCAGCCGAAATCGTGCCAATCGTTTTAGAGGAAAATCAAGTCCGGGATAATGCAGATTGCATTTCCGGCCGTGCAAAAGCCGAACATTACTTATGATGCCGAAAGAAATTCTCTGGCGGCGCGCTGGCCGGTTTCCAGGGCGCCGAAGACCGTGCCGGTCTGGGCATCCGTCACCGTGGCTTCACCGGCAAAAAAAAGCGTATCGGCCACTGGCGCTGCGAGGAGTTTTGGTAAATCCAGGCCATTAACGGGGATGTAGCTATACGCGCCGAGGATGTCTGGATCGTCGGCCCAGTTGCAATAGTGGACTGCCGAAAGCCCGTGCCGAAGAACCCGAATCGGTTCCCCATTAAAAAGGATTTTGGAAACCATTTCCAAACCCGTTGCGCGAAGCCGCTTCGTGGAGTGTTCTAAAAGCGCGTCGGCGGTTGGTCCACCGGCCCACCCGGTCACAATCGGCCCGCGCGCGTCGCTCCACCACGTGGGAATCGGCGCGCCCGGGACATGAATAAACCCGAAATCATTCCAAAAGGACTCTTTGAATTGGAAAATCACTTTAACGACGTTTCCGAATTCGAGTCCGTTTGCCGCCTCGATTTTGTGGAGCAATGACGGTTCAAACAACACGTGCCCGGCTTTCAAGACTCCGACCGGAAGCGTCACAATCGCGGCGTCGGCCAGGAATATCCGGTTGCGCCTGCCCTTTCTGGCCACGACCTCAACCCTTCCCTCCTCCCAGCGAACACGCTTCACTTTTGCGCCCGCGATCAACCGCCCTCCGCGCGCCTGAATTTCGTGAACGAAATAATCCACCAGAGCCGAATAACCCTGGCCAACCCGTGTTTGTTGGTCCAGACCCATTTGCTCGCCCGAATATTCGGCGCGCCGACACGCGTGCGCGCTGATGCGGTCCGCGCAGGCAGCGTCGAAGCCGGTGACAAAATTTCTTACCAGATTGCGTGTGTGCTCATCGAGCGGCTCTTGCGCGAGAAAGGCCTCGATCGAACAGTCACGCTTGCGGACGTCCACCCGCTTTAAAACGTCGGAAATAGTGTCCCAGATTTTGCCCTCATAAAGTTTGCCGTCTTCAAGAGTTCGGTGGGTGTCGGGAACCGTTTGCATGGACAGCTTTGCATTTCGGATTGCCTTGAGCAGGGGTTTGCTGCGGCCATGAACAAATTCAGCGCCAAGTTCGATTGGAATGCCTTTGTGATGGATAGTGTGGATGCGCCCGCCAAAACGGCTTTTTGCCTCCAGTACAGTCGTGGAAACGTCGTTGTTTTGCAGTTCCAGCGCCGCAGCCAAACCCGCAATACCGCCGCCGATGATGACAGCCGAGCGGCCTTTCATCGGCTATTGTCTAAACGGAAAAAATGGTTTTGGGATGCGAATTCGAGGCACGTCCTGCGGCAGCGTCCAGGTTAAATGACAATTCTCACAATAGCACTCATGTCCGACGATTCGGAAAATGATTCCCAGGTGAAGGGCCACGGTGGGCAGAAGAAAGCGGCGGGTCATTTGCGGATAATTGACGCGCAATGAACCGCAAGACGGACAATGCATCGCCTTCTCCAAAATCGGGGGATGGTGGTCGTCCATGGCGCGGACGGCGAGGTCAAAATGGTCTCTGCACACCTGGACGCGATGCGTGACTCGCGGCGGGCACAAAAACAAAAAATGCTGAAGCAGCTTGTCGTCCCAGGTCCGTGCGTCAATATCGCGATCGCGGAGGAATTTTACAAGATATTGGCCATCCTTGATGTCCTCAAAGACGGCCACGGTGACCCACGGCTGGTACTTGTGAGAATTCATATTCAACCTATCGTCCTCTAACGCTCGCGCGTCAAGGGGGAAAAATGGGAGATCGAAGACGGCTCTAGTTTGGTTTTAGTTGAGAACCATCGCGAACTGCGATAGATTCGCGCCTTCATAATGAAGCAAATGGTTACAATCGGGCTGTTGCAGACAGCCTGTTCGGCTGACACGGGAGCGAACTTGAAAAGGACGCTCGCGCTGGTTGAGCGCGCCGCTAAACAGGGCGCGCAGATTATTTGCACCCAGGAGCTGTTTCGCTCGCAATATTTTTGCCAGACGGAAGACCATAAGAATTTTGCCCTGGCGGAACAAATCCCCGGACCCACCACGGAGGCGTTTTCGAAGCTGGCAAAAAAGCGCAAGGTCGTGGTGATTGCCTCGCTTTTTGAGAAACGCGCCGCGGGCGTATATCACAACACGGCCGTCGTGATTGATGCCGATGGCTCGCTCACGGGCATGTATCGCAAGATGCACATTCCGGATGACCCGCTGTATTACGAAAAGTTTTATTTCACTCCCGGTGATTTGGGATTTAAGGCGTGGGACACGAAATATGGAAGGATTGGCGTGCTGGTTTGCTGGGACCAATGGTATCCGGAAGCCGCACGGCTGACGGCGATGCAGGGCGCGCAAATCATTTTCTATCCCACAGCGATCGGCTGGCATCCGTCCGAAAG
The DNA here is from genome assembly GCA_035933915.1 of Verrucomicrobiia bacterium. Taxonomy (GTDB): domain Bacteria; phylum Verrucomicrobiota; class Verrucomicrobiia; order Limisphaerales; family UBA11358; genus UBA11358. The sequence goes on from DASYYL010000251.1 coordinate 19,559, forward strand.
AGCGGAATATGGGGCGATCCAGCACAGTTCATGGGAAACGATCCAACGCGGCCATGCCATTGCCAATGGCTGCTACGTGGCGGTTCCCAACCGCGTGGGCCAGGAAAAAATTTCGGGCGAAGGCATCGAATTTTGGGG
>DASYYL010000254.1:0-5890 GCA_035933915.1 Verrucomicrobiia bacterium
CTCCCCGTCAGTGAAGCGAGCAGCAAACGGCAGGGTGACGGACAGCGGTTTCAAAAAAAAGCTATGAACACAACACATTACAGAATTGAAGCGTCAACACCGGCGAATGTCCGGCCATCGTCGGTTTCAAAAACCCGCGCCTTCGCCGCGCACACCAGCAACCGCGAATTGCCCACGCAGACCGTTTTGAGTCTCTTAAAATCTCAACTGCCGCAGCAGTTTGAACTGGCCGAGATTGTTGGAAAGTGGATTTGGCTCGATTTTCTCCGGCGCTCCCATCGCGCCGCCGCGAATGTCCTTTGGCGTCTTGGCTTTCATTGGAACCAACGCCGTTGCCTCTGGCAGCATCCTTGCGGAGCGTTCGCCCCCTATAACTCTCATTCCGGCGACCCTCGCAGCAAATACGGCTCCCGTTTCGCTTCCACCCTCAACGCCTGAAACGACCATGAACACCACTCCTGATTTTCCGGCTTTGGTTGAACCGTTCAAGTTTCCGGCCACGCCCTACGAATACAAGGTGACACCCTTGCGCGAATGTCCCTTGCCCGATGCCTTGAAGGACTGCGACGAACCTGAAAAGGTTGCCGACTACTGGAAACTTCACATCGCCACCAACCCTTATTTTGACCCCGAACGCGAATGCTTGGCAGTTCTGCTTTTGAATGTCCGTCGCCGTATTAAAGGGCATCAGCTTGTTTCTATCGGCACGCAAGATACGTTGTTGGTCAGTCCTACATCCGTGTTCCGGCTGGCGGTGGTAACGAGCGCAGCGGCAATCATTCTGTGCCACAGTCACCCAAGCGGAGATTCATCCCCAAGCGACGCCGACATCAAAGTGACCCGTGAACTAATTCGCGCAGGTAAGCTTTTGAAAATCGAATTGGTTGACCATGTTGTTATCGGTCAGGGCAACTTTTCATCCTTGCGTGCGCTTGGACACTTTCATATCTAATCGCCCATGAAACACTTTGCAAACATCAGCGGACTGGTCACTGAAACCTTCAGTGAAAGTTTCAGTAAAACCTTCAGTAAGGGGGTAGTAAAAGGGTAATGAAAAAGTTCGCCCAAATAGTGACAAAGTACTTGATTCTATTGGATAAATCACATATATTTTTGCTGCGAAAATCGAGCATGAACCGCCCGATTCCGACCCTCGCCTCCAACTCCAAGCTGTTGAAAAACAGCAAGTCGCAGAATCCAGAGGAGGCCAGTGCCAGTGAAATCAATACCGGGATACGACTCAACAACTACTCCGGCATTACTCGGCAATCACTCGCGATGACGGGATTCGCAGCCCGTTTGGTGTAGCTGATACACCCAAAGCCACGATCAGTTTCATAGCTTCGGGCAGAAAGTCTGAACTTATGAAACGCCGTTTTATCCTCTACCGCCGCAAACGCGGCGGCATGTTCTACATCGAGGACACTGAAACTCGGAAGCAGGAAAGCACCGGCACGCGAAATCGTGCCGAGGCAACTTCTCTGCTCAACGCCCGCAATGAATCCGTCCGGCAACCTCACCTGAATCTTCAAATCGCCAAGGCATATTTGGCGGGAACCGATTCCGGGGTTGCGACGTGGACCTGGCAGGACGCCCTCAATGCCATCATTGATACCAACAGCGGTTCCACACAATACCGCTGGCAAACCGCTGCCAAGGACAAGGCTTTCGACCTCATTCGCAATCTGGTCATTTTGGAGACGCAAGGCGATCAACTGCTGGCCTGTCCCAAGGCGGGCACGGTCAGCACCAATGTTCATCTGCGGAAACTTCACAACTTCTCCATTTTCATGAACTGGCTGCTTTGGCCGTTGATTCCCAAGCGCCTGTGGCCGAATCCTGAAAGAGGCGGACAAGGCCACCAAGGACGGCGACCCGGAGGTCCGCGCCGACTTCGACGAGTGCCGAAAATACTGGACCCTGGATTTTCCTTCGTATTCCGACAAGACAAGAAGTTCTATCCTGCTTGGCTTCACGGTTCTGATTCACCCGCTGGTGACGCGACCCTTAAGGAAACTCTTTTCGAGCGATACCAACATCCGCCCTGAAGACACGTTCGATGGGAAGATCATCGTGGTCAATTTACCGACGCAGGAATTTAGACTGGCCGGACGCATCGCCAATCTGACTTGGAAGTATTGCTTCCAAGTCGCCGTGGTGCGGCGGGTGCAGCCTGCCGACCGGCAGAGCTTCTTCCGCCCCGTCTTCCTTTGGGCGGACGAGGCGCAAAATTTCATTTCCAAGTTCGACAGCGAATATCAGGCCGTCGCCCGCCCTGCGGGCGGATGCACGGTTTACCTCACGCAGAATCGCGAGAGTTTTCGCCGCGTTTTGAAAAACAACGACGCGGTTGATTCCCTTCTGGCAAATTTGCAGACGAAGGTGTTTTGCCAGAATACAGGCGAGACGAATAATTGGGCTTCGGGGATTTTAGGCCAGCGTTACGTCAACATCACCAGCACCAACGCCGGGCAGTCCAGGCACGCGCAGCCGTTTTTGGCCCCGCAACAATTTCCCAACCACAACGCCGGAGTCAGCCGCAGTCAGGATAAACGCTTCTACCTGGAACCGGCAGAATTCACGGTCCTGAAGAAAGGAGGCCCCCAGTTCAACTATCAGGTCGAGTGCATCCTTTTTTTGGGAGGTCGTTTGTTCGGAAACGGCAGCGGCGAGCGACTGCCTTACAAACGAATAACATTCGACCAACGCTAATATGAAACCACAGCCCACTGGCCCGTCATTTCTGGACACCTTCTATTTCGTTCAATGGGGAATACGGTTCCCCGCCTCGACCATTATGACCATCACCCGTCCGGACATGGGATACCGTCTTGTGAACCCTTTGGTTCTCGTTGCGACTTTCGGCCTTTTTGGAGCCGTGACAATCCTTGCGACTCCCGGCAATGAGGCCGCGAGGCCGACCGACTTGCTGTTTTTTCTGGCCGTGGGTTTTGCAAGCGGCATCGCCCAGCGAATTCGCCGCTGCTTTGATTACGACCGGGGTGTCACCCGTCACAGCTACTACATCGGAACGTCATTTCTTGAATTCCGATGGTTGCCCCATGCAATTCGCCGCCACCGGCGCGTCGGTCGTCTCATCGAGCCTGTCATTTTCGCGGGCATAGGTATTGCGCTGTTTCCTTATTCACGGGCACTTGGCGCGTGGCTCGTCTTCGCCGCCATGTGCTTGCGCGGCTACGAAGACCAGGCATTCCGCAGGCAGCGCAACATTGACCTCGACATGATTGACAGTCTCGTCGCCTCGGAACAGCAGGCCAGGGTCCTCGAAGAATACGAACAGACCATGAACACGCCGCACCCGCAGGCGGATGCCGCAGTGCCCACCGGCCTTGGCGATGACATCAAAGAACACATCAAGCAGCGGAAGAACACACCATGAAATTTCCTTCAAGCCATCAATCCAAAAACAACAAACCAAAAAAAAGTTATGACATACCAAGAAAAACGCAAAGCAAAGGCCGCCGTCAAAATTACCGCCGGAACGACGCGGTGCATCAGCGGCTGTCTGTTGATCCTCGGTCACGGCCTGCTCTCGATAGCAATCCGCTCGCCGGGCGCACGGTGCTCCATCGGTCGCGGACTGATTCAGTCAGGCCAGGATGCGGTCAAGGAAGGGATGGCGGAATGGAACGAGTAGAGCCGGAACGCAATCCGGTCCAAGCCGCTGTGGGCGGGCCTAACGGCGCCCGTTTACTGTCTTCAAATCTGCTCATGAACCAATGTCCATATTGCGACAGGTGTTTGATTAGCGGTCTTTTGCACTTTGCGAAAAGCCCACGTTCTCATACCATCCCACGGTTACGGCAACCCGACCAGCGCAGGGAGGGTACAAGCCTCACTCGCCAGGGCACCGATTAAAAATTTATGAGCCTAAATGGAAAACATGAAATCGTAGCCATAAAAGACATTTGTCTCGATGTCGAGAATCCGAGGATTAAGCGTTTTCTGGAAATGTATGGCGACGACATAACGCCAGAGAAGATCGCCCTTGCACTCGGCGCAGGCATCGACGATCCCGAAGGCCAGTCAGGACCCACATTTTCTAAACTGAAACAATCAATCCTGACCAACGGAGGCGTGATTCAACCAGTGCTCATCAATCGCAACGCGGCAGGAAAACTGGTGTGTATCGAAGGCAACACGCGGGTGTGCTTGTATCAAACCTTTCTTGCGGACGGGGTGGAAGGTAATTGGCAAAGCATTCCTGCCATTATTTACGAAAATCTTGACGAAGAAGATATTGACGCCATCCGTTTGCAAGCTCACCTCGTAGGACCTCGCCAATGGGACCCGTATTCCAAAGCCAAATATCTGGCCTATCTACGACACAAGGCTCATCTGCCCTTCAACCAACTCGTGGATTATTGTGGCGGGAGCCAAAAGGCAGTGCAGGAGTTGATTGATGCCTATCAGGACATGGAAAAACATTACAGACCGCTTCTGGAATCCGACAGCGATTTTGACCCACGCCGGTTCAGCGGTTTCGTCGAACTGCAAAAGGAAAACGTCAAACAGGCCGTTGCTCAGGCAGGCTACACGTTGAAGGATTTTGCAAAATGGATTCACACCCGCAAAATTGATGCCTTGGCCCAGGTGCGCTGGCTGCCGCGCATTTTGAAAAATAAAAAGGCGACGGAGATTTTTGTCAAAAGCGGTGCTCAAGCCGCGATCCAAGTTTTGGACCGGCCAGACCTCTCAAAAATTTTGGAGGACGCGAATCTTGCCCAACTTGCCCGAGCACTCAGTTATGCGCTGGTTGCCATTCCCTTCCACGAAGCGGAAGAACTGAAAGCCAACCCTTCCAGCGAAACCGCCGAATATCTGCGGGAGGCAAAAGAGGAGTTGGACAAACTGATGCAGCATATTGACGGGCAATGAGCGAATCCGCGCGCCATATGCATCTAGTTTCTTTCATCGTTGGCTGGGTCTCAAAAACTTACCCGACCGATGATTTGTGCATCCTGGTTGACGAGCCAAACAATACTGCCCCCAATAAGCCGCCGAATATCGGTGGCTATTTTCCTGATGTTTTTGTCAAAGCGGTTGGCCGTCCCCTCACCATCATCGGCGAGGCCAAAACAACCCAAGACCTGGAAACTTGCCGTTCTAAATTACAATTGATCTCATACCTTACTTTTCTGAAAACCGTGAGCGCCCCATGCCTTGTCATATCCACAAGTTGGACAGTTCAGCGAACGGCGAAGGGCCTATTGTGCCATTTGCGCCAAACCTGTGATGCCGCCCACGTGCCGCTGGTATTTGTGACCGAAATGCCTCCCATCACATGCTGAACTATTCCAGACCACCTGTTTTGGGAATAAAGCACCAAGGCTTTGCCTATCAGGTGGACGCTGTAGAGGTGTTAAAAAATCTCGAATATGCCGCTGTGTTCCATGAGCAGGGGCTTGGCAAGACAAAAATTGCGATTGATATAGCACTCTGGTGGTTGAAAAAGCAGGCTGTGGATTCGGTTCTTTTTGTTACGAAAAAGGGATTGATAAATAACTGGCGGCAGGAATTGGTTGTCCATTCGTTTTTAACTCCCTTGGTCCTCGACCAAAACAGCCGCTCGAATTTCTTGGCATTCAATAGCCCTGCTGCGATTTATTTAACTCATTATGAAGCCTGCCGAGGTGATGAAAAGCAGCTTAAACTTTTCCTCAAAACCAGACGAGTTGGAATCGTTTGCGACGAGGCACACAAACTCAAGAACCCTGACTCAGCTTTAACCAAAACTTTTTTGTCGCTTAGCCCCCTTTTCAAAAGACGGCTGATTCTGACCGGCACACCTATCGCAAACCGCCCCTACGACTTGTGGGCGCTTATTCGCTTTCTCGACCAGGGCAAAAGCATCCCGGAGGATTTCGCG
>DASYYL010000009.1:0-1989 GCA_035933915.1 Verrucomicrobiia bacterium
GAAAACGTTTTCCCGCGGCTGCCCGGCAAACTCGAATTTGAAAGCACCGCGCCGCCGCCCAAACCGGATGTCTCCATCTTCGACCTGCTGAACGCCGTCAATTCCGTTCTCCGGCGTTTTGAGAAACGCGACGACAGCCGCGAAATTTTTGAGGACAAATGGACCGTCAGCGAAAAAATCGAGTTCATCCTCAAGGCGATTGCCGAGCGCGGCTCCGTGCGCTTCGCCGACCTGTTCGAGAGCGCCGCCAGCCGGTCGGAAGTGGTTTGCACCTTTCTCGCGCTGCTCGAATTGATCCGCCTGAAACAGCTTGTCTGCGTCCAGCCCGAAGCCTTCGCCGAAATCGAAATCCGCCGCGCGGAAAACTCCGTCCCAGCCCCGACCGCCACGGAAGCTACGGTTCAAGCCAATCCGGAAAATCAGAATGCAAATAGGTAATCAAACCGCAAAACGATTACCGCGTCTCTTGGGATTTATTGCTTTGCTGGTTGGACTTCCTTTCACTGCTCGCGCCGATGCCGGGACGCCGCTGATGTGGGCAGGGATTCTCCATATGGTTCTTGGCAATGCAATTATCGGAATCTTTGAAGGATCGATTCTTGCCAAGCTCTTCAAGTTGCGAACAAGCCTTTGTATTCTCGTAATGATTCCTGCCAATTATTGTTCAGCGTGGGTTGGTGGATTATTCTTAAATCACGAAATAATCACGGTCCTGCCGTTCAACCTATACAATGCCTGGCATTGGATTTGGGCGATGGTGGTCATCACATTTCTGATGACCTTGGTTCTCGAATGGCCTTTTGTTTTTTACTGCTTTCGTAAGGAACAGGACAGATTTAAGAAAAGCCTGAGGGGAAATTTACTGGTCAATGCTTTAAGCTATCTGTTGTTGTTCGGCTGGTATTGGATGGCAAGTGGAACGACGCTTTACACAAAAATGACCGTTGCCCAGCCGTCAGAAATCCGGTTTCCGAAACAAGGGCTTGTATATTTTATTTCTGAAACCAACGGAGTTTGCACGTTCGACTTGAATTCACATCAAACCGAAAGAGTTTATGCGTTAAACAAACCAGACAATGATGACCGACTTCTTGTAAGAGCATCGGTTTTTGACACGAACAGGTGGGAGATTGTGGACTCGTCAAAAAAAATAGTGGTCGCTTCAAACCTCGAAGTTACAGCCACTCAATGTTGGCGCGATACAAATGACCCGGTTCGAGTTCAAGGGACATGGTTCAATTTTGGCAGGGTCCCAAAACTGGGGGCGGCAGAGAAAAGTGATTGGAATTTTAGAACTGGATTTTGGCCAATCGAAGGATTTCGAGGAGAAAACCAAAAGACAGGAGAGAATGTCTATTTCTCACTGGAAACTCCGTTCGTAGCTTGGACTGTGCGGAATGCAACCCAGCTCCCGGGTGACTACGTTGTCCTTCAGTTGGGGGATGATCAAATTTGCCTGTTTGAAGCCGCTACGCAAAAAATTGCCCTGTTAACCAGGGGCCGGGGACCGGTGGTCGTTATCCCAAAATAACATTCTACAAGGTGAGTGGTATTTTCTAGAATTATTCGCACTTGATATATGGAATTGAAATTTATTCTCGAATCGCTCCTGTTCTCCGCACAAAAGCCGTTGAGCGGGAAAGAACTGCGCGACGTGTTCGCAGCCGCCGCCGGGGCCGAGGACGCCGACGCCACCGCCCAATCGTTCGCCAAGGTGAAGGACAGCGAGTTGACCGCCGCGCTGGAGCAACTAGCGCGCGAACACGAGACCGCCGCCCGCAGTTACCGGCTTGCGTGCGTCGCCGGCGCATGGCAATTCGTGTCGCAGCCCGAATACGCGCCGTGGCTGAAGGCGCTGGTCGGGCAGAAAATCCGGCCGCCGCGATTGTCGCAGCCCGCATTGGAGACGCTGGCCATCATCGCCTATCGCCAGCCGATCACGCGTGCCGAGGTGGAGCAGATTCGCGGCGTGAACGTGGACGCCGTCAT
>DASYYL010000011.1:0-21627 GCA_035933915.1 Verrucomicrobiia bacterium
GCCGTCGCCAAGCCCAGGCGGCGCGACGGGAACAACTGCTGGATGAGTTTGAGCGTAGCGGTTTGTCCGCAGCGGAGTTTGCCCGGCAGCACGGATTGACCTACACCACCTTCTGCGGTTGGCGAAAGCGTTGGGAAAGAGGCAAAGCGTTGCCGTCCTTTGTTCAAGTGGAGGTTGCGCCCTGCGCCGAGGCGGAGGGACTGGTGATTGAAGCGGGCGCTCAAGTTCGGATGACTGTGGCGAGCACAAAATGAACCCGTTTTGATTTCGCATGAGGGAATTTAACGAATCAATCTATTTGCCTGATGAAGAAAAGTGGATTGTTAAGTCTCCGAAATTCGCAAGAGTGCGTTTTGATACTGAAGAAATCTTTTCGGCAAAGTCTGCCAAACGAAAGGCCAGGAAGTAGCTGGCGATGTAAGGCCCTTTGGAGGCGTTCGTCATGGTTTGAATGCATGCCGGACAGCCAGTTCACTCCAATTAAAAATTCAAAAGGAAAAAGGAAAAAGGCCGGAAGGGCTCAAGAGGACAATTTCTGCGAAAATCGGCGCAACTCGCCGCGCCGAAGCATCGCGTAGGCGGGTCTGCGGATTAAGCCTCCCGGCGGCTTGCCGCGATGCTTCACGCGATGGACGCAGCTGCTACCATGTTAACACCATGTTAACCCCCTGTTAATGATTTGTTAACCCTTAAGCCGTCGAATTTGAATCATGTAACCGATGTTAAAAATTATGCATCAACAATTTTTGCATCCTATTGTCTCCGCGTTTCATTGCCCAATCCAGTGGCGTTTCACCGCTTTTGTCCCTCGCATTCACATCCGCTCCGTGCGCCAATAGCAGTTTTGCGACGTCCGCGTAGCCGTGCCACGCCGCCAAATGCAGCGGGGTTACGCCGTCATCGTCCTTTGTGTTTACACTCGCCCTGTGAGTCACCAACAGCTTCACGATGTCCCGGTGATCATACATCGCAGCTAAATATAGCGGTGAGCGGCCACCTTTGCCGCGCACACTGGTGTCCGCTCCGCTTGCCACTAGAAGTTTGGCCATCGAAAGGTAACCATTGTCCGCCGCTTCATCCAATGGCGTCCAGCCATCAAATGCCGGGCTTGAAATCAGGGCAGGGTTTTCCTTAAGCAATGCCGCCACCTTCGCCAAATCACCCGTCCGCGCCGCATCGTTAATCTCGCCGCAAAGCGCTTCCGCGCATGACCTCCAGATAACAAGCGTAACAATTAGCGCGCGGGTAAATAGTTGATCAGCCATGGCTGGCTTGCTGCTTACCCCTGTCCAATCCATGTGTCAACTATAACCTGATTTCAATGGGCGCGCTCAACGTCGGACCCATAGCGCGAAAGTGCAAAGCGCAAAAAAAACCGAAGGCGTTCCGAGCCCGAACCAATTGAAGTGTTGCGCGCCGGCCATCCCTTCAGGGGTATAACAGTTGGGAATCGCGATCGCGTATAAGATGCACCCCACAGATACGTTAAGTATCAGCCGGACTGCGAAAAAGCTTCTCGAAAAATTCGCCCGCATGTGTCCAAAAACAGCAGAAATCAGGCCAAAATGCCTCAATCTTTGGCAAAAAAATCCCGGTGCTGCCTCCTCACCGGTCTTCAACAATTCCCTTATATCGCAGCGCCACAAAACCGTGATTTACCAGCCAATCACGCTCGTAAACGTCCTCATGCGCTTTCTCGTAATTTACGGGGTCGCCGTGACGCTGCGCGTCCCCGGCCTCAAAAACCCGCATTCTTTCATGTGTTTCATCCAGCCAGCTCGCGAATAAAATTACGTGGTTATAGGGTTTGTTGAGTACATCGCCTGGACGCAAATCGTCGTAACTGGCCAGCGGCTCGCAAATTTTGCCGATGTCATAAGTGGATCGCCGCTCGTATAGCCGCCAACAACGGCTCACCAGGCCCGAACAATCCACGCCAACCGGCAACGCGCTGTCGCCATGACCGGCTCGCGGTCCTTTGAAGTGATAGCCCGCCGGCCGGCCTTGCTGAATTCCCCGGTCAAATTCCCCCAGTGTGCTGGCTCCGCCCCAGCAGTAAGGGACCCCGATGTTCATGCGGCCATCGGCGTACCAGCCGCCCGGGCCCCAAAATTCTATATCCGGCGTGTCCACCCACACGCCCGTTGCATCGTTTCCGTGGAAAACATTTGCCGGCGTTGCCCGCCACGGATGGCTCGCATAGGCGCCGGCGGTTTCCATCACCTGCCGCCGGCTGACGGCGGGTCCGGGCTTGAAATAAGCGCAACCGCTCGTCAGAGCCAAAATAAAAATGAGACCGGATAAACGATTCATGTAATGTGTTACGACCGCCGAATGCATTACGAAGGCAAACCAGTTGAAACATGCGCGCGCTATTTTGTCAATTCGCAATTCCTCTTTTCCTCATTTTCATTCCCGGAAGAATCGTCTAAAATTTCTCTATGTCGTTTATTCGACAATCATGGTTGATCTCGCTGATGCTGCTCCTGGGAACGGTACGGCTCCTGGCGTCTGAACAGCATGACTTTGACGTGGCGGCAACGGCTTTTAAAACGGGCATGTGGAGCCGCGCGGAAGTGGAATTTGCGCAGTTCATTGAAAAACATCCAGCCTCGGTCCGCGTGCCGCAGGCGGCGCTATATCAGGCGCAGGCGGATGCCAATCAAGGCAAATTGCTGGATGCCCTGTCGGTGCTTCAAGCCCGCGAAGCGACCGCCGGCGCCCTGGCGGATCAATACGTTTATTGGATCGGCTGGGTGCAGTTTCAAAATGCCGATTATTCGGCCGCCGCTGAAACTTTCGCCAGGCTGACCAGGACTTTTCCAGAATCGCAATGGGCGCTCGACGGCGTGGTGAACGAAGCCGATGCGCGCTCGCGGCTCAATCAATGGCCGCAGGTATCCGGGTTGCTTCAAAGCGGTGTCTTTCTCGAGGCTGCCAAGTCTAACGCGACGGACAGCCGGGTGTTGAATGGCCGGCTGCTGCTGGCCGAGTCGCTGCTTGCGGAACATCATCCGGATTCTGCCACGGCAGTGTTGCAATCGAGCGCGTCGTTCGCCAAAAATCCTGATTTGGATTGGCGGCGGTTGTATTTGTTGTTCCGCTCACGGTTGGCGGCGAGGGACACCAATGAAGCCCTGTCATTGTCGGAGCACTTGATTGCCAGCGCCGGCCGCCCCGAATTGCGGGCACAGGCGGTGGCGGACCAGGCAAACGTGTTCGAGAACCTGGGACGCTTGTCCGATGCTGTGGAAGTGTATGGCGAGAATCTGACAAATAACGCGCCGGCGGATTGGCAGCGCGAGGCGATCTTGAAAATTGCCGACCTTTCGGCCGCGCAGACCAACTTTTCAGATGCCGAAGATTCGCTGGAGAATTTTCTGACGCGTTTTGGCAATTCGCCGGAAGCAGACTCGGCGTTATTGGCGCTGGGAGAATTGCATCTAAAGAGCTATGTGGCTTCGCCGTCCGCGAATAGCGCCGAATTGCCGCAGGCGCAATCGTGCTTTGACCAATTTGTAAATACCTGGACTAACAGCCCGCTGCTGGGCAAGGCTTTCCTGGACCGTGGCTGGTGCAATTGGATCCAGGGCAAATGGGCTCCAAGCGCGGCCGATTTTCAGGCGGCGATCGGAAAATTGCCGCCTTCCGTGGACCTGGCCGTCGCCCATTTCAAGCTGGGCGATGCGCAATTCCGGCTCAGCGATTGGGATGACGCGCGGCAAAATTATCAGGCGGTCATCAACGATTATACAAACTATCCTGTCGTGGGCCGGGATTTGGGGGCGCAGGCGCTTTATCAGACGCTGCGTGTCTGCCTGGACTTGAAAGACGTCCCGGGCATGAGCAACACAATGGCTCAAATTCTTAAAATCTATCCGCTCAACACCGTCGCCGAAAAAGGCATCCTGTTGGTGGGTGAGGGATTGTCGTCGGGTCTTGGGCAACCGGAACAGGCGCGCGCGCTCTTTGAACGCTTCGAGCAGGTATTTCCAAATTCCGAACAACTCCCCGAAGTTGAATGGGCTGTGGCGCGGACCTATGAACAGCAATCGAACTGGGACCAGGCGATTTCCAGTTATGATTCCTGGGTCCGGCGTTTTACCGGCAACACGAACATGGCAGCCGTTAAATACGCGCGCGCCTGGGCGAATTTCGAGGGAGGACATCAGACCAACGCTTTCCTTTTGTTCACCAATTTTCTCTCGGAATATCCGTCCAATGCCGTCATGACGCCAGTTGTCGAATGGTGGCTTGGCGATTATTACTCCGGCAAGGAAGATTGGCAGAACGCGGAATATAATTACGAGCTGGTCTTTCAGTTTACACCGCCGTCGTCTCTCACTGATCCGGCCATCCTCATGGCCGGGCGCGCTGCCATGGGAAGGCAGGCCTATGAAAACGCGAAAGACTATTTCAAGATGCTGATGGCCGAGACAAATTGCCCGGCGCAATTGCCGATGCAGACCTGGCTCGCGTTGTGCGCGCAGGCATGGTTTGCCTGCGGAGATGTCATGATGCAGGAGCCCTCAGCCGATCCGAATACGCCGCTGACGAACTATCTTCAGGCGATCCCGTATTTCGAATATGTTTGCACGGAATATCCGGGCAGCGAACAGGCTGCCCTGGCCTGGGGAGAAATTGGCGACTGTTATTTTCAACTCGCGGGCCAGTCGCCGCACTATTATGGCGACGCCACGAACGCGTATTCGCAGGTCATCGCCTCCCCTGCAGCGCTCATTAGCGAGCGCAGCCAGGCGCAGGTTGGCATGGGCCTGGTTTGTGAGAAACTCGCCGCCCTGACCAACGGCCTCCCGCAAACCGGCCTGTTCCGGGCCGCCCTCGATAATTACCTGGATGTCTTTTTCGGAAACAATCTTCGCAACGGCGAGACGGCCGACCCTCTGTGGGTCAAAAAAGCCGGCCTCCAGGCGCTTCCATTGATTGAGTCGCTGGGCACCAGCGACCCGGACAAATTCATCGACCAGATGGAAATTGTGTTGCCGCAATTGAGGGATTCTTTGGAGAAGAGGAGGCTCGAAATCCCCCGGCCGAAAGAGTCCGGACTAAAGAATTGGAACCTTCCATTTGACAGGATTGGGCGGCAAGTTTAAGGTTGCTGTGGAATGAGCGAAGTGGGTACAGAAGAACCAGTTGTCAGCCTGACCGAGGACGCGATGGGCGAAGTGAAGTCGCTTCTTTCAAAATCGGAAAACGCCGGAAAAAAACTGAGATTGTATATCGAGCAGGGCGGTTGCTCCGGAATGCAATACGGCATGGTCTTCGATGAGAAACGGGATGGTGATGTGGTTTCGGAACGGGGCGGCGTCAGCGTTCTGATTGATCCCGTCAGCGTTGACTATCTGCGTGGCGCGGTGGTGGATTATAGTGCTTCGCTCACGGCCGGGGGTTTCAAAATTTCCAACCCAAACGCCAAACAAAGTTGCGGTTGCGGAAAATCCTTTCAGACCTGAGCCGGCTCGATCAACCGTCGCTCTGGCCTTAAAATGCCGTTCCGTGTGATGCGGAACGGCTTTATTTTTTACTCAAATCCAGCCGCGGCGCACGAGCCACATTTTGATTAATTGGGTCAGGCCTACGTAACAAATCAGGGTTGCCGCAAGGATGGGCCAAAATTGCCAGGGCAACGGCACGAAACCCAGGAACCGGGCCAATGGGGAAAACGGCAAATAGGCCCCGACACCCATAATTATGAGCGTTGTCATGGTCAGTTGCCAGCTCGCCCGCGATTGAATAAAGGGCAACAGGTTCGTGCGAATGACGTGGATGATCAGGGTCTGAGTCATGAGCGACTCCACAAACCATCCGGTATTAAAAAGCTGCGCGGCATAAGTGTGATTGACGGGATCGTCGGCAAATTTGGCCGTAATTTCCGGGGTGATGACAATGTGACTGCATTTAAAATAAAACCACATCACGCAAAATGTCGTGTAATCGAAAATGGAGCTGATCGGACCCAGGAACAGGATGAACTTGGTGATTTCGCCCATGTGCCAGGGCCGGGGTTTGGCAGTGTATTGAGCTCCAACATTGTCCGTCGGAATGGGGACCTGTGAAAAATCGTAAAGCAGGTTGTTGGCCAGCATCTGGACGGGCTGCATGGGCAGAAACGGGAAAAGATAGCTCGAACCCAACATGCTGAAGACATTGCCGAAGTTTGAACTGGCCCCCATGCGAATGTATTTCAGGATGTTGGCAAAGACTTTGCGGCCTTCGATCACGCCTTCTTCAAGGACCATGAGATTTTTCTCCAGCAGAATCATGTCCGCCGATTCCTTGGCAATGTCCACCGCGTTGTCCACGGAGATCCCCACGTCCGCCGCGCGCAAGGCCGGGGCGTCATTGATGCCGTCACCCATGAAGCCGACGACATGTTTCTTCTTTTGTAGTGCCTGAACGACGCGCTTTTTATGGGCCGGCGAGAGGCGGGCATAAATGTCCGTGGTGTCAATTGCCTCGGCCAGTTGCTCGTCAGACATTTTTTCCACGTCGTTGCCCAGGAGAATTTTATCGGCATGGATGCCGACTTCCGAGCAGACCTTGCGTGTAACGAGGTCGTTGTCTCCAGTCAAAACTTTCACCGCCACGCCGTGCTGGCGCAGGGCGGTGATGGCTTTGGAGGCGGTATCTTTAGGCGGGTCCAGGAAGGCGAGATAGCCGGTCAGGCACAAATCACATTCATCGGCCTTGGTAAACGTATTTTGTGCACCGAGTTTTTTCGTGGCGACCGCCAGCACGCGAAATCCATCTTCGCTCAGGGAATTGACCTGTTCGATCAAATTACCGACCAGGATTGGCTCCATGGGGAAAATTTCCCCGTCGCTTTCGAACTCGGTGCACCGCGCGAAGACCGCTTCCGGCGCGCCCTTGGTCAAAAGCTGGCGCTGGCCGTCCGGCCCCTGTACGGCCACGGACATCATGCGACGCGAAAAGTCGAACGGGATTTCGTCTACCTTGCTGTATTTCTCGACGGATAGTTCCTTGTGCAATTCGCTGTATCGCAGCACGGCGCGGTCCAGCACGTTTTTCAGTCCGGTTTGAAAATGGCTGATGAGATAGGCATAGCGCAGGACCTCCTCGCTTTCGTTTTTGAAGACGTCGCAATGGATTTCCAAAATGACGTGATCGATCGTCAGGGTGCCCGTTTTATCCGTGCAGAGAACGTCCATGGCGCCGAAGTTTTGGATCGAGTGCAGGCGTTTCACGATGACCTTTTTCCCGGACATGGCCAGCGCGCCTTTGGAAAGGCAGACCGAAACGATCATCGGGAGCATTTCCGGCGTCAGGCCCACCGCAACCACCAGGGCGAATAGAAAGGTGTCTTTTCCCCAACTGTGCTTGGAGAGGCCGTTAATTAAGAAAACGGCCGGGGCCATAACCACCAGGAAAGTAATCATGAGCCAGACAAAACGTTTTACGCCCTTGTCGAATGCGGTTTCAACTTGCTGCCCGGCGAGGCTGCTGGCCATCTTGCCGAAATAAGTTTGCCCGCCGGTAGCCACAATGACCGCCGTGGCCGAGCCGCTTTCCACGCTGGTGCCCAGAAAACAAAGGTTGGATCGCTCAATCGGCGAAACATTGCGTGTGTCGGGCACGTCGTTCTTCTCGACCGGCAGTGACTCGCCGGTGAGTGTGGCCTGAATGATGAACAAATCTTTCGCTGCGGTCAGCCGGACGTCGCCGGGAATCATGTCACCGGCGCAAAGTTTGACAATGTCCCCCGGAACGAGCTGCTGCAATGGGATTTCTTTGGGCTGGCCGCCGCGGATTGCAGTCGCGGTGACTTTAATCATCGCCTTGAGCTTGGCGGCCGCGTTGTCCGCCCTGGTTTCCAGGATCAATCGCAACGAGACGGCCAGGATCAACATTGCCAGCATGACAAAGCCGCCTACGTAATCGCTCGGGTCCTGCGCTGTGGCAAAGGCCACGGTGGCAATGACCGCCAGCAATACGACCAGGGGATTTCGCACGGCAACCCAAAGCCGGTACAGCCAGCCGTGTTTCTTTTCCTGGCCGACTTCATTCGGCCCGAAAACCTCCAGTCGTTCGGCGGCTTCCTCATCGCTAAGTCCCTCCGGCGCGCAGTTCAGCCGCTGGAAAACATCCGCAATCTGGCAGGTTGCTGCGTCATTCAACAGGTCGGCGCCGCGCTGGCCGTTCATCTTCTTTTCGGCGGTCATAAAAAAAGTTCTAACCGACGTATCGTTCCAGGACGGTCAGCAGCGAACGCAAATGCTGCCGTCCTTCAGTTTTGTTTCCGGCATTTTCCACGTAGGCGCGGAGCTGCGATTCGATGACTTCTTCGCTGAACGACTTCAACGCCCTTCGCGCCGACACCACCTGCATCAGCACGTCCGAACTGTCCATGTCCGTCTCCACCATCTTTTCAATGCCTTCGATCTGTCCTTTGATTCGCCGGAGGCGGACGACGAGCGCCCTTTTTTCGAGTCCGGGCCGGGTATGCTTGATTTTCATTGCCACACTATTCTTAACACCTTTTTCGCGGCGCGCCACTCCGAAACGACGCTTGACGCGGTATAGGGGATAGGGGTATACGGGGTGGGGGATGGTTGTCAACGCCCTTTTGATTTGACGAAACAAAACGAGATGATTGGCGCGATTGGCGCTTTGCCCTGGGCTTTGGCCCTGCTAGCCGTCGTCGTCGTGGCGTCCGCTCAGGAACCATTGAGCGGGAAACCGGTTTCAACCAATTCGCCGGCGGCAATGGTTGCGCAGCCGGCAGGTCGGCAAAACTGGAATTTTCACGCCCAAAACACGGACATCGTCCAGGGCTATCCCGGTTTTCATTCTCAGTATCCCGGCGGCCCGAACAGCCTGCCGTCCGGCGGTGAGACACGGGAGACAATTTCCGTGGATTTGATGGCCGGCGTCCGGCTTTGGCGCGGTGCCGAAGCGCACATCGATGGGCTGATGTGGCAGGGGTTTGGCCTGGCAAACACGTTGGGGGTGGAGGGATTTCCCAGCGCCGAGGCATTCCGCATCGGCACCTCCGTTCCGAATGGTTCCATTGCGCGTCTGTTTATCCGGCAAACTATTGGGTTTGGAGGGGACCAGGAATCGATCCAGGATGACGCTGTGGATTTGGCCGGGCAGAGAGATGTTTCGCGTTTGACCATCACGCTGGGACGGTTCAGCGCCAAGGACATTTTCGACAACAACGCCTACGCGAATGACGCGCGTACGCAGTTCCTGAATTGGGGCCTGGGCGCCAATGAAGCCTGGGATTATCCGGCGGATGCCATCGGGTTTACGACGGGCATTGCGCTGGAATTGAACCGGCCGAAATGGACGCTGCGCTACGGATTTTTTCAGGTGCCGGAAGTCCAGAACGCGCTGAATTGGGAAGATAAGTTTTTGACCTGGCCCTACAACAGCGATTCTGAAGACGGTCCGTTTTTCGAAGCCTGGGGAATGGTGACAGAATTAGAGCGTCGATATATGATTAAAGACCACCCCGGAACTGTCCGCGGCCTGGCCTTTCTCAATCGAGCAGAAATGGCGGAATATTCCGCCGCAACCGCCCTCCTGAACGCGGGCGACAGCTTTTTGACTGCGCGTTCGTATCACTACAAATACGGATTCGGATTGAATTGGGAACAGGAGATAACAAAAAACCTGGGCGTTTTTTCGCGGCTGGGATGGAATGACGATCGGGAGGAAGGATGGATGTTCTCTGACGTCGGATACTCCGGTTCGCTTGGATTGAGCCTTAAGGGAGGATATTGGGACCGTCCCGATGACACCTTTGGACTGGCGGGACTGGCAAATGGCATTTCCAAAGTCGCACAGGAGTTTTTGGAAGCCGGCGGCACCGGCATTCTCGCCGGCGACGGCGCGGGGCAATTCAGTTACGGCTGGGAAGAAATCCTGGAAACCTATTATGATTTTAAGGTATGGGACGGCATCCACGGCGCGGTGGACTACCAGTTTGTGACCCATCCCGCTTTCAATCGCGACCGCGGGCCGGTGTCTATTTTTGCCGGACGGTTGCATTGGGAGTTTTAATCCGGCACTGCAATTGCTTTATTTCCTTTTTTATTCCAAGTACTCCTTGGTTTGTGCAGCATTAGCTAAAACAATGTATTTCGGAAAAATAGTTGCCGTCGTCATGCCCGCTTACAACGCGGCCAAAACCGTCACCCAAACCGTGGATGAGGTGCGCCAACAGGGCATCGTGGACAAAATGATACTCGTGGACGACATGAGCCGGGACGATACCGTGGCGGTGGCGTCTCAACTCCCTGGTGTGACTGTTCATGTACACGAAAAGAATCGCGGATACGGCGGCAACCAGAAAACCTGCTATCGCCTGGCGTTGGAGGCCGGAGCGGACATTGTCATCATGCTGCACCCGGATTACCAGTACACACCCAAGTTGATTCCGGCGATGGCCTCGATGATTGCCAACGGTCTGCATCCGTGTGTGCTGGGAAGCCGGATTCTGGGTGGATATTCGTTGCGCGGGGGGATGCCGTACTGGAAATACGTCTCGAACCGGTTCCTGACCTTTGCGGAAAATATTCTGCTGGGCGCCAAGCTCTCGGAATATCACACGGGTTACCGCGCTTTTTCACGCCAAATCCTGGAAACAGTTGATACTTCCGGTAATTCAGATGATTTCGTATTCGACAATCAAATGCTGGCGCAAATTTTGTGGCACGGGTTCACGATTGGCGAGGTGAGTTGTCCCACGAAATATTTTCCCGAGGCGTCCTCGATCAATTTCCGCCGCAGCGTTAAATACGGATTCGGCTGCCTGTGGGTGGGGCTGCAATTTCGACTGGCGAAGATGGGGTGGATGCAGCCGAGGTTGTTTGCGGCGGCAAGCGCCACGATAAAAACGTTGAAAAGTTAAAACGTTGAAACGGATCCGCGAATTGCGCTAATAGGCTGGCAGCCATTCCGAACCAAAATCCGATACCTCGTTGAGCCAGCGAAGCACGCTTCAACTCTTCAACAAATCTCACTTCGCGGCGAGGGAAAGAGCCAGGCGCGATTTTTTGCGATTGGCAGTCGCGCGGGGGATGACGCCGGATTTAACGGCCTTGTCAAAAGCGGAATGAACACCGGACAGCGATTTGGAGGCTTCGTCCTTCTTGCCGCCGGTGACGAGCGCGCGAAATTCTTTTTCCAGGCGGCGCAATTTTGATTTCACGCTGCGGTTATGCGAATGTTTGCGCTCGTTGCTGCGCATGCGTCGTTCGGCTGACTTGGTGTTCGGCATAAATTCGTTTTAAAGAGCCAGTGATTCTAGCTGGATTAGGTTGAATGTCAAATGTCTGGTTTGAGATTTTTTTTGGGGATGCCGCACATTTTTTGTGTATAGCCCGGACCCCCGCTGGGGGCTGATTATAGAAGAAACTCTCAGGATTGCTGTCACGATTTTACCATATGGCCTGTTTTTGATATGTCGCTCAAAATGAACAACTTGCAAAATGAGTTTCTTAAGAGGATGTAAATCAGTAAACGAGGGCGGAAAGTGGGGTGAATTGCGTGCTTTTATTGGGGAATTTAACAAAAATAGGGGGTGCAAACGGGAGGGGCGCTGGGGGTGCCGCAAATCTTCAAAACTCCCAACAAAATCACACTTTTCACCCTGAAACCCCCCGTTCGTTTCTCGTTGCACCGCCTATGCTCATAAAATGTGCAACGCCACGCGTCCCTACTTCAAACTCGCCGGATTGAGACATTTCAAGTCTCTGGGCAGGAAAACGCCGTCTTTTCGGATAAGCTCGCCGTCGAACCAGACTTCGCCGCCGCCCCATTCGGGGCGTTGGATGAGGACCATGTCCCAATGGACGGCGCTACGGTTGCCATTGTCGCATTCCTCGTAGGCCTGGCCGGGTGTGAAGTGCAACGAGCCGGCGATCTTTTCGTCGAACAAGATGTCGCACATCGGATTCAGAATGTAAGGATTGAAGCCCAGTGAAAATTCGCCCACATAGCGCGCCCCGGCGTCGGTATCGAGAATTTCATTGAGCCGCTTTGTATTATTGGCGCTGCCGGCAACGACTTTGCCGTCTTTAAATTCGAGCCGGACGTTTTCAAATTTGGTGCCGGAATAAATGGTTGGCGTGTTGAATTGGATCACGCCGTTCACGGAGTCCTTTACCGGGCAGGAAAAAACCTCGCCATCGGGAATGTTACGGTCGCCCTTGCACATCTTGGCCCCGATGTTCTTGATGCTGAACTTGAGGTCGGTGCCGGGGGCTTTGAGATGGACTTTGTCCGCGCTTTTCATCCGTTTTTCGAGGGGGACCATGGCCCGGGCCATTTTGGCGTAGTCCATGGTGCAGACATTGAAATACAGATTTTCAAAGGCCTCGGTGCTCATGCCGGCGGCCTGGGCCATGCTGGGACTGGGCCAGCGCAGGACGCACCAGCGCGTTTTGTTGACGCGATAATCCTGCACGGGCCGGATGGTTTTGGAATACAACTGCATTTGGCCGGCGGGCACGTCCGAATTTTCGCTGGCGTTGGCGCTGCCGCGAATGGCGATATACGCCTGCATTTTTTTCATGCGAAACAATTCGATGTCGCGGATTTGCGCGGCCTGCGTCTCCGTCATGTTTATCAACAGTTCGCGGGATACGCGGGTGTGGCGCACTTCGACAAATGGCGCGCCCCCGGCGGCGCGCACGGCGCGGACGAGTTCGATGGAAAATTCGTCCGGCACGTCAATCATGTCCAGCAGGGCGCGATCGCCCTTTTTGATTTTGGTGGAGTAATTGACGAGCAGTTCTGCGAGTTTTGTGTAACGTGGATCAGTCATAATTGAAAATGAAAAATTTAGGAGTCCGGCGGTTGTTCACCGCGTTCGGCAAACCAATGCCTAAGGAAAAGCAAATCTTGTTCTTCTTTTGCCCGATGGGTGTTTGCCTTCATGCGCCATAGCGATCGGGGTGACGCAAAGGGAATGGAAATCCCATCCAATTCATGAACGACAATGTCTTTCGCCGCTTCGACGCAGTCTATTCCTCCTGCCATGCGCATCAGATCCACAATAATTTCGTCGCCAACGCGGAGAACCATGTATTGATTAAGCTCGCCTGGCCAAAGTTCCTTCACCTTGTTGTCGGGAAGTTTCGAGAGCGCCGAAAAGACTTTCGCTTCATTCTCCGGGTCAGCAGCCACAAGCAAATCGATGACGCCGGTCAGCCTTGCGAACCCGGCGGCGATAATGGCAAAACCTCCCACAACGACATATCTGGCTCCCCGCTGGTTCAATTCACGACAGAGAGCAACAAGATCGTTCTGAACAGGAGGACGGGGCCCTAGGTTTTCCGGATCCCGCTTCGGGCTAGCATCCTCATCATCCATTTGTCTGCCTCTTCATGGGTTTTGAAACAGTGCACACCTCTTGCGCGCCAATGGTGGCCAAATGCTCTATGAAATTGCAAGCCCGCGGCTTGCATTTGCATGCCAGCCTTCAACCCGTTTGGGGTCTTCGTGCGCCGCCCTACAAAGCGGTCAATCTTCTCCTCGACGTTAATAATCGGTTGATTCACCGGCGTTCAACATAGACTGCCACGTGGTACAAAGCAAGCAACGCCGAGAGAGAGCGTGGGGGGAGCGCATTTTGCGGGCGGTCAAGCGACTTGGGACTTGTCGAAGCGTTCCATGAACGGGCGGGGCTGGCGAGCCCAAGAAGAGGCCGCAGATCAAACTCGCGCTTTCGCGCGGCTTCCCAGTCAGCGGCAGAGTTTTTGGGCGATTTACCCGGGGCGCCCCGAATGGTTTCGGGGTTGACCTGGGCAACTATCGGCCACCCTTCCAGGGCTTTTAGTTTGCGGCTTCGCCGACAATTTAAAATGATCCGCCGAAGCCTGCCCGTCACTGCCCCGCCGCCAGGCCGCGCATCATATCAAACATCTTCTTCGCCGATTCGCCGTTCACGGGCACGTTGTTCGCCTCGGGATCTTCAACGAGTTCGGGCGGTAATTCCCTCAGAAACCGGGACGGATGACAGGGCAAAAGCTGGCCGTATTTCTTGCGGCCGCCGCAGTGACTCACCGCCAGGCTTTGCATTGCGCGGGTCACCGCTACGTAGAACAGGCGGCGTTCCTCCTCAAGCGTCCCTTCCGCCGCCGACCGTGAATGCGGCAGCAGGCCTTCCTCCAGGCCAACGATATAGACGCGGGGAAACTCAAGGCCCTTGCAACTGTGCATGGTGATGAGAGTCACGGCGTCGCCGACGGTCTCTTTCTCCTCGAGGCGTTCGGCGTCGAGGGTTATGTCTTCCAGGAACGTTTGCAGACGGGCGGCGGGCGGCGCGCCGGGCTGGCCGAAGTCATCGAGCGTCGCAATCATTTCGCGCAAATTACGAATCCGATTTTCCGCGGCGTCGGCGTCCTTTTCACCCCGGCGCAATTCGGCAAAGTAACCAATCTCGTCCAGGAACTTCTCACACCACGATTGCAATGGCTTCCCGGCTTGCGCCGGGGCCACCGATTGAAGCTCGCCGGCGGTGCGTTCGATAAATTCGATAAATCTCTCGATGCTTTCGCGCGTTTTGGTTTGAAAGGAAGTCCGCACGACCGGGCTCTTCATGGCGGCGAAAACCGATCCTTTTCGTTCGTGACTGGCGGCCAAGAGCCGTTCCATCGTCACATCGCTCAAACCGCGCGGCGGAACATTGGCGATGCGCAGGAGGCTGACGTCGTCATGCGGATGAAGAAACATCTTCACGTAGGCGATGAAATCCTTGACTTCGCGGCGGTCGAAAAAGCTTTGGCCGCCAATCAAGTGGTAACGAACGCCGGCTTTGCGCAGGGCGGTCTCGAGTGGCCGCGACTGAATATTTGTACGGAACAAAATCGCGTTATCGGCCCAGGGCACACGATGGGCGAGCCTGCCGAGTTCAATTTGTTCGACGACACTGCGCGCTTCATCGTCGTCGTTCGGGAACGAGCGTAAAATGATTTTGTTGCCCTGTCCTTTTCCGGACCAAAGCTGCTTGGGCCGCCGGAGCGGGTTATTCCTGATGATGGCGTTGGCGGCGTTGAGGATCGTGCTGGTCGAGCGATAATTCTGCTCCAGCTTGACGATTTTGACTTCGGGAAAATATTTTTCCAGATTGAGCAGATTGCCGATCTCCGCGCCGCGCCAGCCGTAAATGCTTTGGTCGTCGTCGCCTACGACGCAAAAATTCCGGTGATTTGCCGCCAGCGCATGGATGAGCTGGAATTGCGCCGCGTTGGTGTCCTGATATTCGTCCGCCATGACGTATCGATATTGGGCGCGGCAGCTTTCCAATGCGTCCGGATGCTCGTTGAAGAGCCGGAGCGTGAGCAAAATCAAATCGTCAAAGTCCACGGCGTTGCACGCGTGGAGAGCTGACTCATAGCGGGTCCGGATGTGCTGCGCGAGCGCGCGCGCGCTTTCATCGGCAAAGACGGCGGCATTGCTTCCGCCGTTTTTGAAGCGGCTCAAGAGGCTCAGGACTGCGGACGGATCGGTCTTTTCTCCTTTGGCGGAGATTTGCGACAGGATCTTTTTCACGACGCTCAACTGCTCCGATTGGTCGTAAATGACAAAATTACTTTTGTATCCCAGTTTTTCGATGTGCCGGCGCAGGATGCGGACACAGAGAGAATGGAAGGTGCAAATCGTCGGCCGCTTTTCCGAATCGCCCCGGCCGTCGCCGGTCTGTTTGCGGGAGGCTGGAATTAATTTGCGGATTCGTTCCTGCATTTCCCTGGCCGCTTTGTTGGTGAACGTGACCGCAAGAATGTTTTCGGGCGCGACGCCTTTGGCGATGAGATGCGCGATGCGAAAGGTAATGACGCGCGTTTTGCCGGTACCGGCGCCGGCGAGGATCAGGACCGGGCCCTTCAACGTCTCGACGGCTTCGCGCTGCTGCGGATTCAATGAACTTAAATTCAACACGGGCCGCGGATTTTAATAGAAGTGAAACAGGATCAATAGTTTAAAATCACTTGATTCCGGCGTGGCGGCGGTGTTTTCTATTGCGATGGACAAACGCCGTTCCAAGCGGGCCGACATGCCGGTGATCTATGTGGTGGACGATGAGGTCATGTTGCTGGATTTGGCCGAAATGGTGTTGGAACCGGAGGAGTTTATCGTTCGAACATTTTCGGACCCATGTCGCGCGTTGGCGGAGTACAAGGCAACCGCGCGGCGACCGGACCTCGTCGTGACGGATTATGCCATGGACGGCATGAACGGATTGGAATTGATCCAGGAGTGCCGGAAATTACATCCGGACCAAAAGACCATCCTGGTTAGCGGCACCGTGGACGAAAGCGTTTATGCCAACTCCGACATCAAGCCGGAGCGATTTATCGCAAAGCCCTACAAGACGGACGACTTTGTGGCCGCGATCCGCGAATTGTCGCGCGGCTGAAATTGAACGAATTCATTTAAACTATGAAAAAAATCATTTCAACAGTTGTGCTGGTGCTTTTGGCCGTAATTATCATTGCGGTAATCGTAGTCGGCGTATGCCTCAATCGTATCATCAAGGCGGGCGTCGAGACCTACGGCCCCAAATTGACCCAAACCACCGTAACCCTGGATTCGGTGAATTTATCCCTGCTCACGGGGTCGGCGAAGGTCAAGGGATTGACGGTGGGCAATCCCAAGGGATACAATACGCCGCAGTCGTTCTCCGTGGGATTGGTCGCGGTTGGGCTGGATCCCATGTCGGTTTTTTCCAAAAAAGTGGTGATTCGCTCGATCCGCGTGGAGTCGCCGAACATTACTTTTGAAGGCGGACTGGCGGGAAATAATTTGAGCCAGATTTCGGATAACGTGAGCTCAACCGGCCAGAGTGGCGGAACACTTTCGACAAATGCGGCCACTGCCCCGAAATCGGAAAAGAAGTTCGAGGTGGATGATTTGGTTGTGACCGGCGCAGAGGTCCAGGTGATCATCAATGGAACCGGCATGGCCAAACCACAGGTGATTCCTCTGCCGGATATTCACCTGACCGACCTGGGCACGGGCGGCGACGGCATCACCGCGGCGGATTTGACGCAGCGCATTATGAGCGCGATCACGAGCGCCACGATCCAGTCAGCCGCGCAAACGGCGGCCAATTTGGGCAAGAACGCCGCGAATCTGAATCAGATCAAGCAACAGGGCGCTAAACAGCTCGGGAATGCGTTTAGCAATTTCTTGAATAAATAAAAGCGCTTCAACCCTTCAACGTTTCGAGTGCAACCAGCGCCGCCGCGCTTTCGGCGGCTTTCTTGTTTTTGCCCTGTCCGCGGGCCAGTTCCGTACCGTCGTAAAACACCGCGCATTCGAAGAGCGGCTCGTGATCTGAACCGGAAATTTGGACCGTTTGGTATTCCGGGGCTTTGGTTGAGCGCGATTGCAAAAGCTCCTGCAATTCACCCTTGGGATTCTCGATGAGCGGTTGGGCGGCTACATCGAAGGCGCCGGAAAATTCCTTGAGAATAAATTTGCGCGCAGCCTCAAATCCGCCGTCCAAAAAAATCGCGCCCAGCAACGCCTCGTAAGCGTCGGCGAGAGCCGACGAGCGGTCGCGTCCGCCACTGGATTCCTCTCCCCGGCTCAAAATCAGGCGCTCTCCCATGCCGAGCGAACGGGCGCGTTCGGCAAGGGTCTGGCGATTGACGAGTTTGGCGCGCGCCTTGGTAAGAGGCCCCTCGTCGAAATCCGGGAACTCTTCGTAAAGCTTTTGGGTGAGGACCAGTCCCAGGACCGCGTCACCGAGAAATTCCAGGCGTTGATTGTGCGCCGTGGCGGCGCCGCTTTCATGGGCAACAGACGGATGCGTGAGGGCCAGGCGCAGCAGGTTTTCGTCGCGGAACTGGTAGCCAAGCGAGCCGGCGAATTTCGGAATGGCAGGCATGCCGGAAGTTACTGCGAGGCAAGGTTCGTTTCAGCGACCGGCGCTTCGTCAGGCGGTTGAACCGCGGGTTCGTTCGCGGCTGGTGGCGCCGGCGCCGACGGATTCAATCCATGCTCGAGCAATTGGGCCACGTCGCGCTGCACTTGTTCAAGCTGGTCGAGGCGCAGGTTGGGGTCGGCAATGGTGAAGACGTCGCCGGTTTTGGGATGCTCATAAATGAAGACACGCTGTGCATCGCGGACGAGTTGTTCCTTCACTTTGAGGATGCGCTTGCGTTCCAGCATCACGGCCAGGATGTAGCCGGCGGGAGCGTGATGCGGGTCGTTTTGCTCGATGAGTTTTCGCAGCAGCGTTTCAGCGGTGTCTTTTTGGATGGCTTCAACGACAGGCGCCGGCGCCAGGAAGACGGTTTGCCAGTGGGAAATGAAGCCTTTGCGATCGCGGGCGCCCTCGCTGAACTGGTTCTGCCAGCAGTTTTGGCAAACGTCCATGCGGCGCAGTTCCGCGCGCTCGTCGAACAGCAACGTGTGCAGCGGTTGTTTGTCTGCAAAAGGCTGATTGCACGCTTCGCACGCGGTCGCCCGGGATTGGATGTTCCATTCGTTCATGTATCTCACATTTAAACACGGTTGAGAGCGCTGCAAAAATAAAAAATGGAGGAAAAAGCCAACCTGTCTTTCCCTTTAAGAAAACATTGCGGCTACGAACCAGGCAGGAGCGCCGTGTTTGGGCACACGGCCTACAAGGGTGTCAAATTCAGATTCGTAATCCGGTTTTATTCTCCGTTTAACTTCAGTTTTGCCGCGAACAGGCTGAAGCCATTGGCCGCCGTTGGGCCGGGCGCAGGCGGGCGGCGGATGATTTTGATTTTTGGATGGAATTTTTCAATTTCATGAATAGAGGCTTCGATTGCTTCCACCTTAAGTTCGGATTTCCAGACCAATGGCCTGGCTCGGCGGACCTGCTTCTCCAAATCCTCCAATTCTGCGGCGTTGTTCGAACTTCCTTGGCTCATAGCATCACCGTAGCAATTGCCGTGCCCGGCGTGTCCGTGGCCGCAATCCTGGAAATCAGAGCGGGTCAGAGCGAAACCAGCCAATTGATTCTATGTGCCTGTTAACGCCCGACCCACTGGAAACATTAACAATGGCATTTGATAAGCTGCTGTTTTCCTTGTGGCAAAGGAAGGCTCGCAATTAGGAAAGGAACTTGAAGGCCTGAAAAAGCGGATTCAAAGGAGCAAAAAGCACCTCAAGCAAACCGGGTTAAAGGCGGAAGATTTGAACGCTTTAATTCAGGCAGCGCGGCGGAAGTCTCACGGCCCTCACGAGGCGCACAAAGCACCCACAAGAACGGGAACAACTGAGCCCCAGGGGAGTGAATAATGCATGTTCTACGGCATCAGTAGTGCAAATTGCGCGGTTTAACGGGTAATAAAACTTCCTATCACTTTGGTCGCGCTTTATATTTAATGTCTGCGTGAAGAATACAATTAAGTGGAGGCGTCTTTAGGACGGAAGAAATTGGGGGCTGATTCCACTTTGTTTTTCAGGCAAATTCCAAATGTCACACGCGCTAACGACTCCGAAAGGCCGGGCGACGATTTATCATTTGATCGCGTCCTGGCTGGGGACAGAATTTATTCTTGTGGGGGTTTGTTTTCATCTGCCTGATTTTTTTGCCGCGCGGAAGATGCATTACTGCATGCAATGTATGCCCATGTCGAAACTGATGTTGTGTGGCATGGGCCTTATTCTGACGGGTATCCCCATGGCGGCGTATGGATTGTTTCCCGTTAGAAGCGGTGCTGGAAAGAACGAGGTGGGTTCCTATCAGCTTCATACTCTGGACGATGCCCGGCTCAGTTGGCGGCACTGGCGGTTGTTCATTGTCCTTTCCGTCGCGCTGGTAGTGGACGTGATGAAACCGGCAACGTTGGGATTTGTTATGCCCGGGTTGAGCCAGGAATACGGCATCAGCGCGTCGACAGCATCCCTGCTGGCATTATTTGCGATGATCGGCACAACGGCTGGCTCTATTCTGTGGGGGATTATGGGAGATCATTTGGGCCGGCGCGGATCCATGTTGCTGGCCGCTCTCATGTTCATCAGCACCAGCATTTGCGGCACAATGCCCGCGTATAAATGGAATCTATGCATGTGCTTTCTCATGGGCCTTTCTGCGGGAGGGCTTTTGCCCATCGTTTTTGCCTTGCTGGCCGAAATGGCGCCGGCGCGCCATCGCGGCTGGCTTCTGGTGCTTATGGGCGGTGTCGGCAGCGCCGGCGGTTATCTGGCGGCCAGTGGCGCCGCGGCATGGCTGGAACCCATTTTTAACTGGCGCATCCTTTGGCTGCTCAACTTGCCCACCGGTTTGCTGATCGTCTTGTTCAGCCGTTACATCCCCGAATCTCCCCGTTTCCTTTTGCACGAAGGGCGGGTCAACGAGGCGCAGGAAAACCTGGGACAATTCGGGATTGAACTGGTCCAATTGCAGGATAATGCCGAAGCCGAGGGGATCAGCCGTGCCACCGAATTTAA
The DNA here is from genome assembly GCA_035933915.1 of Verrucomicrobiia bacterium. Classification (GTDB taxonomy): domain Bacteria; phylum Verrucomicrobiota; class Verrucomicrobiia; order Limisphaerales; family UBA11358; genus UBA11358. The sequence goes on from DASYYL010000011.1 coordinate 20,425, forward strand.
ACAATTGTTCCGTAAACCTTATCTTCCGCTCACGCTTGCCGTTTGCCTTTATGGCCTGGCCTGGGGATTGGTGAATTGGGGCTTTTTGACGTGGCTTCCCTTCATTCTGCGGAGCTATTTGCATCTGGATGCCAGCATCGCGAATCACCTTCTGGCGAGGTCCGCGTTGTTTGCGCTGCCCGGCTGTGTCCTGGTGGCTTGGCTTTACGGATTCTGGAGCAGCAAAAAAACGATGGCGCTCTTTGCGATCGGCACGGCGGCGGTATTGGTCGGATTTTCAACATTCAAGGCGGGCGACAGCAAGGGCGTATTCAGCGTGTTGACAGTGCTTTTGTTGATCGGTTTGAGCGGGATGATTGCGATGCTTTCGCCTTACAGCGTCGAATTGTATCCCACCAAACTCCGCGCCAGCGGCGGCGGTGTGTCGGCCGGCAGCAGCAAAGCCGGCGGAATTATCGGGCCGTCTGCGATTGCGTTAATCATGGCCGCCTTTCCGGGGCTGACAATTCCCGCGCTCGCGGTGGCCGCGCCGCTACTGATTGCCGGGGCAACGCTATGGGTGAACGGAATCGAAACAGCCGGCGAAAGATTGGAACAAGTGCAGGAAAAGGAATGGCGTCATTTGCAGCGGCGAATGCCAGTGGGAGACGACGCCGGTCTTTGACTGATTTGACGATTCTGGAAAAGTTCGGATAACGTGTTGTGTAGTGCGTCAAGTATATGCGGGCGATATCCGGTCATCCTTGACGCATCACGCACCACGTACCGCGCAATGCTATTCCCTGGGGCCTCGGCTGTTCGGGCCTGGATTACCGAATCGAGCCAGTTTCAAGGTTCCCAATTTGACGCTTCAACATTGGCGTTGTTCCTGAAATTTGTTAATTAAGGACGATGCGTCTGCTCGACCGTTATTTATTTAGTGAATTGCTCACGCCGCTGGCTTTTTGCCTGGTTGGCATCCAGTCGTTTATCATTTTTGTTACGGCCTTCAGCGACGCGGGCAAGATCGAGCAAGCGAAGTTGGGCTTTGGAGAAACGATTGGATATTCGGCGGCGGCGTCCATGGGATACCTTGCCATTGTGATCCCGGTGGCGCTTCTGCTGGCGTTGCTGACGGCACTCACGCATCATTCCCGCCATAACGAGCTGACGGCCATGCGCGCGGCGGGCATCAGCTTGTGGCGCATCTGTATTCCCTATTTT
>DASYYL010000012.1:0-42681 GCA_035933915.1 Verrucomicrobiia bacterium
CCTGTAGATAAACGCGGAGTAGCGATACTGCGGAGGGTGGACGGGAGAGGGCCGTGAGTCTTTCGAACGCCAATGGTCGACTTCTTCAACCGAGGCACGAGGCTCTGACTAGCCTATTCCCTTTCAGGCCGATATAATTCTCCCGTGAAAATCACTCTGTTCATCCCCTGTTTCGTGGACCAACTCTTCCCGCAAACCGGAATGAACATGGTCAAAATCCTGGAACGTCTCGGCCATACCGTGGATTTTCCCGAAGCCCAGACCTGCTGCGGCCAGCCCCCTTTCAACTCGGGTTACTGGGATGAGGCCCGAGTCGTCGCCGAACGCCAAATGTCCGTTTTCCGCGACGCCGAAACTGTCGTCATTTCATCCGGCTCCTGCGGCGCAATGGTAAAAGTCTTTTATTCTGAACTCTTCCACGGCCATTCGCGCGAAGCCGAAGCAAAGGCGCTTGCCGCCAAAACTTTTGAGTTCTCGGATTTTCTGGTCAACAAACTCGGCGTGCTCGACGTCGGCGCGCGATTTCCCGGACGCGCCACGTTTCACGATGGCTGCCACGGCCTGCGTGAACTCGGGCTCAAAAAGCCGCCGCGCCAATTGCTTCAGCATGTCCGCGGGCTCGAACTGATTGAGATGGAGGAAGCCGAAACCTGCTGCGGTTTCGGCGGCACGTTCGCCGTGAAATTTCCCATGATTTCCACCGCCATGGGCGAAGTCAAATGCGCGTCCGTGGCCGAAACCGGCGCTGATTTCGTCATTTCAAATGATTCCAGTTGCCTCATGCAAATTCGCGGCATTTTGGATAAGCAGGGAAACCCCGCCAAAACCTTGCACCTGGCCGACGTGCTCGCACAGACATGAAAACGCCCGCCGCCGAATTTCAGAAATCCGCCCGGCACTATACCGCCGACTTGGATCATCGCCATTTTATTCAAAAGGCGCTGTCAGGCTATTACGTCAAACGCGACGAGAATAAAAACCGCTTTCAAAGCTGGGCTGGCGCCCGCGATGCCGCTGCGGAAATCAAATGGGATGCCATCAATCATCTGGACCGTTATCTCGCGGAATTTGCCTCCAAAATCGAAGCGCGCGGAGCAAAAGTTTTTTGGGCGGAAAACGGGTCGGCGGCTCGCGACTATATTCTTCAATTGGCCCGGACCAACCACGTGCATTCGATCGTCAAATCCAAAACCATGACGGGTGAGGAAATTCATCTCAATGAAGCGCTCGAAAAGGAAGGATTCGAAACGGTTGAGTCCGACCTCGGTGAATATATCGTCCAACTGCGCCAGGAACCGCCGTACCATTTCGTTTTTCCGGCGATGCATTTGAAACGCAAACAAATCAGCGATTTGTTTCACGATAAACTTGGCTCCGCGCCCACCAATCAGCCGGAGGAATTGACCAAGACTGCCCGGCGCGTTATGCGACAGAAATTTTGCGCCGCGGATATGGGCATCACCGGCGCGAATTTTGCCGTCGCCGAGACCGGCATGATCAGCATCACCGAAAACGAAGGCAATGCCCGACTCACCGCGTCGTTGCCCAAAATCCACGTCGCCATCGTCGGAATCGAGAAAATTCTGCCCAAACTAGCCGATCTCGCGCTTTTTTTGCCCATGCTCTCCACGCTCGGAACAGGTCAGTTGCTGACCTGCTATAATACGCTCTACGGCGCGCCGCGCCTGCCGGGCGAATCGGACGGACCGAAAGAATTTCACGTCGTGCTCCTCGATAATCGCCGAACACAGCTTCTCGCCGACGCAGAACAACGAGATGCGCTCCATTGCATTCGTTGCGGCGCGTGCCTGAACGTCTGTCCCATATTCAAAAACGTCGGCGGCCACAGCTACGGCACCACCTACCAGGGACCCATTGGCTCCGTCATTACGCCCCACCTGCGCGGCCTCCACGAGTGGAAACATTTGTCATCCGCCTCCTCACTTTGTGGCGCCTGCACCGAAGCCTGTCCCGTCAAAATTAACCTGCATCATCACCTGCTCCACAATCGCCGCAATGCGGCGCAGACCAAACCCTCCCTGATCGAACGCGTCATGTATCGCGGCTTTACGTTCACCATGTTGCGGCCCAAAGTCTATCAACTCGCCGCCGAACTCGCCCGGCTGCTGGACCCATTCCGACAGGTTATCAATGGCACCCTGCTTGACCCATTGCGTCCCTGGACAAAGACCCGCTGTTTCCCGCCCTTCGCCGAAAAAAGCTTCCGCGATCTCTGGCGTGAACGCACAAATGAATCCCAGGTCCATTCCCACGCTCCGCCCCAGTCGCGCGGTATCGTACCGCAGGTTTCCAAGCCTGCTGACTTGATCGGCTTGGGAAGCCGCGAAAGGGATAGCTTGAGCGGAGCGAAGGCTAGGCCCGAAGGGCCGAGTGAGCGGGCGCGAGCGAGCCAATCGCCGATTTCCAAATCGGCAAACCCTCCAACCGCCGTCAATGACTCGGACGCAAAAAACCCCACCGCCGGCCGCGAACGCATCCTCGCCCGAGTCCGCGAAGCCCTCAAAATCGCCGCTCCACATCCTGTCGATAATGCGCCGCAAAGACCGCCGTCACCGCAACAATGGCTGCCGCCCGTCGGCAAAACGCTCGACGAACAAATTGAATTATTCCGCCAAAACGCGCAGACGCTGAAAGCCGATTTTCAAATCTGCCCGGACATTTCCGCTGCCGTTCAATTCATAAAGACCCTGTCCGCCAATGAAAGTTGGAAAAAAATTGGCTTCCACGAAGGTGAATTAACCAGCGCCGTCGCCGGCGCGCTTAACCTGCCCAAGGTCAAGACGGACAACGGCTATGCCGTGGAGGCCCTGGAAAGCTGCGACGCCGGAATCACCGAATGCGAAGCCCTGATCGCCCAAACCGGCACGGTGCTGGTCTCCGGCCGCCGTTCAGGTGGACGCACCCTTTCCGTCCTCCCGCCCCACCATATCGTCCTCGCCCGGCAGAGCCAAATGATGCCCGACCTGACCACGGCATTGCGGGAAGCCCAGGAAAAATTCGCCAATGAATTTCCCGGGATTTTGTCCCTCATCACCGGCCCCAGCCGCACCGGTGACATCGAGCGCATTCTCGTCCTCGGCGCGCATGGGCCGAAACGCCTCACGATTCTGCTCGTGTAGCGCGCGCGTCCCGCCTGCGAGTGACCGGTCGCAAGTGGCGCTGCCACCCGTCCCGGTGCCTGTCTCTGGACTGGCGTCGGGGACGCCCGCACTATGAAAAAGGAGGCCCTGCACATTTTGTGTATATAGGTGTGGAAACATGGAAACGAGGCGAAACTGGAAGGTCATTGCCAACGAAAAGGCGCGGTTTTATTGGAAATTCGAGCATTTTAGTGTGGGCGATCGATGGAAACGGGCCTCGCAAAATTCGATGCCTGGGTCATGAACGGGAGTGGCGACAGCTTATTCTCACACTCGTGACACACCGAGATTCGGAGTTAAGCCATTCCCAGCCATTGAGCGCGAACACAACGGCTCTATTTTGAGGGATTTTTAGCCATTTCTATTTCAATCACTTCCATCGTGTGCTATACTGTGGCAGTCGAAGCACGCCCCCAGATATGAAGCAACTAACTTTCCTGATTGCCTGGACGTTTTGTCTGCTGGCAGCATCGGTAATCGCCACCACGAACATGACGCCGGTGGTGGTGACCGGTTTCAACCTCGATGTCATGGTGGAGAATACCGCCACCGGTCCGCCCTACAGCGGCTATGCCATGGAATTCAACCAGGGAGAAGGCACCGCCTTCTATCAAAAGGGCCTGCCTGGGTACACCAACGGCCTGCCGGTATCGGGCGCTTTTACAAATTTTGCCGACGGCACGGTTTTTCAACTCCAGCCCTACACCGCGAGCAATGTCGTGGACCTTACGAATAACCTGACCGGCACACTTTCATTGCCGGGACCGGCCCGGTACAGCCGCATTGCCATCGCGGCCAACTCAGGCAGCGGCACCGCTTCCGGCGCAGCCCTGGTGACAATCAGGTTCAACGACGGCACAACCTTCGCCACCAATTACTATGCGCCCGATTGGTTCAACAACAATAGCAGCGCGAACTACACCGTGGTTCTTCAAGGATTTGACCGCTTGAACCTCACGTCCGGCGCGGCGACCGGTGGCGGCTCGGCCGGAAACCCCAGGTTTTATCAGACGACCATTCCGCTCTATCCACTCGGGACAAATAACAAACCAATTGTAAGCCTGACGTTTGGAATGCCCGCCTCCACCAAGACCACAGGCATCTACGCCGTCAGCGGCCTCCCTGATTCCCAGCTACTGGGGCCGACCGTGACCAACGCCCCGGCGACCGGGATTGACGCTGAAGACGCAACGCTCAACGGCGCGGTGACCGGCACGGGCGGCGAGCCTCCGATGGTCACTCTGTTCTACGGAACGAACAATGGCGGCGCCATTGCGGCCAATTGGTCAAATAGCGTCGCCATCGGCTACCAAACCGGCGCGTTTTCGCAGTCGCTTTCATCTTTGATTCCCAATACGACATATTATTTCACCGCTGAGGCAGTCAATGGCGCCGGAACAAATTGGGCCGCTCCTGCGCTTTCGTTCATAACTCCTTCGCTCGCGGTCCCGATCGTAACCAACCTGCCTGCCTCGAATGTCCAGGGAACGATCGCCACGCTCAATGGCCAGGTCTTGAACATCGGCGGCGAGGCGCCCACTGTGACATTGTATTACGGGAGCACCGACGGGCAAACGAACGCCGCGAATTGGGCAAACAGTGTTGTCCTGGGAACTCAAAGCGGTACTTTTTCCCAAACGATTTCCACCCTGGCGCCCGATTCGACATATTATTACACGGCCGAAGCGGTGAACACCGCCGGCGCAGGTTGGGCGGCTCCATCCGAATTTTTTACCACCGGCCAGACCAATTCGCCCTGGCCCTCCACAGCGGTGTTAACGCAGCATAACGATAACTATCGCTCGGGCGAAAATTTAACGGAGACGACGCTGACCGTCGCCAACGTGAATACCAATAGCTTCGGTCTGCTCTATAGCCGTCCGGTGGACGATCAGATTTACGCGCAACCTCTAATTATGACCAACGTCATCGTCCGCGCCCACGGCTCACGCAATCTCCTGATCGTGGCCACCGTGAACGACAGCATTTACGCCTACGATGCGGACGATCCAACCGTTACGCAGCCGTATTGGAAAGCCACATTTATTTCGCCGACGAATATTGTTCCGCCCAACAGTTCAGACGAATCTGCCATCGGCGCGTGCGGCGGCAATTATAAGGACTTCTCAGGCAACTTCGGCATTGTGGGCACGCCGGTCATTGATCCGATCAATCGCACGCTGTACGTCGTGGTTCGCACGAAGGAGATATTCAGTGGGACGACGAATTTTGTGCAACGGTTGCACGCGCTCGACGTCGCCACCGGCGCGGAACAACCGAACAGTCCGGTGGTAATCACCGCGAGTTATCCCGGCACGGGCGACGGCGGCACGGTAGTCAATTTTGATCCGCTCCGGGAAAATCAGCGTCCGGGCCTGGCCCTGGTTAACGGGTATGTCTATATCACCTGGGCATCGCACTGCGACAACACCCCCTATCACGGCTGGGTGATTGGCTACAATACCACAAACCTTCAACAATCAACGGTTTGGAACACTTCGCCTAACGGTTCGGAAGCCGGCATCTGGATGAGCGGCCAGGCGCCAAATGCCGACACGAACGGAAATATTTATGTGACAGTTGGTAATGGAACCGTGGACGCATTCACGAATGGCGATTACGGCGAGAGTTTTTTGAAACTCACTCCCACTAATGGCACGATGCAGATTGCCAGCTATTTCATTCCCTACAACTGGAAGGCCCTCAACACCAGCGACATTGACCTCGGCGATTCGGGGCTCTTGTTAATTCCGGGCACCACCATGGGCATCAGCGGCGGCAAAGCGGGAGTCCTTTACCTGGTCAATCGCGATAATATGGGCCAAATCAGCGCCGGCAGCGCCGATACAAATGTGGTGCAAACCTGGAATCTTGTCAGCGGCCAACTCCATGGCGCTCCAGTCTGGTGGAGCTGCACCAATGGATCGTTCATGTACATCTGGCCCAGCAGTTCCGATCATCTGCGCCAATATCAGTTCACTAACGGATTGTTTAACACGAACGCTTACTCGAAGAGCCCGACAGTGGGCGGCAGCGGGACGCCCGGTGGAATTTTGTCGGTTTCGGCCAATGGCGCCAATGCCGGCTCGGGAATTATTTGGGCCACGGTCAATACGACCACGAGCGCAAACCAGGCCATCGTGGCCGGCACGCTCCATGCCTTCAACGCGCAAAACGTGACAAACGAACTTTGGAACTCGGACATGATCCCTGGCCGCGATGCGCTGGGCAATCTCGCCAAGTTCGTTCCGCCCACTGTCGCCAACGGCAAAGTCTATGCCGCCACATTTTCCAACCGGGTGAATGTCTATGGCCTGTTGCCGTTGCCATCGCTAAACATGTCGACGTCCGGCGCGAATCTTTTTATCTCATGGCCAACGAATGCTTTTCTGACGTACACCCTTCAATCCACAACCAATGTGCTTTCGAGCACATGGCTCAATGTAACGAACCAACCCGTCATGACGAATGGCACATTCCGGGTAACCGTGCCGGTGACGAGTTCCATGCCGGCGACGTTCTATCGATTGGAGTGGTAGAGAAACCGCATTTTTGTGCGGGCGCCCGGCAATTGATTCTGCGCTAAACTGGTTGAAAATGAGCCACCTGCGCCTGTGCCTTGCCTGCCTTCTTCTGTCGGGCCAATTGGCGGCATTCGCGGACACCAATACGAATGTTCATACCACGTGGCTGTGGCATCTGCATCAGCCGATTTATTGGCCGGACCGGCGTGATTACGGCGTGGACCATTATGAACAGGCGTGGGACACCATCCAGCAGCAAAATGCCGGGCGGCCCCACCCCACCCCGGAAGTGCTCAGCACAATCTTTGGCGAGGCCGACCGCGTAAACGTCTATCAAGGTGAAATCGAATCGGTCCTCAGCGGATTGCTGTCGTACCCAAACGCGGGCGCACAGGTTAATTATTCCGGCGCGCTCATGGAGAATGTTCAAAGCCTGGCCGCCAACGGCTGGAACGGCGGCAACGGCGCCTACACTCTGGGATGGAGCAACAGCTTTCGAATCGCGCGGTCCTGGACGACCAGCGGCGGCAAGCCGCGGCTGGACCTCGTCAACTTCACGTATCATCACGCCATTGCGCCATTGCTCGACGACCAAACGCTGGAAATGGAACTGCTGCTCGATCAGCGGCAGATGCAAATTGTTTGGGGAACGAACGTGCCGCTCTCGCGCGGTTACTTTCCCGCGGAAACCTGTTTCTCGGAGCACATGATTCCCGTCCTGGCCAAGGCGGGGATTGCGTGGACGATAGTGGCGAACAATCACCTGGCGCGTTCCTGCGCGGATTTCCCGCTGGCTCTGGGCAGCGGCGGCGAGAATTGCGATATCCCCAATCCGGCGGACCAGATCAATCCACCCCAGGGCGCGGCGAATTATCAGCGCAATTCCATCTCCGACGGCTGCGGCCCCACACAGGTCATGCCCTTCGGCTTCCAACCGCACTACGCGCGCTATGTGGACCCGGCCACTGGCGTCGCCAGCACGATTATCGTTGTGCCATCGGACCAGATTTTTAGCTGGCAGGACAGTTATTCCACGTGGGACCTGGGACAAATTGCGCCGCTGGCCGCGCGGAACAATCCGGCGCATCCCGCGCTGGTCTTGTGCGCGCACGACGGCGACAACGCGTGGAGTGGCGGCAACTCGTATTACAATCAATGGGTTTCGCAAATGGCGGGCACGTCCGCGAGCGATGGTTATGAACCGACGACTGTTGAACAATTTCTTTCCGATTTTCCGCCTGCCACCAACGATGTCGTTCACATTGAAGACGGCGGCTGGGTGTTTGCGGCGGGCGATTTCGGGTCGCCCGGTTTCATCAATTGGAACTGGCCGCCCAGTTACACCGGCAGCAACGGCAATAACGTGGTGGATCCAGGCATCGGCGTTTCGGACAAGGTCGACAATTGGCGGGTGATTATTGCCACGGAAAATCGGGTCGAGACAGCGCAACAAATTTCCGGCATTACGCCACGGATTGATCAGGTGCGCGATCCGGGAAGTTTCTCGGACGCGCCCAATGCCGTGGAACTGGGATGGCATTATTGCCTGGCGAGCCTGGACAGCGGCTTTGTGTATTTTGGCTGCAACGGCGATGAATGCCTGCGCTCGATTGTGGCGCAGTCCAATGCCTGCCGGAATGTGGACTCCATTGTCGCCACCAATCCCACGGCGGACACGACGCCACCCACAGTTTTTTTGCCCCAACGTCACCCGTGGAACCCGGGAGGCACGAACTTCGGCGTCCAATACGGTTACCAGACAGTCGTAGAACCAAACTCCGATTTCTGGATATGGACCTGCGCATACGCTGCCTCGGGGGTTGCCAACGTAAGCCTGCTTTTGCGGACCGATGGAACGAACCCGCCAACAAGCGACCAGTTCAAGACCTACGCGGGCGGCCCGCTCACGGGCGCGTGGCACAGCACGAACATGACGCGGCGCGTGGCCGCCAATTCCAGCGGCTACACACCTGAATACCAGGCGGATTATTACTACACATATGTCACCGGCATCTCGAACACGTTTGTGGACTATTATGTCAGCGCCACTGACAGCTACGGCAACGTCCGAAACACTCCCATCCAGCACGTGTGGGTGGGGGCGGGTTCGGGAACAGTAAGCAGCGGCAACGGTTCGGTCGTAAGTCTTTCCACGAATCCACCGGCGGCGGGAAAACCGGTGACAATCCAATACAATCCCGCGGGACGCGTCTTGGCGAATTCGACGAATGTTGATTTGCATCTGGGTTGGAACAATTGGAATCCAGCCGTTTCGCCGGACACGGCGATGACATTCAACGCGCCATCGAATACGTGGCAATGTACCGTGACGCCACCCGAAACGGCCACGAACATGAACGTTTGTTTCAATAACGGCAACGGCACATGGGACAATAACAACAGCGCGAATTGGAATTTTGCCGTGATTGGAAGCTCCGTCATCATCAGCAATACCATTCCGCCATTCACGCTGGACGGCGCATTTGATTATCCGGGTTATTTGCTGGCGTCCAACGGCACGATGGTCCTGTATGCCGCCTTGCGCGGAACGACGCTTTATGTGGCCACCCAATCGCCCGGAAACAGTGGACCGAACGATAATTTCATTTTTGTTTCAGACGCGCTCCTGCCTTCGGCCACAACCGCCGCGCCGTGGGCCAAAGCGGGCGCCATGGCCATTCCCGCCTCGGCGCCTTACCTTGCCGCCGAAAGCACAGATACTTATATAAGCTGGTATTTGAACAAAGCCCAGGTGAGCTGGCCGTGCGCGAAATCCGCATCCACGTCCGGCGCGATGGAGGGAACGCTGGATTTGACTGCCGCTTTCGGGGTTGCCCCAACAAATCTCTACCTGTGCGCGGCGGGTTATGTCACCACGAACGGCGGACCGCTGGTCACGGAATGTCCGGCGGGCAGCGGGTCCAACCTCAACACAAACAGTTTTTTTGCAATTCCAGTCGCCGCATTGCAGGATTCGTTGGGTAATGGAACGTTTGATTTGTGCGACCCGGCCCGCGGGTTCAGGATTTTATCGGCCGGAATGCAGGCCGGCAATTTGGTGTTGAACTGCGCGGCGATGCCTGGACGAATTTACCAAATCCAATATGCAGGCACATTGAGCGGGCCGTGGAGCAACGCGCCCTCCGGCCCGATCCATGCCGCCCCACCGCAGATGGTCCTGACTTTCACGAATGCGCTCCCGCCAGGTTCATCGGCGAAGTTCTATCGGGTGCAACTCGCGCCACAACCGTAGCGCAGGTTTCCAAACCTGCTGACTTGAGTGGCTTGGGAAGCCGCGAAAGCTGTTCCCTCTCCGCTCCCATGGTGGCCCCGGTGCAAACCGGTGGGAGAGGAGAGGGTCAGGGTGGGGTGAGGGTCCGTTCTACCAATCCATTGAGTTTTGGCGCAGCTATTGATTTAATTGCGCCTTCTAACAGAGCCCCGACCGTGAGGGAGCGGGTGGCCCGTTTTCCGCTTGCTCACGCGCGGCTCTGTTCAAATCAGCGGTAACAATATGCGAATAAAAATTATTGCACTCATTCCCTTGGTTGCCATCGCCATCGCGTTCCGCAGTTTCGCCGGCGAACCAAACCCGCTCACGGTTCCACTGGCGGCGCAAAAGCCGCTCTACCTGGACACCCGCGCACCCGTGGACGCGCGCGTAGCCGATTTGGTGTCGCGAATGACCCTCGAGGAAAAGGCGATTGCCCTGGACCACGATGGCCCCGACCTCGAACGCTTCGGCCTGCGTTCGGACAAGTGGAACCAATGCCTGCACGGCGTTTGGTGGACGGAGCCGACGACGATGTTTCCCGTGTCCATCGCAATGGCGGCCACGTGGGACACCAACCTCGTCCACGCCGAAGCCGTGGCGATTTCAGACGAGGCGCGCGCGATCTATAACGGCTGGCACGAGAACCTGAGTTTTCCCGGCGAGCACAAGGGACTCATCTACCGCGCGCCGGTCATCAATATCAGCCGCAATCCCTATTGGGGTCGCATTAATGAATGTTTCGGCGAAGACCCGTATTTGACTGGGCGCATCGGAGTGGCTTATGTGACCGGTTTGCAGGGCGACGACCCGCATTACCTCAAACTGGCGGCGACGCTGAAGCATTTTGCCGTCAATAACGTGGAACGCGATCGCAGAAAGCTCAATGCGCATGTGCCCGAACGAATGCTCTATGAGTATTGGTTCCCGCACTGGCGCGATTGCATCGTGGAAGGCAAGGCCGAGTCTGTGATGGCCTCGTACAACGGCATCAACGGCACGCCGGACAATATCAATCACTGGCTCCTCACGGACGTGCTCAAGAACGCCTGGCATCATGACGGTTTTGTGGTCTCCGACCTGGGCGGCGTCAATACGATGGTGAACGGCCATTTCAAAAGCCAGTTAAGTTATTCGGATGCCGTGGCGAAATCGCTCATGGCCGGATGCGATTTTTCCGACAAGGAGTTCAGGCAATATATTCCGGCAGCCGTGCGCGACGGCAAACTCAGCGAGGCGCGCCTTGACGACGCGGTATCGCGCATGCTGCGCGTGCGCATGCGGCTGGGCGAGTTTGATCCGCAGGCGGGTAATCCATACAGCCGCATCTCGACCAATGTCATTTGTTGTCCTGAACACCGCCAACTGGCGCTCCAGGCCGCCCGCGAAGCCATTGTGCTGCTCGAGAATAAAAAGAATTTTCTGCCCCTGGACCCGCGCGTACTCAAGACTATTGCCGTAATCGGACCGCATGCGGATATCTTTATTCCGGGAGGCTATAGCGGCGTGCCGGATCATCCCGTCACACCGTTTGATGGCATTCGTAACCACGCGCCAGGCGTTGAAATTCTAAAGTCGACAGGCCGGGGTCCGGGGTCCATAGCCGATGCGGTGGCGGCGGCAAAGCGGGCGGACGCCGTGATTCTTTTTCTGGGAACGACCACTGCAAATGAAGCGGAAGATCGCGACCGCGCGAGCCTGGGTTTGCCCGCCAATCAGGAACGCTTGGCGGAAGCCGTCATCCGCGCGAACCCCCGCACCGTTGTGGTTTTGATGAGCGCCGGACCGCTAACCGTTCCCTGGCTCACGCAACACACGCGCGCAATGATGCAGGCATGGTGGCTGGGAGAAGAAGGCGGCGATGCCATCGCCGACGTGATTTTCGGAAGAACTAACCCGGGTGGCCGGTTGCCGTACACGGTTTACGCATCAGAAGCGCAAGTGCCGCCCCAGGACGAATATGACATCAGCAAAGGGTTCACCTATATGTATGTCCGCGGCCGACCGTTATATCCATTCGGCTATGGCCTGAGTTATACGACGTTCAAATATTCAAACTTGCGCGTCTCACCTGAAAAAATCTCCGGCGATGCCGCCATCACCGCGACGGTAGATGTCAAAAACACGGGTGCGCGCGCAGGCGACGACATCGCGCAACTCTATACGCGTGAGATTCACCCGAGCGCCATCAGGGCGCGCCATGAACTGCGCGGATTCCAGCGAATCACACTGCAACCCGGCGAAACGAAAACCGTGACGTTTAGCGTTCCGATCGAAAAACTGGCATTTTACGACGAAACACGACATGCATTTCTCGTCGAGCCCGGCCAGTATGAGATTCAAATCGCTGAGTCATCTGTCGATATTCGGCAGCGCGCACGAATTCAGGTTACGACTGGGTGGATTGGAGAGGCATTGCCACCTGTCATTCACAGAGATTGAGGCACCGTAGCGCAGGTTTCGGATCGTCCGCCAATTACGCAAATTGACGCGAATTCTTTTGGTCGGGCGTTGACCTGCCCTCCATAGACTTCTGAGCAAAGGAGGATGCTCACGTTAAACATGCAGCGAATCACTCAGCACATTTTCGCAAAGGGGTCGGTTCCTAGTATTGTAGTATTTGCATTGACGTTCGGATTCGATCTGCCAGAATCCCGCGCATGGCGCGAAAGCTGCGAATCGAATATCCCGGTGCAATTTATCGTGTGACGAACCGTGGCGACCGGCGTGAACCAATCTTTAAGGATGATCAGGACCGTCGCGGGTTTTTAGCCGCTTTGGGCGAGACATGCGATAAAACAGGCTGGCAGATTCGTGCATTCACGCGCCGGCAGGCGAAGTTTCTATACTTTCTATCCTCATTTATATGCGATTGTCAACTCTCCCATTTTTAGAATAAAGCTAACAGCATTCAGTTTTCATAACCCATTCAAAACAAATGTCTTGCGAACAAATCGGGGGCTCGAAACCTCAAAAACAATTCCCGCTTGATGGGGGACAGATCGACCTGGTAATTGCTTGACCCAATTAAACAAAACGAAAACCCTTTTGACTGAATCGACCAAATCGCGGTTCCCAAACACGGAGATTTAACCGCAAAAAACAACATGGCAATTCCGCATCCATTTTTTCCGTTAGTCCGAACTGTTCTTTTCGCGGCTCTTTTTGACATTGCGCCGGGCGCTTTCGTTTTTCAGACTTGTTGGCTATGAAAGTCTTGTTCCGTTGGGCCATCTTCATCTTTGCGGCGGTTTTCGGTTCCACGCTGGTATTGGCGCAGGATTCGCCGCGGGAGCGGTTGCTATTCGATTTTGGATGGAAATTCCATTTGGGCGATGATTGGCCGGAGGCGGAAAACCTTGCCAAAGCCGGGATGAGCAAAGGAGCAGCCGGACGGAAGTTCGACGACAGCAAATGGCAGACGGTGAACCTCCCGCACGATTGGGTGGTGCAACTGCCCTTCGACAAAAACGCCAGTTACAACCATGGGTTTAAACCAGTCGGACCGGGCTACCCTCAAAATAGCGCGGCCTGGTATCGGCGCACATTTGATTTGCCGTCGCAGGACGCCGGCAAACGGATTTGGATCGAGTTCGACGGCGTATTCCGCGACGCGCAGGTCTTCGTCAACGGCTGGCTCATCGGCCATCACGAAGGCGGTTACAACGGTTTCCGTTACGACATCACGGACGTCGCCAATTGCGGCGGCACGAACGTGGTCGCGGTGCGCGTGGATGCGACCAAATTTGAGGGCTGGTTTTACGAAGGCGCGGGTATTTACCGGCACGTTTGGCTGGTCAAAACCGCGCCGCTGGCGATTGCCCCGGACGGAATCTTTGTCCGGAGCCAATTCAAGGACAATGTTCCCAAGGGCCGGCCGGATATTCGCGTGCAGGTCCAGTTGCTCGATACACAGGCCACCGACGCAGATGCGACGGTGACGGCGCAGATTATTTCGCCGGAAGGACAGGAACTCGCGTCAGTCCACAAAGAGATGGAAATACCCGGCGGTTCAACAACCGAAGTGGACCAAATGACCCGCGTATCCAAACCCGAACTCTGGTCGCCTCAGTCCCCCACACTCTACAGGCTGGTCACAACCGTCAAAATCGGCGCGCAAGTTATTGACCGTGAGGAAACGCCATTCGGCATTCGCACGATTGGATTTGATCCGGACAAAGGCTTTTTGTTGAACGGCGAACCTTACGAAATCAAGGGCACGTGCAATCACCAGGACCACGCCGGCGTCGGCTCGGCGCTCCCGGACCGGCTGCAATATTTTCGCATATCGCGCCTCAAGGAAATGGGTTGCAACGCCTATCGCACTTCGCACAACGAGCCGACGGCTGAACTGATCGATGCCTGCGACCAATTGGGAATGCTGGTCATGGATGAAAACCGTTTGCTGGGCAGCGATCCGGAAAACCTGGCGCGATTCCAACAGCAAATCCTGCGCGACCGGAACCATCCGTCCGTCGTCATCTGGAGCATCTGCAATGAGGAATCGAGGCAGTCGTATCCCGACGGCGGGCGCGTGGGCGCCACGATGCAGGCGTTCGTCAAACAGCTGGACCCGACGCGCCCGGTCACCTGCGCGGAAAGTGTCGGCAATGTGTATTCCGGGTTGATGAGCGCGCTCGAAGTTCGCGGCTGGAATTATCACTACGGCCCGGACATGGAGGATTATCATCGCGAACACCCGCAACAACCGGAAGTGGGCACGGAGCAAGGCAGCACTGTGAGCACGCGCGGCATCTATGAAACCGATAAAACGCGCGGCTATGTGAGCGCTTATGACTCCAACTTCCCGCACTGGGCGAGCACGTCGCAAGGATGGTGGAGTTACTTCGCGGACCGCCCCTGGCTTTCCGGTGGTTTTTATTGGACGGGTTTTGATTATCGCGGCGAGCCGACGCCTTATAAATGGCCGTGCATCAATTCCCATTTCGGCATTATGGACACGTGCGGTTTCCCGAAGGACAATTTTTATTATTATCAATCGGTGTGGAGCGACAAGCCCGTTATACACCTGCTGCCGCATTGGAATTGGGCGGGCAAGGAGGGCCAAAACATCGCCGTGTGGTGTTACGCCAACTGCCAGGACGTGGAATTATTCCTGAACGGCCAAAGCCAGGGCCGGAAAACGATGCCACGCAACGGGCATTTGGAATGGCAAGTTCCCTATGCTGCCGGGACGCTGAGTGCCAAGGGCTATGACTCGTCAGGCGAAGTTGTATCGGCGACAGAAGTGGATACCACCGGCGCTCCGAGCGCGGTGGAATTGCAACCGGACCGCAACACCATCAGCGCCGACGGCGAGGATATTAGCATCATCACGGTCTCGGTGCGTGATGAACCGGGCCGCGTCGTTCCTGCGGCATCGAACCTGGTGCATTTTGCGATTCAAGGTCCCGGGCGCATCATCGGTGTGGGCAACGGCGACCCGAGTTGCCATGAGCCGGACCAATATCCGACGCAGACAGGCTGGCAACGGAGCGTTTTCAACGGGCTCGCACAAATCATCGTGCAGTCCACTAAAGTCTCCGGCGAAATTACATTGACCGCAACCGCCGATGGCCTGCAGCCGCAGACCATTTACATACAATCCCAGGCGTGCGAGCCGAGGCCAGCCGTGCCGTAGCCGACTGAATTATGGATTGATGGATTGGTGGAAATTGATTCGCCGATTGTTTGGCTGGTTGGAGGGCGAACAAGTTCGCTTGGGGAGACCGCTAAATTGTTAGAGCCTCCTCACGTCGGCTGCTACCGCGCGTAAACCGTAAATCGTAAATCTCTATGGATATTCGAGCCTTAGGAAAACGCAGCCGTTGGCTGGATTAATTGGAAGGTTAAACTGATTTGTCATTGCAGATGCGGGGAGGGTTATCCAATTGGCTCCCAGACCGGCGCTTGCCTTATTAGTCTGAATCTGCAGATACCATCCGGTATGGTCCTGGGGCCAGGAAACACTCAAGCCGCCGCCGGCATTGGAACAAACGAGGCTGACAGGCGTAAGTGACGGACCCGTTGTGCTCACGACCAATTGTATCTGGCCGGCGGTGTTGGTGAGAACTTCATTGAAATTTGGCGGCGTGGCACCGAGGGCGTCTGCCCCGCTTTTGCTTCCTGTGTAGGCAAACAAAGTATACGTCGCCGGCCCAAAGCCCGCGCCGTTTGTGACGTTAAACGTGGAACTGCCAAAGGTCAGGTTGCCAACGGCCCGAACTGTGCTGGCGTTTGTGCCCAAGCCAAAGTCAAACACGGTCGATGTGGGCACGATATAATTGTTGCTCACGGTCAGCGTTCCCCCGCTCACGGTTATGGGGTCCGCTCCGAAAAGGTCCGTAGCCGTGGTGGACGCGGAGGCGTTATAAAGCGACAGTGAGTTCGTGCTGGTCAACCCGCTCAGGGTGACATTTGTGGCATCGGTCAATACAAGGCCGGCATTGTAAATCGCGAATGTGCTGGTTCCAGAGGGAAGCGTGATCGAGGAGTTCACGAATTGGAAACCGTACGTATTATAGACGTCAAACGACTTCTGGGCTGTAATATTGACATCAATGAGCGAAACATTCGTCACGGGCATTTCGGTTCGGCCCCAAATGATTCCCGCAATCCCGCCGGACTTGACTGACGCGGTGACGTTGCTAATAACGATATTGCGCCAAACGCAGGTGGTGGGCGCGGCGGGAAACGGGACGGGCTGCGCCGCAGCCGTCGCGGCCGTAATGCCGGTCGGCGTTCCAAATTCGTTATAGTAGCTATAAATCACAATTGCGCCCTCGGCGATGTTCGTCATTGTGAGGTTTGAATAGAAAAGATTCTGCGTAATGCCGCCTTCACCACCCGAGCTACTGTTGGTGTCTGACTTCATGCGGATGCCGTATTGCGTTCCGTTAAACGTGCAGTTGACTACGGTCAGATTAGAGACGCCGCCAGCGGTGTTGCTGCCGATGGACAGGCCGTGTCCGAAACCAAAAGCGCAGTTTGTCACGAGCGTGCCGAAAGACGTGCCACTCGTGCTCCCAAAAGCGATGCAATCGTCGCCGTCACTGATGGAACTGTTTTCCACGAGACAATTGGTTCCAACCAAATCAATGCCGTCGGTGTTCGGCGATGAACCGGATGTATTAATGGTAATATTGCTAATGGTAATGTTGCCGCCGCTGCTTTTGAAAACCATGTGCATGGATGGCGGATTTGACAGGGTGACATTTTCGATAAGCACGCGGTTGCATTTATTGAAATAAAACAAGGTCGGCCGCGCGGAAGTGCCCAAGCCATTCGTCCACCAGCCCGAGTTTTCGGCGCCACCGTCAATGGCTCCCGCGCCGCTCACCTCAAGGTCGTGCCCGCCCGAGGACGCCGACATAATAAAATCAGCGGGCGACGAGCCGCCGGGATAAGAACCGTACGGCAACATCCGCAAAATGGCGCCGGCATCCAATTGGAGGTTAATACTGTTTGAGAAATTGAGCGGGCCGCTCAGATAGACACCGGACGGGAACTCGACGGTCCCGCCGCCGGCGGCAAATGCGGCGTTGATCGTATTTTGGATTGCGGCCGTGTTGGTCGTGATCCCGTTGCCGACGGCGCCATAGGTGGTGACATTGAATGAATTTGCCGGAATGATTGGCAGCGCAGGGCTTTGGGCAACACTACACGTGACCGGCACAAGTATAAATAGGAGGCCAATGCCGGCCATGCGAGCGAAAACGGGAATCATTCGGAACAACTAATCCTAACCCGAAAATCCAGGTTTTCAAACGTGAGGATGTGCAGAGGATGATGAAAAAAAGGAACCAAGCCAATTTACGATTTGCGATTTACGAGACTGAGAGGTGTCAATGTCAACCGGCATTATTGCCGGCTTTTAGCCAAAACGAAGAACGGGAGCGCGGCCAATTGGAGCGCAACGGAGAAGACGACAACGGCGGGAATGGATTTATCGTAGAGAAGGCCCATGGCAGCGCTGCCGGCGAACCAGGCGATGCCGAAAACTGTGTCGAAAACGCCGTAAGCCGTGCTGCGTTTTTCTTTTGGAATAACGTCGATCAGCACCGCTTTGAGGAGCGAATCCTGCGCGCCCATGCCCAGTCCCCAGAGGACCATCCCGAGCAGCGCAAATGAAAATCCGCCCAGGAAAACGCATGGAGCGAAAAGCGCGCCCAGGAAGAACGCCAGGAGGACAATCGCCAATCCTGTCTTGTCCAGCAATTTGCCGAATACAGGCGGAGTTATCGCGCCGGTCACCATAGCGGCTGAATAAAAAATCGGGATGAGGTTTTGCGGGACCACGTGTGTTCTGTGAAAATGAAAGGCGACGAGGGAAAAATCGGCAAAGCCGGCGGCAACACACATTCCGGCAACGGCATAGAGCCAATACGCTTTCGAAAAACCTTTGGCTTTGAGCACGACCGGCGAACGTTCCTCCAATTCGTGCGGACGCGGGTAGAAAACTCGCGCGACGACCAGCGAAGCCAGGCTCAACAAGGCAGTGATGAGCAGCACGGCAAACGCCCGGTGATAACCGCCATGCAAATAGAGAACCAGCGCCGTCATGAGCGGCCCGAGGGTCGCGCCCGTTTGGTCGAGGGCTTCGTGCAGTCCGAACGCCCAGCCCGCGCCGATTTGACTGCCGGCATGCGAGAGCATCGCCTGCACGGCGGGACGCCGAACGGCGCGCCCGGTGCGCTCGGCGATCATGAGCGCGGCGGCCAGCGGCCAATTGCCGGCCAGCGCGAGCGCGGGTACGGCCAGCAGTTGAATTGTAAAGCCGACAAAGATGAATGCCCAATAGCTGTGGGTTTTATCCGCCAGGTAACCGAAGACCGATCGCAGACCGTAGCCGGCGAGTTCGCCAAATCCCGCGACGAATCCGACCACTGCGGCACTCGCGCCGAGGGTGAGCATAAATTGCCCCGCAATGCCGCGCATGCCTTCGTAGGTCATGTCACCAAAAAGACTGACGACCCCCATCGTCAGGACAAAGTTGAGGGCGAGTCTTTTTCGATCCGTGGTCATGAAATAGTTAAAACCCGTCGCCGGGGCAATTCGGACGCACCCTTTCCTTTTTACTTTTTAATTCTGCGATATTCACGCCAGATGAGAAGGACGATGGCAACATCAATCATCGTTGCGACGAACATCGACCAGGAAAAATGAAAACCGAGCCGGCCAAACTGCAAGAGGATGAAGATCGTCATAACAACGATGGCTATTGGGTAACACCAGTGCTTCCCGCGCAGGATGCACGTGGCCAGGAAGACTTTGATGAGGCCATTTCCCAGCAAATAAGCACCGGCGGTCAACTTGGAGCTTTCAGTTAAGTGTTCGGCAGCGTGACGCAACGCGTTGGCAATCAGGTCTCCGGAGTCTTCCTGGATTTCGTCCTGGGTAAGAGCGATGACGTAACTGTTGAGGGCCTGCACGCTGATCGTCAGCAGGAGAATGCCTCCGATCGTTTCGATCAGACCGTCAACGCCCTTGATCCAAATGCCAATTTCAAACAGACGGTGGAAAAGCTTTTCGCGCGCCGTGTGAGGACCCTTATTGGCCAGCATAAACCAGAAGCCAGGCTCAAACGGAAGCGGCAACAATTTCCTGGACAATCGCCAGGACGTCGGCGGCGCGATGCTGTTCCTCTTTGCGCAGTATGAGCCGGTGGGTGAGGACTTTCGAAGTTAGTTCTCTTACCAGTTCTGCGGAAACAGGGTCTTTGCCGTCAATGGCGGCGAGAGCCTGAGTGGCACGGAACAGCCCCAACGAACCGCGCGGGCTGGCGCCGAGCAACAGAGCCGGGTGTTCACGCGTGGCTCGGACGATTTTCAGAATTAAATCGTTTACTTCAGGGGGCACTTTGATTTCGCGAACGGCCTCCTGACATCTCAAAATCCGGTCGGGCGTGGCCACCGACTGAAGCGTTTCAATCGGATGACGCAGTTGAAAGCGTTCGACCATTTCCTTTTCATCCTGCAAGGCGGGATATCCGAGGCTCATTCGAATGAGGAACCGGTCTTTTTGGGCTTCGGGCAGAAGAAATGTGCCTTCCTGTTCGATTGGGTTTTGAGTGGCAATGACCATGAACGGCTTTTGCAATCGATAAGTGACATTACCCTCCGTGACCGAGGCTTCACCCATGGCCTCGAGCAACGCGGCCTGCGTGCGCGGGCTGGCACGATTGATTTCGTCTACCAGGACAAATTGCGCAAAAAGCGGCCCGAAATGAAATTCGGAACGTCCGGTTTGCGGGTCCAGGCGCGGCTCGCCTAGAACATCAGACGGTTGAAGATCTGGAGTGCATTGGATGCGGCGAAATGTCGCGCCAGCGCTTTGGGCCAGAGCGCGGGCGAGCATCGTCTTGGCAACACCGGGCACGTCTTCAATTAGCAAATGCCCCTCGGCGAGCAAAATGGCGACGGACAACACAATCTGCTCGTGCTTGCCGACGATGACTTTTTCGACATTGGCAATCAGGTCGCGCGCCG
The DNA here is from genome assembly GCA_035933915.1 of Verrucomicrobiia bacterium. Taxonomy (GTDB): domain Bacteria; phylum Verrucomicrobiota; class Verrucomicrobiia; order Limisphaerales; family UBA11358; genus UBA11358. The sequence continues at coordinate 20,444 of DASYYL010000012.1, forward strand.
TCTGCGACACATCGATCGGCGTCAGCACTTTGGGCTTATCAATTGGCGGAACGACAACTTTTAGCTTTTTATCGAGAGGAATGATGAGTGCCATAATCTTATGGTTTCAGCTTTTTGCGGACGTGGTCGAAGATGCTCCCTCACCCTCCTTCGCCAAGGCTACGGTGGGCAGGCGGTCGGGGCTCTGATTTAGAATATCAGCGACGCGGGCGGCGATGGCCTCCAATTGCCGGATTTCGTCAGCGGTGTATTCGTACGGGCGAACCGTGCCGATACCGAAGGTCCCGACAATTTTGGAACCCACGCGAACTGGAACGCAGAGCGCGCCGCCGACGCCGGTCTGTTTTGCGCCAGGTTTGGCAACGCCGCTGGAATCGGCCTGTAAATTACAAATGGTGACGCGCCGGTCCTGGGCAACAACCTGCCCGGCGATGCCCTTCCCCACCGGAATGGTTTTAACCACTTCGAGCAATTGGGGCGGCAGTCCGACCTGCGCGGCCAGATGCAACAACTGTTTTTCCGCGTCGAGTATGTGAATTGTACCAGTTTCGGAATGAAATTGTTCCAACGTTTCGCGAAGAATTTTCTCTAGAGGGTTCATGCACGGTAAACTATCCGCGGTGCGAGCGAATCCATGGATGAATTCTAGCATCAAATCCCTGACGCACAACTTCTTTGCCGAACCAATCGCGAAGAGATGGATTAGGTCCCTTTGTAACCGTAACCGTATCCAGCGATTTATTCGCGGTTATTGATTCTCATACGCCTTTTTGCCGGTCAACGCCTGATAAACCACGGCGGCCATCATCTTCGAGCCGGCGTTGTTGGGATGGACGGTGTCGGGGAACAAATCGCCTTTGTTCTTGAACGGTTTGTAAAGATCAATGAGTTTTACATGAGACTGGCGTGCGACTTTGCGAACGAGCGGACGAATTTCGTGATTTATGATTTTGTCATCAATACCCCACTCTCCCGGAAAGCACGGGGGCGGGTAGCAAACGTAAATGGTTGCCGCGGGATTCGCGGCGCGAAATTCCGCGATCAACGCCTCGTAATCGGGGACGTAATCGGCCTTGTATTGCCAGTTATCGGGAACCGAATTGGTCGTGGGCAATCCCCCGCCGTGATGCTTGCTGTCATTCGTGCCCAGCATGATAACGACAATGTCGGGCTTGAACTCGATGGCCTTGGCATGTTGCGACTGTTTATCGTATGGACGATCCCCCTTATGCAATAACGTTGCCCCGCTCTTGCCGAAATTTCGAACATCATAGCCCGGGCCCAGCCAGCGGCCCAGCCAGGCCGGGTAGGATTCACGGTTCCGATTTGTCACACCGGCGCCATAGGTAATGCTATCGCCCACACAGGCGACCCGAATTGGTTGCGGCGCGGCAGCCGCAACAAATGGAATAGGCAGCGCTACGAGGACCAGGGCAATCGAAAAGCGCAGCAACGCCGCGCGGCGGGAAAAACTGTTTTTACTTTTCATGTTTTAGAATCAGTTCCCATTTCACAATGACATCATTCGACCATCGCGCGATAGGTTATCACAACCTGCCAATCTGCATAACCGGGGTCAATGGCCTTCATCTCGTTGACCATCTGCGCGCGGAACACAGTCTCGACTACGGAGTTTTGGCCCGGCCAAATTTTGAACATGATGCGCACATAATTCCAGTTGCCGGGCGTCGAACGGATTTTGCTGAAAACAGGTTCGCTCAGGACGATCGCGGCAAATTGCGTCCAGATTCCCTTGGCAACACATTGAATGGTTTCGACGACAGCGTTTTGGTCGGCTTTTGCCGGAATCTGGACGTCCACATACGCGAGTATCCCGCCGTGGGGAAAGCGGCTCACATTGACGATGTTTCGGTTGGGCACGAAAATTTCCTGGTTATAAAAATTGATGACTTTGGTGAAACGGAGACCAATCCATTCGACCCGGCCGATGACACCGTTCATCAGGTCCACGGTGTCGCCGGCGTCCATGGCGTCCGAGAGGATGATGGTAATTCCGGTGACGACGTCCTGGACGAGGCCCTGCAAACCAAAGCTCAACGCCAGGCCGACGACTGCCGCGCTGCCCAGATAAGTTTTGAGCGTGCTGTCGTTGGGAAACTCAAACTTAAGGATGACATAAATCGCCAGCGCATAGACGGCGAAGGTGATCGTGCTGACGATCAGCCTGGCCAGCGTGATGAATTTGGGCTGTTGCGTGACAAATCCAAGTGGGTTCTGTTTCTCGTGGCTCTTTTTGATGATGAGTTCGCTGAAATAGCGGATGGACCGGACAATCAGATGCACGAAAATGGCCAATCCAACGATAATGACGATATGCACGGTGTGCGGGTAATGCGTGCCCGTCCAAACCTTTTCCAGCCAATGCATATTAGCAGCCGCCGAGTTCGTTGAAATCGCATTTGCCGCCGCCGCATTTGTACCCGAAACCTGAACGCTCTGAGCAACTACGTTGATGGTCACTTGATTTGTTCCCGGAACCTGGGTAACCAAATTAATTGTCGCCTCGTTTGTGCTCATTGACGGAGGACAAAGTAATCCGGCAACGAAAAATTAAAATCAAAATAATATAACCCCTCCTAACGTCTTTTGCCTTTGCTGCTGAGCCGGACCAGGATTACTCCATGCGCCGGCACGCGGGCGCTGAACGAATTTGTGTAAACTCCCAGACCCATCTCGCGCCAGACGTCTCGAACATGCTCCCCGTTATCCAGACCGCAGGCGGACCATGTTGCGGTCATATCGGCGGCGGCATCACTGCCATTGCACAGCCCCAGCGCGTGTTCGCCGTTCTCAAGATTCTTGACCATCAGAAATTGGTCCGCGCCCGCAAAGATAACCCGCGCGCACTGGCCCAGCGGGTCCTGGTCGATGGCGATGACTTCCGGGTTGCAAAGAATGTTCAGCGTAAAGTCATCGAGCTTCGTCAGGTCACCGCTATAAAACAGCGGCGAACTCATGAGACACCACAACGACATGAAGGAATATTGTTCCGTTGGCGTCAAAGGGCATTCTTTGGGAAGGCCGGCCCCGCGCGCATTGCCAATCCAGCCAATTTGGATGTAGTCGGGATCGTTCCACGCGCCCGGTTTTTGCCACGCGGCATGTTCGGCATTATTCAGTGCCACCTCAAAAATCCGGTTCAAAGAAAACCCGAGATCGCCCGCCGTGCGCCACGACTGGCCGCCAACTTCAGCGCCCCATTCCCAGACATTGCCCTGGCCGTATTGGCAAAGATTCAGGAGAATATCCCGGTTTTGCTGCTTTAGCAGTCCACCCATAAGTTCATATGGCCGTTTCCTTTCTTCGAGCGACGGCTTCCTGCCCACCACGCCGGTATAACTGCACCAATCATACTTCAGCAGGTCAAAACCCCAGTTCGCGAATTGCCGCGCATCCTGCGCTTCATGCTGATAACTGGCGCCAAAGCCCGCGCACGTCCACCTGCCGGGCGACGAGTAAATGCCGGCTTTCAATCCCTTCGCGTGGATATAATCCGTCAGAGCGTTCATGTCCGGAAAATGTCGGTTGGGGAGAATATTCCCCTGCGGATCGCGAAGCGGTCCGTCTTGCAACGGGTCCTTTTTGCCTTCCGCGTTCATCCAGCAATCATCGATGTCCACGTACTGATAGCCAACATCCGCCATGCCGCTGCTGACAATGATATCCGCGGCCTCGAGCATTTTCGCGTCGGTAATGCGGTTGTAATGGGCGTACCAATCGTTCCATCCCATGGGCGGCGTCAGCGCCAGCGTTTGGCCGCTAATGATTTTGAAAACACGACGGTCTTTGCCGTGACGATTCCGCGCGCGCAATGTTACCGCATACTCTCCGGCTCGCGGCGACGTGCCCGTGATGATGCCGGTTTTCGAATCCAGTGCCATTCCCCCGGGCAAGCCGCGGGCGGAAAACTTTATCGGCCGCTCGCCCTGCGCGGGAATGCGATAAAGAAATGGATGTCCCGGACGGGTGCCATAGACCTCCGGCCCATTAATCCGCGGAGCCGCCCCGGGCCTGGGCGTGAGGATGACCGCCTCATTCGTCTGCAAAGCCGGAGATCGATATTCCTCACCGGCACGCGCGGCGCCAATCAACGCGAAACAACCTGCGGCAACTGAGAGGATTTGGCGTAAATGCATCGATGACATTTACCGAAAGAAGAACCTTCTGGCGAGATTGAACTAATGTGATTGGATTCTTAATGCCATCTCAGCTCGTCGCGGCCCGGCAGGGGCGGAAAATTCTCGTGCGGTTCCTTTTGATACCAATAGGCGACGGAAGACATTTCAGCATCGAGCTGTTTATAGACGCCGCCTTTTTTCCAGCCCAGCGCCTGGATGGTCACCTTTAAATTTTTTTTGAAGCGGACCGGATCGGCGATATGCCAGCGGTAGAGTCCAAACTGCTGGCCGGCCTGATAAATTTCATCCGGAGGCAGCACTTGCGCAAGGCCGGTATAGGGAGTGGAAAAAGTTTGGTACTTGTGCGTGTCACGGTTCTCGAAATTATAGGAGCCGCAAAAGTAATCTTCCGTGCCGGTGCCGCAGATGGTCGGAAATTTGGTATCTCCGTCCGTAAAGAATTTGATTTCGCCTTCACCCCACCAACCTGTGTCGTGCACCTCGATGGCCAGGTAGGTTCCAACGTATTGACCTTCGCCTTTGACCCCGTCCAGGATGGTAAAGACACCCGGAGGGTCGAGCGGATATTCATGCCGGTACTGAGCGTGAAAATATCCGGCGTCTCGCCGTATACCCGAGAGCACGTAATTAATCTGGTAGTAAACCGTCATGTTTTTATCATCGAGGTTCTCCAGGGTGATGCGCGCTTTTTTGCGAAAGGGCATGGGCCAATAACAATTAAACGCGCTGCCTGGATTGACACACACTGCGAGTGAATTGATTTGGCAATATTTGCCCAATCCGCAGGCAAAAAAATCTCCCACCGGGCATTCCACTGAGGCATTCGTTTCACCATCCCAATAAATGCGGAGGATGGAATGCTTCCAGTTGCCGGTCGGCGTCATCCAAATTTGCCGGATGCAGCCAGGTCCGGAAATGTCCGCCAGCGTAAAGGTGGTTCCGGCCCTGATGCCAACGCTGGGTGACACCTTCCAACCCTGGCCAAGTTCGCTGGACGCATGCTTGCCGGTGCCATTCGTGGCCATTCCTGCCTTGCCTTTGTCGCCGGTGAAATTTTCCGGACTGACAGACCGTGTTTCCGCATCTGATATTGTGTAAAGGTCGGCGAGGCTTGAATTCAATCCCGCTTCATCACCGGCGCGAAGCCAAAGCCCGGTATTAAGCAATAACATTACGGACAACATGAGCTGAATTTGTTTCATCATTTTGGAATCAATTCTGTTAACTCTTCCCGAAAGCTGTCAACCCTTATCAACGGCCTGTAGGCCCGGCGCCCTCACCGGGCGTTACCCGGGTCGGGCGGCCGAATCGCCGGGTTAGGGAACCCGGCCTACAGGGCGGAGGTTCTCGCCATATCTCGCATATTCGGCCCTCGCTCCACGTTGGTTTCAAGCGATTTTCAAATGAGCTTGCCACCCGCCCGGATTTGGGCATACTTGTTTTTCCAGTATTAAACGGTTCGGGGCGTAGCGTAGCCCGGTAGCGCGCTTGTTTCGGGTACAAGAGGTCGTGAGTTCAAATCTCACCGCCCCGACCATCCTTCGCCAAAACCAGTTCGGTAGAGAGTCTTCTTCCGCAATGTTTCGAGCAGAGCGCCGTTCCAGATTGCCAAAGCCAGGCTACGGATGGCGGGCCATCTTACCTGGATGAATGGATTTTTGTAAAATTCCGTTCCTCTTCCAAAATGTTACGGGCCTGTTGCGGCTTTGTTGCATATTTGTTGCGGGTTAAGTCGTTGCAAATCAGGATTGTTGCGGGTGTTACGGGTTTTCAGACCATATATCCAAATACAGGAGCTTTCAAAGAGGTTCTCGAAATAATCTCTTCTTTTTTTGAATTCTTTATACAATTTCGGGATTCGTGGTGTCTATGAATTGAAACTGTGAATACAGAACATTCCCGCTGGTTTGAATCGTTTTACGAGGCAAAAGCGGCTGCGCTGATCCTTTATGGGCGCGCGCTGGGCTTAAGCCACGGCGAAGCGGAAGACGTCCTGCAGGAGACGTTCCTTGCGTTGATGCGCAGGGACGAAGTCCCGCGCGAGCCGGACCATTATTGCCTGCGCAGTTTTCGAAATCGCGCCTTGAACTATAAACGTTCGCTTTGGCGGCGGTTGACGCGCGAATTGGAGTCAAAACGCTGGTTCGACAAATCGGCGGATGACAGCCACTCCGAACGCGCGGCCATGGAACAATTAGCAGCCCTGCCGCCCGAACAACGCGAAGTCATCGTGCTAAAAATCTGGAACCGCTGCACCTTCGAGGAAATCGGGGCGCTGCTGGATATTTCGCCCAACACGGCGGCGGGCCGTTATCGTTACGGCCTGCAAAAAATGAAATCGCGACTGGAAGGAGCAAGTTATGAAAGAGACGAATCCATTGGAGACGCAATTGCGCTCATGGCGGCCACGCCGGCCGTCGGCGGCGCTTAGACGGCGCCTGTTTGGCATTTCACTGGCGCCACGCGCGGCATGGTTCCTGGGACCATTGGCGCCGGCGGCGGTTTGCGCCCTGCTCACGCTGGGAATTTTGGGTTCTCACGGCGGTCTTCCCGCCGGCTCACCGCTCCGGGTAGTTTTGACGAACAATTTGAGTGGCACGGCATTCGCGCTGGACGCTTTTGCCAACAAACAAAACTGTTGGTCTTCTGTCACTTTTGATTCGACAAACCGCAGCGGATTAGGCTCTATTATGGGTTCTTTCCGTCACTGACATCATTGACGGATCAGTAATTTCGATGAACAAAGACAATTTGAAGCCACAGGCTGGCACAAAACCGCAAGATGGAAAACAAAACCCAAAACAGGTCAAACCGGCTGCTTCCGCCGGCGGTGCACCGGTAGCCCCTGCCACGTCGGCGCCGGCCCCGGTGCCCGTACGGCCGTTGTTCCGCGGCATCGATTGGCTCGCCCTCGCAATTGCATTTATTGGAGTCTGGGCCGTCTACCTTTGGACTTTGGCCCCTGAGCTGACCCTCGAAGATTCCGGCGAATTATGTACCGGCTCATTTTATGCGGGCATTCCACACCCTCCCGGTTATCCGTTCTGGTCCATTTATTCGTGGTTTTGGACGGCCATTTTGCCGATCGGCAACGTCGCCTGGCGGGTTGAGGTGGGCGAATCATTCGCCGCAGCCATGGGTTGCGGCTTGCTGGCGCTCATGGTCTCGCGGGGCAGCAGCATGCTCATCGAAGGCATCGAGGAATTGAAATCCATTTCCAAGCAATGGGAAACCGCGATTTGCTTTGTCTCCGGCACCGTTGCCGGCCTTCTGCTCGGCCTGGGAACTTTCATGTGGTGCGAGTCAGATGTGATTAATCGCATTTCCCTGTTCGGCGTTCCCTGGCTGCTGGCCGTCGTATTAATGATCATGCGCTGGAGCTACGCGCCTCAGCAACGGCGTTATTTATACATTTCCATGCTGCTCTTTGGCTGGCTGGCGACCATCCACCAAAGTTTGATTATGTGCGTGGCGGGCATTGAAATGCTGGTCGCGCTGGTATCGCCGAGGTTGGGACGAGACCTGTTCGTGTGGAACACCATTGGCTACCTGGGCATTCTGATGTGCATGTGGGCCGGAACTGTGCCGGCCATAAATGCCATGACTTCCACTGAACGTTGGATCTTCCATTTTGTCGGGCTTGGTTCAACAGCCGCCTGGATTGGCATTTACATGAAGGGTTTCATTGACAAGCGGCAACTGGAAAGCGATTGGATGCAATGGTTTTGGTGGTCTCTGGTGGTTGCGGCGGGAATTGTCGTCTTTTTGTTCCTGGTGCTGGTGATCTTCCAGCCGGCCGACCCGGGCAACAGCAAAGCCTTTATGAAACTCTCGGACATCGCGGGAGATCTCCTGGAAATCACGGCAGGCCTGTACGGCTGCGTACTCGGTGTTCTCGGCCTGATTTGCGTTTGGAAAGGCATTGAGACGGGACAGTTTGGCAAGGAACTTTTGACCGGAATATGGTTAGGACTGATTTGGATCCTGGGCGTGTCCGTTTATTTCTATGAACCCATTTCGTGCATGACCGATCCCCCCATGCAATGGGGCTACCCGCGCACGGTCGAAGGATTCTTTCACGCGCTCAGTCGCGGTCAATACGGCAGTGATAATGGACTCAACTTGTTGCAGAACCCGCGCCAATTTTTGTTCCAGCTTTATTACCTGGTGGATGGTCTGTCCGAGTCATTTACCTGGAGCTATCTGATTGTCGGGCTGATTCCTTTCGCGTTCCTGATGAAGATGCACAAGCGGGAGCGCAACTGGATCATTGGTGTGACCGGCATTTATTTTTGGATATCGGTCATGCTCGTCATCATGCTCAACGTCAGCGCCGACCGCTCAACTTCCGAATTGAATAAAGTCTTTTTTACTGCGTCACACGCGCTATTTGGGATGATGATCGGTTACGGAGTGACGATTCTGGCTGCTTATGTGGCAACACACTATGAACGGCTCCGAAGCTGGTGTTTCGCCGGCGCGGGTTTTGCCATTGTTGCAGCCCTCTACTCGCTGATCATCGCCATTAGCAGGGTCTATTTTGGACCGAGCGGACATCTCCGGGTTTGGGTGCCCTTTCCCAATTGGATCGGCTGGAGCTTTTTAGGACTTGGCCCGGACGGCCAATTTGGCATTGCTGAAATTCCGCGCTGGATTGCTCAGGCGTTTGCCAAAGACCAGTTCGGGATGCCCGTGATCGCCAACCTCATCCTCGTCTGCCTGCCGATTATCTTTCTGGGTGCGCTCCTGGTTTATCGCAAGCGCGGGCCCGTGCTTATCCTCCTGGCGCTATTTTGCATCACCCCGCTCTGTTCGGGCCTGGCCCACTGGTACAAGTGTGAACAGCGCAACCATTGGTTTGGCTACTGGTTTGGGCACGACATGTTCACCCCGCCGTTCATGGACAACGGAAAATTGAGCTATGACAACACCCGCCGCGCCGAGTTGCGGAAGGACCCGGCGCAGGCAAAGCTCATCTACCCGGAAATGACGCGCGACGCTATTCTCTTCGGCGGCACGGACCCGGGACGCTTCTGCCCCACTTACATCATCTTCTGCGAAAGTTTCATTCCTCATTATTGTCAGCCCAAACAAGACCAGAAATTTGACCGGCGCGACGTTTATATCATCACTCAAAACGCCCTGGCCGACGGCACCTATCTCGATTACCTGCGCGCGCAATATTTCCGCAGCCATGAGCACGATCCACCGTTCTTCAGTGAATTATCCAAATATCTTTTCAGCATTATTGTGCATTCGTGGCGCATTGGGTTCCATTACAACATGGACAGGCATCGCAACGACAATGAGCAGCAATTGCAACAGGCGCAATTGACCCCGGACGAAGTGCAAAGAGAGAGCCAGGCGGAGGACGACCACGATAACAGCGTGGCATCGAGCGGCCTTTACGGCCTGGTTAATGACATCCTGTTTTATGTCCTGGACAAGCCGTTCATGGCATGGGGCAAACATGTGGAAACCTACCGCCGCGCCGAAGGGGTTTATCCGCCCAAGGAAATCTACATCCCCTCCCAGGAGGACTCTCAAACTTGCTTCAACGAATATTATGCGGACGTGCAACGCCGAATGCAAACGGGCCAGCTTCAGCCGGGCGAAGACGTGAACGTCAGTCCGGATGGAAAAATGCAGGTCTCTGGCCAGGTGGCCGTGATGATGATCAATGGATTGCTCTGCAAAGTCATTTTTGACAATAATCCGACCAACGAGTTTTTTGTCGAAGAAAGCTTCCCCCTGCCCTGGATGTATCCCTACGAGACGCCCTTCGGCGTCATCATGAAGGTCAATCGCGACCCGTTGCCGCAGCTCACGCAGGAGATTTTTGACCGCGACCACAAATTCTGGAGCGATTATTCAGAGCGTCTCTGCGGCAATTGGATTACGTACGATACGTCGGTGCAGCAAATCGCCGATTTTGTGCAACAAACCTACATCCAAAACAACTTCAAAGGGTTTATCGGCGACCGCCGGTTTGTCCGGGATGAGGACGCGCAAAAGGCGTTTTCCAAACTCCGCAGTTCACAGGCCGGCATGTATGCGTGGCGCTGCAGCGCCTCTTGCCCTCAGGAATATCGTGAGAAGACACCAGCGCTCGAGCACGCCCTCGAACGCGAAACGGATTTCGCGTTCAAGCAAGCCTTCGCCTTCTGCCCCTACAGCCCCGAGGCCGTGTTCCGTTACGTCCAATTCCTGATGCAGTTTAACCGTCTGGACGACGCACTGGTCGTTGCCCGGACCTGTCTCAAGCTCGATCCTTATAACACGTCAGTATCGGACCTGATTGATAACCTGGAACGCTTCAAAGGTCAGGCCGGTGATCGCGCCAAAGCGGAGGAGCAACTGCAGGGCATGCAGGACAAAGCGCGCACCAACCCGGCGGACTATCAAAATATCTTCTCGCTGGTCGGATACTATATGCAAGGGCAACAGACAAACCAGGCGGATGAATTGTTGGACCGGACGATTTCACAACCGAACGTTCCGCCCGACGTTCTGCGCGGCGCCGCGCAATTTTTCGCGCAAACCACTCAGTTTTCCCAACTTGAAAGCGTCCTTAAAAGGCTGACCACCATCCTGCCCGACGAACCAGAAGGCTGGTACGATCTGGCGCGGTTAGAAGTCATTCTCGGCAATCGCGACGAATCAATCAAAGACCTGCAAACGTCCTTGAATTTGAGCGACCAGCGGTTGAAAACGAATTCGTCAGCCCGGAACATCCGCGATGCCGCCCGGACGGAACCCGGCTTCAATCCCATCCGCGGCACGCCCGAGTTCCAAAAACTTGTCCCGCCCTGATTGGCCACTGGCATCAACTAGTTTGGCAGGCCCGTGTTGCGTAGTGCGTAGTGGGTCAAGAATGGCCGGATATCGCCATCCTATACCTGACGCAACACGTAACACGCACCACGCCTCCCTCGGAAGCCCCATCAATCCATAATTCCAAAAATCCATTAATCCAATATCTGGCCAATCCATTTATCCAGTCATTTGGTTAATCCAGTGTCCGGTTACTCGTACCGCAACGACTCAATCGGATCGAGATTCGCCGCCTTATACGCCGGGTAACTACCGAAGATAATTCCGACTGCCGAGCAGATTAATAGGCCCAGGAAAATCCAATCTACCGGGATGGCAGGCGGCTCTTTCATGGTGAATGCGAACAAGTTGCCGCCAAGCACCCCCAGCACGACGCCAAGAATCCCGCCTGCCTGGCACAACACAATGGCTTCCATGACGAATTGCGTCATAATATTCCGCCTGGTTGCTCCAATGGCCCGGCGAACGCCAATCTCGCGGGTGCGCTCGGTCACCGAAACCAACATGATGTTCATGATGCCAATTCCAGCGGCAATGAGCGCAATTGAACTGACCACCGCCACTGCGATGGTGCCGACCTTCGAAAATGAACGAAATTGGGCAATCATCGAATCATTGGAAAACATTTCAAAATCGTCCTCCTTTCCGGGCGGCACCTTTCGCAGGGCCCGTAAAATTCCACGCACCTGCTCCATGCAATCATCGTAGCTCTCCGCGTCTCGGGCCTGGACAAGGATCGTGAGGTCCTCCCACCACCGGCCATAGCGGTTCAACGCCGTCGTGACGGGAATGATCGCGAAGTTGTCCTGGTTTCCACCTTCCGTGCTTCCATTAGCCGCCAATACACCCACGACACTATATTCAAATCCGTTGATTTTGATTTTCTCGCCCACCGCCGAAGCAAACGGAAAAGCCGATTTTGCCAGGGCGCTGCCCAGCACACAGACGTTGTGCGCATCATGCACGTCGTCCTCCGTCAGCGGCCGGCCGTCGTCCAATTCCCAATTCTTGGCTGGAAAACTCCCTGGTGTTTCACCGAATAATTGCGCGGACGGCGCCGTCTTGGCATATCGCGTGGAGATCTGGCCCCTCCAAAAATTGCCTTCGATGCCCACGCTGGCCGCCAATGTCGCTTTTGCCTCCACTTTCCGGCCTTCATCCAGCGTAATCGGCGCCCGCCGCCAGTATTTTTGCCAGTCGCTATTATCGCCAAATTGCGTCTCAGGCCACCGTGAAACCGCGAACGTCTGTGTCCCCAACCGGCTCAGGTTGTTCTCGATGTTGTGTTTCATGATCCGCATCGCCGTCATCACTACGACGATTGAAAACACCCCGATTAGCACTCCCAGCAGCGTCAGCGCCGATCGTAACTTGTGCGCCGAAATCGCCGTGATGGCCATGGAAACGCTCTCGCGCAATTCCACCAGCGAAGTTTTGACCTTTCGAGTATTCATTCGTTCCTCAACGCTTCCACCGGGTCCATCCGCGCCGCGCGCCACGCCGGCACGAAGCCGGCCACCACGCCCGTCATCAACGACACAAGCAACGCCATGACCACAATCGGTCCGGACATGGACGTCGGGAACATCCACTTCGAAACCGCCAATGTTGCGCCCCAGGCAATGACCAGCCCGATGATCCCGCCCAGCAGGCAAATGCACGCTGCTTCGATGAGAAATTGCAGCATAATGGAACGGTTCTTGGCCCCGAGCGCTTTGCGCACTCCAATCTCCCGCGTCCGCTCCACGACTGAAACAAACATAATGTTCATAATGCCGATGCCGCCCACGAACAACGCCAGGCTCGTGACAAATAAACCCACGATTGCAATCGTCCGGGTCGCATTATGAAATAGCGTCAAAATCTGGTCCTGCTGGTTGATCGCAAAATCGTCCGGTTCATCCGGGCGCAAATGACGGATATTCCGCATCGTCTGCCGCAATTCTTCCCGTGCTTCATCCAACTGCCCCATATGAGTCGCCTTGACGTCAATTTCGTCAATGTTCGGGCGGTTCCAAATATCCGCGACTAATTCCCGGATGGGAATGATCACACGGTTGTCCATGCTCCAGCCGAGAAGACTCCCTTGCTTTTCCATGACACCGACCACCTCGAACGATTGGTCAGCCACCTTGATGCGGGCGCCCAGCGGGGGGTCTGCGCGAAAAAGATTGCTCGCCACGTCGCTTCCAATAACGCAGACCGGCTGGCTGCCCTCCCCGTCCGCCGCCGTGAGAAACCTTCCCTGCGCGACGCCCCCGCCGCTGGTTTCCAAAAATTCCTCGGTTGTGCCGACAATATCAACCAGACTGGCGCTCCGTGTTTTATATTTCACCGTTTCGTCATCCCAAATGTCCGGCGCAACCGCCGCGGCCATCGTCAATTTCTGTGACAGCTCCTCGGCTTCTTTGAGCCGGATCGGGCGGCGTTTCCTGGTGTTCACCCAGGCGTCGTAACCCTGAAACCAGCTATTGCGTTGGACGTAAAAAACGTCCGCGCCGAGCGCCGAGATGCTCTTGATGAAAGCCTGGTTCAGCCCATGAATCGCCGAACCCATGAGAGTCACGGTCACGATGCCAATAACAATCCCAAGCGTCGCGAGCGTCGAGCGCATCTTATTCGCGCGCACCGCGTCAAACGAAATGCCAAGTCCCTCATGTAGTTCCGAAATTGGGTTCATCGGATATTGGATAGTTGGATTACTGGATTGATGAATTATTGGGGCTTCAGTTCGTGGGTCATTAGGCGTTGCTGGCGGTGTTTTAATTTAAAAAGTTATTTGGTTTTTGGGGTTTTGGCCTGGCTGATTGGGCCAGCCGTAGTGAATCACGCCAATCTGACGTTGCGCGTTTGTTCTCAAGCGATTCAATGAGCCGCAATAGCTTGTTTTCCACTTCGTAATGAACTTTATCGAAATTTTCAAAGTCCGCCTTTGAGAGAACGTCAACAGTTTGCAATCCGATCGCCCGCGTCAACGATTCGGCCAACGAACTTTTTGCTGTATAGAGAAATTGGATGTATTCCGGCAAGGAACGACGTCCGCAACCCTCCGCAATATTTGCTGACACGGACTGCACAACGTCTCTGAATTGGGACCTCAGCTTAAAATCTGAAACTTTGAGCGCTAGACCAAAAGTCATGCCAAACAGGTCCATCGCCCGCTGCCACGCTTCAAGCTTCATGTAACCGCGATTCAAATTCCGTCGTTTAGTGTATTCCATAAATCAACGTCAATAAATTCTCCAGCCTAAGCCCCATCAATAAGTCGGCACGTCCAAAGATTTACCCACTGCACTTCATCAATCCAAAAGCCCATTAATCCAATATTTGGCCAATCTATCCATCCGAACCACCCACACCCGTCCCTACGCTTTACGCCGCCAGAGCAAGATCCCCATTAATCCATATATCCAAAAATCCATTAATCCAGGAGTCTGCTCAATCCAGCCGCTACGCCCCGCTCTGCTTCGTTCCGCATCAGTTGGTCGCTGGCCACGAGCCCATCCCGCAGACGAATGATTCTTCGCGCGCGGTTGGCAATATCTTCTTCGTGCGTGACTACTATGATGGTGTTCCCTTTTCGTGAAAGCTGCTCAAACAGTCGCATAATTTCATCGCCTGTTTTGGAATCCAGGTTACCAGTCGGTTCATCCGCCAACAAAATGGCCGGGCTATTGACCAGGGCGCGGGCAATGGCCACGCGCTGCCGTTGCCCGCCCGAGAGCTCGTTTGGTTTGTGATGAATCCGGTCCGCCAGGCCTACCTGGGTCAGCGCGTCCAGGGCCGTTTTCTTTCGTTCCTCGGCGGGAATTCCCGCGTAAACCAGCGGCAATTCCACATTGCGCAAGGCATTCGCCCGCGGCAATAAATTGAACGTTTGAAACACAAATCCAATCTCGCGGTTTCGGATCTCCGCCAGGTCATTATCGTCCATCTCGCTCACATACGAGCCATTGAGTTCGTAGCTGCCTTCGGTGGGAGTATCAAGGCAGCCTATAAGATTCATCAGTGTGGATTTCCCCGAACCGCTGGGCCCCATGATGGCCACGTATTCGCCCCGCGCGATTTCCAGCGAAACGCCGCGCAGGGCATGCACTATTTCCGCGCCCATCTGGTATCGACGCGAAATATTCTGCAAACGAATCAGGCTCATTTTTGCGCCGAGGCGTCGGCAACGGCCGGTCCTTTTTTGATTTTTGATCCGTCCTGCAAATCGCGGCTGATCGCCTTGTATCCGCCGGACACAATCTCTTCGCCGTTGGTCAGGCCGCTGGTTATTTCCCAATAGTTATCATCGCAAATGCCGATCGTCACCGGCACGGCTTTCACACGGTCACCCTGAAGGACAAACACCACATCCGTCAATTTTCCAGCGTCTCCGCCGCCAAACGCGGAACCCGAATTGGTCCCTGACGCAAGTGAATTGGTCCCCGACTTAAGTGAGTTGGTTACTGAGGCAACTGAATTGGTCCCGCCTTTTCCGGGCGGGTCTGCCTTTTTCGCGACTGAGCGGGTGGTAACGCTGGCCAGCGGTACTGTCAATACATTCGTCCGGTAGGTCGTTTCAATATCGGCGCTCACGGACATCCCAGGCCGGAATGCCTCCTTGTCCTTAATCCGGATCCGCACCTCAAATTTCGTCGCCTCCTGGGTCTGTCCGTTTCCGCCGCCGCTCGATGCGCCGCCCGGCAAATTGTTGTCCTGCGATGAACTGGCTACGTCCGTCACCACGCCCGTAAATTTCTTGTCCTTAAAGGCATCCACGTCCAGCGTCGCTTTTTGTCCGGGCGCGATGCCCACAACGTCCATTTCACCCACGTCCACCCGCGCTTCCATTTTGCTTAAATCCGAAACGATCATGATGACTGTCCCTTCATTTTGGATTGTGCCCAGCACACGATCGCCAACCTGGCAGTTCAACTGGCTGATAGTCCCATCGAGGGGAGAAATGATGGTGCAATAACCGAGGGACGCTTGGGCGCTCTCCACAGCCGCTTTTTGAACATCGACCTGGTCTTCGGCGCTATCCACCTGCGCTTTGTCCATGTCGCGGGTCACCTTGAACTGATCGAAATCCGATTCAGCCAGCAAATGGCGATGAAACAATTCCAGATTGCGGTCGTAATCATTCTGGGCCTTTTCAAGGTTCGCCTTCGCGCTGGCCTCGGTAGCCATCGCCGATTCGTAGCCGGCTTTGGCCTGATTCAGCGCGGCCACGTAAACATCCGGATCAATCTTGACGAGCAATTCGCCTTTTTTAACGTGTTGTCCTTCCTTGACGGGCAGGTCGATGATTTCTCCGCTGACTTCAGGGCTGATCGTCACTTGAAGCACGGGTTGAATTTTTCCGTTGGCCACGACGATTTCAGTGAGATTGCGCCGGGCAACATTTTCCGATTGAATGATGATGGGCGGTGTGCGTCTTCCGAAGATCAGAAACACGGCCAGCGCCACGAACGCGAGGACGATGGCCAGAAAAATGAACATTTTGCGGTTCCGGCGCGCAATTTTTGATGCGCCCGGCCGCTGAAGCACTGGCGGAACAGTATTCATCTGATTTTAGTTTGACCGCAGCACCAACATTATGTCACGCACCAAACGGGCCGCCGAGGCCGTGGATTGTTGCATAAATGGATTTCTGGATTAATGGGGAAAAACACTTCCCCGCAAATCCTCAACTTGTAGGCCCGGCGCCCTCACCGGGCGCGCCTCTAACGGCCTGATGACTGCTTACGCAGCCGAAACCCCATTTATCCAAAAATCCAATTTCCGATGATCCAACAATCCATTAATCCAATCTCTGGTCCCGTCCCGGAATCACCCAGGTGAACACGGCGCAAACGCCGAACATCAACAGGTTAAACACACCGATGGTTTGAATCATTGACCGAAAACCGGCCATCGTATCGGCTGCGCCCCCGCAATGACGCCCGACTGTGGATAGAGCAAATCCGTATCCAACGGCGACCATCACCAGGAACGGCACTGAACGGAATCGCGCGCGCGCCATCAAACTGTTGATCATCACCTGCGAAAGCGTGAGCGGGAGCATGCACCACGCAAACCAGGGCACTAGTTGAGCGGCCACAAGGTAAGCCGGCGGATACATTACCCGCATGGGTAGCCGCGGCAAAATCGTGGCCCCGAGCGCCGCGCAACCGCAAAAGAAAACAGTTGTTCCCAGCGTGAGCGCCAGCGCATTGGACTTTTCACCAGTGGCCGAGGCGCGCGCCAGCTTGGGAAACATCACCATCACCAGCGGCTGCGTCAGAAATACCAACGCCCGGCCAATCATGCCTGCCGCGGCGTAATAGCCCGTTTTATCGCCCGGAAAATATTTTTGCGTGAAAACCATGTCCGCGCTCAACATGAAATTCCCGGCTCCAACGGCGAGTGTCAGCGGAATCACCCGGCTCAACCAGTCCGCCCAATGCACCCGTGTCCCCGCTATGCTCCACACATCGCGCGCCTGCCACAGGCCGATGACAATCAGCGCCGCCATTCCCGCCAATACCGATCCCATGGCTCCAGCAGCCCAACCGTGAAAAACCAGGACAACGATACTCACGACAGCGAGCCGCCCGACCCCGTTGGAAATGGTCATCCATCCCAGCCACAAAAAGTTTTGCCGCCCCTGCAACATGCCCTGGACCAGCGGACTCCATAGTGATGCCAGTCCGATGAACAGGGTCATGACCAGGGCCATTGGATTTTGGATTTTTAGCCCCGCCACTGCCTGGTGCCAAAAAATGCCCGTGATCACCGCAAAAACCAGCCAGATGAAAAACATGGCCTGCATCACCGCCCGAAATTCGCTGGCCACCTCCCTCTGCTGTTCACCGGTGATCGCCCTGGACTGCTGCTGCGCGATGACCGGCTGCAACCCGCCCGCTGGAATCGTCATCATCGTCCCTACCTGCAGCAACGTCGTAAAGACCCCGTATTCGGATTCCGGCATTCCCCGCGACACGATGGGATGGACCAGGTACATAATCATCCCGCTTGCGGTGGACGCCATCATCATCCAGCCGGTTTGGCGGAAAAACGTAATATGATGTTTTTCGGTCGACACGGGCGCGGTTTGGGCACTTTCTGCAAGCACGAGACTTTCGACAATATCAAAAATTTTTAGTTCAACCGGTCCGATCTGAACCGATAGCGGATTCATGGATAAATGGATTGCTGGATTGTTGGGGCCGAGCCAAACCACGGTAGGGACGGCGCGCAAAGCGCGCGGCGCCCGGCTGCCCATTCATCCAATTATCCAATAATCCATCAACCCAATGAAAAGATGGGGTGGCCAACGGGATTTGAACCCGCGACAGCCAGATCCACAATCTGGGGCTCTAACCGGGCTGAGCTATGACCACCAACCAGAACGCGAGATTGTAAATTTTTGCATCAGGTCCGTCAAGCCTCGGGGTCCGCAGATTCCGCAGATTCTCAGAGATTGTTTTTCGCGCGAAGGCCGAAGGGTGAACCGCGAAATCGCGAAAACTTCTATTGCAGCCGATCCTGTAAATCCTGTTCATTCTGTCAAAAAAACTCTGTGTTCTTTGCGTTCTCTGTGGTTAAGTTTCGATACATTAACGCTACTTCGCCGGCCGTGATGATCGTCGTGTGGACGCTTTGGGCGCGTTGGTCGTAGAACAATTGAGTTGCTGGGCCCCGTTTTTCGGAGCGTCTTTCCTTGATCAAATCGCTGACAAATGTCGTGTCAGCAATCACGATGAAGGCCGATTGGATCGGCGTCCACGGGAACGGATGATTTCGTCAATCTCCTTGTCACTGACGACCTCCGGGGCCGGGCCAGACCAAATTGCGTCCGCCAGCTCGCCAGCCGTCTCGAAGGGTCGCTCAGTCGCTTCCGCCTTCGTCTGACTGCGGCGCGACGAGACGACGCGGCAAGTTAGGAGATGGAGGGAAAGAGCGTGAGAACGTGAGGCTGTCAGCGCGTGAGAATGCGGAAAACACAAAACGTCCTGTACATTCGGTTAATACTGTCGAAAAGTCTTTCTCCGAGTGTAAACATTTAAGTCGCTTGAACTCAAGTGCTTGCCAGATGTTGTAAATGGTCTGTAAGCCCTTTGTAAACATTTAAGTTGTTGATTCTCAGCAATGTAAGCAGTTGTAAACCCTTTTAAACTTCACCTCCGTCGTCGCCAGAGGGCTACGACGCGGCAAGTGGGAGACCGGTAGTCCAGTTATGAACTGGCGAATTAGCGAGTGCGCATGAATGCCAAATTCCCCCGAGAGCATTCGGGGTTCCTGTATTTCCCGTGGTTCGCGGTTAAAAAATTCGGTTCATTCTGTTAACTCTGTCTAAATCCCGTTTCCTCAAAAATCTTCAGGTTTTCCAATAAATCCGCTGATTTTGACCTCGTTCCCACGCTTCCATACATATACACATAAAATGTGCGGAGGTGATCCGCGAGCCCATCACTATTACGAAGCAGGGGCAAGACGGATTTCACTGCCGCCTCGAAGGGTGGAAAATCCTGCTTCTCTGCCAGGAACGCAAGCAGGCGCTCCGTCCAAAAATCCGGAAGCTTCCAAACTCTGAGTTGATGCAGCCGACAAAAACATCTTCGATAGGATCTTCCATTTTTGCGGCAAGCGATTCGGCCATTTGCTTCCCCAACCATTCTCCTAAGTCTTCGCGGGTTGGTCGCGCATTGCCCACACATGAAGCCGCCACAAGATGTTGCAGGACGTCAATGCGGGTCGTATTGGCGCAAAGCTCCGGACAAAGAGAGAGTCCTGCGACAACCTGGGCGGTGTGACGAAATGAATACCGACGAAGGTGATGAACAAGCCCCATGTGTTCTTCAATTAACTGGATAATTGGCACCATTGGCAAAGATTATTACGCAAAGCATTACTACGCCTCAACGTTCATCGGGCGACACAGGTTTTGGCTCGCGCGCAGAAATGACCGTGGCGGCGAATAAGCCGAGGCCGGCACAGCTTATCCAGTAAACAGCCGGTTCACCGGCCAATAGTTTCATTCCAAGGGCCGGGCCGAGGATGAGGGCGGATGACCAGGTGAGTCCGGAAACGCCCATGTAACGGCCGCGCATTTCGGGTGGGGCGAGGCTGGCAAGGTAGGCCATGTTCGTGGGCATGGTGATCATTTCTCCGAACGTGAAGATGAGCATACAACCCACTAGCGCAGGGATGCTGTGAGCAAAAGCGTTCAGGGTATATCCCAGGGCGATGAGCACGTAGCCGACGGCCATCACACGGCGCGCGGGAAATCTCCGGGTGATTGTCGTCAGCGGCAATTCGAATAGCACGACAAGTACGCCATTTAGCGATAGCACGACGCCGTAGGTGGCCGTTGAGAAGCCCCGATGCGTGACGAAAAGTCCGTAAGTGGAGGCCATCTGGCAAAACAGGAGCGCGATGGCGAAATTCGCCAGGAGCAACTGATGCAGTTTGCGATCGTGTCGCAACGTTGAAAGCACCCGGCCCCCGCCGGCATTTTCGGAAGTACCATGCGTGCCCGTTGGCAGGGCACATAGCGCGACCAATCCGTACAAGGCGGAGGTGGCGGCGTCGCCGACAAACAGCCAGACAAATCCAAAGGCAGCAATGAAGCCGGCGGTGGCCGGGCCAAAGGCGAAGCCGGCATTGAACGCCATGCGCAAGGTGGCAAAGGCGGTGATGCGTCGCGCGGGCGGAACGACGTCGGCTAGAAGAGCGCTGCTGGCCGGGCGATAAAATTCGTTGGTCAATCCGGTCAGCATGGTGAACAGGAGAATTGCCGGGAAATTTCGCGCCTGGGAAAGCAATAACATCATCGCAGCGCCCGAAAACATGGAGAGCACGATGGTTTTGCGACGGCCAAGGTGGTCGGCGAGATGTCCGCCGAGGAGTGAAGCGAGCAATCCGCCAACTCCATACACGGCGATGGCCAGCCCGGCCTGGCCTACGGTGAACCCGTTGGCTGTGAGATAGAGGGCGAGGAAGGGCACGACGAACGTCCCGAATTTGTTCAAAAACGTACCGATGAAAAGTATCCACGCCGGGCGCGGCAGCGCGGCCAGGGCGGAGAACAGAGTCTCCCGTAGTTCGGTCGCGTGCGACGGAGGGTCGAGGGTTTTTTCTGCGTTCATGACTGATTGAATTTTAAGTTATCGTTTGATGTACGAGAGAGCGAGCGGGAACGCCGTGTGTGGGCACACGGCCTACAGGTGCGGCCGGCTTTTGTAGGCCGCGTGCCCTCACGCGGCGCAAATTTTATGATTCTCAATTTAAGTATAGGATCATGAACCGGAGTGGGGACAAGCTGTCCCCACTCCGGCGCGGTTTTCATTCATTCAAGAACAGTTTCCATTCGGCAACGTTATGCGCGTTGCGGATTAATGCCGATGCCGGCAGTTCCTTTGGCGCGCGCGGGACGGTGAGCAGTTTCAGGCCGGCCTCGTGGGGGAGGCGGTCGGCCTTGCGCTGGTTCACCTCTTTCGCGGACCAGACGAGGTTTTTCCCACTCGTCCTTGCCGCCGCGCGAGCGGGGCACGACGTGGTCGAGGCTGCCTTCGTCCGGGTGCAACACGCGGCCGGTGTATTGGCAGCGGTTGCCGTCGCGCTCGCGAATGGCGCGAGCGCAGAGCTTCGGCCGTTTTTTCGGCACGCGGGCGTAGTTCACGGCCACGATGACGGTCGGCACGCGGATGACACTATGCGCGGTGCGCACGGCGTTGTCCTGCGGCCGGATCGGCAGCGTGATCCATTCGTCCCATTGCACGGGACGGATGTAGTCCTCGCCCTGGATGTCAAGCGCGGTGGCGACGTCGGTTGCCATTTGGCAGAACGCTTCCTGCGGCGAGCGAATGTTGATCGCCTGCCAGTTGCGGTTGAGCACCAGTACGATGTTTTTGTTTCGTATTTCGGTCATAAATTTTTTTCGTAGGAGCCGAGGTAACGAGGCTCATTTCAAAATGCAAATTAGTCAGAGCCTCGTACCTCGGCTGCAGCATTTAGGATGGTCGCCCGAGAAGGAATTGCACCCTCAACTTCTCTTCGTAGGAGAGACATGATCCTGTTTCACCATCGGGCGGTTTTGTCGAAACGAAGACTGGTAGCGGGAGTAGGAGTCACACCCACCTGAAGAAGTTTATGAGGCTTCTCTCTGTATTACTATGTCAGAAAGTCGTGCATCTTGAGCAAAGTTTTAAGCGGCTATCTTTGTAAGCTGCTCAACATCAGCTTTTCTGGCAGACAGCAGCGCGGTGATTGTTG
>DASYYL010000014.1:0-18233 GCA_035933915.1 Verrucomicrobiia bacterium
GCCGTACCCGCAATCTTTTGCACTATTGCCGGATGGTATTTGATCTTAAAAAGTGAGGCAGCCGATATCAGATGTTCCATCGGAAAATCGGATTGGCCGAACGAACACTTTTTGGAAGAAACCAATATGTTTACGCGGGAGGACAGTATTAAGGGAACCTACAGCCTCCTGCTCGGGTTTCGTCATGTTCAAAGGCCTTAGGCCTTCCAACCCTTCCTTATTTTCCAGCGGGTGCGTTGGTATTAGCCGGCGGCGCTGGCGACGGTTTATAAGCCGGCGCATTCGTCCCCAAAACGGTCACGCTTTGCGCTTTTGGAGGCAGTACGCGGTCCAGTTTTCCCAAATACCATGCGATGCCGAGGCCAATGATAATCATCAATACAATCACGATCACGATTTCCACGATGCGGCTCCTTTCGGCAAATGGGTCACGCAGGTCCCGTTGCGAGCCCGGGGGCAGCGTGGCCGTTTGCGTAAGGCTCGCGCCGAACGGCACACTCAGTTTGGCGCGGCTATTTACGGCCCATCCATTTGCATCGAGTATCGGGCCGAGGTTGCGTTGACGCAATTTAAGCCAGGCCATGATGACCGACGGCGCTGAAATGGCGAGGAAAACGGCCAGAATTGCCAGCGGAATTAGCCACGCGGGCTGCATCCCGAAGACGGCGTGAAAAAGAAGGGTCAACGCGCTCAGAAGTGTTGTTAGTACTAAACCGATGGCCGCAAGGGTGCCAGTGTCAATTTTTGCGGGTGGCACCGCGGCCGTCGTGGCTGAGGCTTGCAACTTCGCGGAGGCGGCGGCTTCGGCGGCGGCGGCGCGTTTGGCGACTTGTTCCTGGATATAACGGACGAGCTTCTTGTACGGCGCCCAAAAAGCCTGGCGAATGCTGATGGGATTGGAAATGATTTGCGTGATAGTCGCATCGAAGTCATCGCCCTTGCGGTTGTAGAAGACACCATTTCGGCCGACCATCAGGTTTCCGTCGTCGCCCTGGGAAAAGACCGCCACAACATTGCGTTTTTCGCCTGTGGACTTGCGCGTGCAATCCAGGTAAGCCAGATAGGCCCCGGCGAGCCCCGCCAGCGCCGCGTGTTTTGCCGCGTCCTCGACCGTCAGGCACAAGTCGCAACTGCGCTGGTCCAGATAAAGACGGCCCGCCTGGAAAGTGGCCGGCTGCTTGCGGCTGTAAAAATCTTTGAAACTGACGAAGTTGACGCAAAGCGTGTAAAGATCGCGATTATAGCGAACCAGCCGGATGGTATTTGCCTGGCCGGACATTGCCGCATCCTGAACGATCAATGCGGTAATCCCCTCCTTGAATTTGCCTCCCAGAATCTCCCGCACGCGCGCCAAACCGAGTTTTTCCACTGATGCTCCAACCCCGCCGGACGACTGTTTCTGGAACGGTGTGAGTTTCGCCTGCATTGAGTTCCATTCGGCTTCCGTCAGAGTGTCCTTGTCCCCCAGCAACGGCTTGACGGCGGATGTTTGCAGGTCCGCCAATGCTGCGGCCCAGGCCGGGTTCACGTCCTGCGCCAGCGGCAGAGCCTTGCCGGGCGCAACATGAGCCAGCGGGAAACCGGAAAATTCAGCCGCATTGGCGCTCAAATCCTTTTCCAATAATGGCAGGTAATCCCACGCCTGACGGTTCAGCGCCGGCAGGGCTCGGGCGTCAAACGCGGCCAGCCGGCAGCGCGCAAAGAAATCATTTACCTTCGCCGCGACCGCGTTTACAGCCACGGACGCCGCGCCAGTCGCCGCCCCCAGGGGCATAATGGTCTTGTCCGCCTCGGCTTGTTTCCACCAATTCGAGTAGGCCTCGGCTTCGTGAAAAAATGCCTCCAGTTTTTCCTGATTGACTCCCGGTTTGCCGCTGGTGTCAGGTTCGCCGCCCATGCAGCTAATGATGTCCGCAATGGCCGCTTTCGTTGCATCGTCATCAGCCACGTCGGCCGGAACGATGCCGTCACCGTTGAATTTCGTCGCCGCAAACGCTTTTTCCATGTCGGCGATATCCTCGACGGTGATTTCGGCTGCGTCCTTTTTGCCGATATCGGCGAGAATCTGTTTTGCGGTGGCAAGAATGTCTTTACCCGTCCTGGTCGAGTCATTGATCGCATCCAGGGGCAGGGCCGATGTTCTGGCCAGCAGGATTTCGGGGTTCTTGAGCAGGCTCGTGGCCCATTTGGCGGCGGCGATGACTTCCGGAGGGCGAATGCGGCCGTCTTTGTCCGAGTCAATCCAGCCTAGCGTTTGACTGTCGAGCTCCAGGCCGTGAGTCGGGCAGGCCAGGGCCACCCAAAGCTTTTGGTCGAGCTGGTCCAGATTGCCGAGGTCGGCGGCGGATTCGAGCTTGACCTGGTCAAAGCCGCCCGCGCGGAAAAACTTCCAGTTCCGAGATTTTTCATTCATGACGGTCTCCTCTTCTTTTGGTCCGACTTCTCATCAACATTGAATCGTCGTTCTCGTCCTCGTCCTCGAGTGCGGAACATTATCCGTCCGGTGCCTTAGAATTTATAGTCAATCGCCACGACAGTCTTCTCATCGTTCTTCAGCAGTCCCGGCGCCGGTTTGCTGTTGTAAGTGTCATCCACATAGCATTGCAGGGAAAGACTTTTGTCTGCCAGCAAATCTGCTTCAACGCCAAACTCCGCTGTCACAATGTAGTTGCCCCAATTCTCCACGTCCGGGTCAATTTCCGCGCTTTCCCAAAGACGGGCGCGGTCGCTCAACTGCCAATGGAATTTTTCCGCGGCGCGCAAGATCGCATAATTTTCACGCTGGGTCCCAATCTCCTGCGAAATATAGCCGGGCCCAAGTTCCGCGCTCAAATCCATGCGCTTGTTTTTAATTAGATAATACCCGAGTCCGGGGCCGACCGTAATCCGGTAATGAATGGACGCCACGTCATCATGGAATCCTTCCACGCGGGCATAAGCGTAGAAACGGGGAGTGAACAAATAATTATACTGAAGGAACCCGTCTATTTGCTGCGCAGTAGTCGAGGTGATGGTGGTAGCGCCCTGGGTCACCCTGGCCTTGCCATAGGTTGCATTGGCGCCGAGGCTCCATTCGTCTATATCGGTTTTGCGACCGGCGGCCGCCGTGAGACTGGCCAGCGTCGTGTCGCTGTTCCCGCGAGTCAAGGTCAGCCCCGCCGACACGTCGGCAACCCACTTGGGCTTTGCAGGAGTATTGGTGACTGCCTGGCCTCGTGCTGTAATGATGCCAAACATGACTAATGTGAGAAGCGCCAGAGGTTTCAAAACACGGATACGCATAAATTAAGAGACTCCAATAGCGGAGCATGGTTGTTTCTGTTTATTCGAGAATCACAGTAACCATAACAATAACGGCCTGGCAGGGCAAACAATTTCGGCCTAACGGAGCCCCGACCGTGAGGGAGGCGGGTGGGCTGAATTTCCGCTTGGTGGCAGCGCCACTTGCCATTGCGCGCGCGGCTCTGTTTAAATCGTCGGCGCGACCGCAAATTTGGACTCTACCAAGTCTTGGACGAGGTCCCAATTCCGCTAATCGTCACGCCTGTTCGTTTTGGTCGGGGTTCGGCAGAACTTCGATTGAAACTCTGGCTTCGTCCGTTGCCTGCGCGTCGCCGTTTGACGTGGACCAGGTCGCCCGCAGGAAGATTGTGCCCGTGTGGTTCGGCAGGCTCTTAATCCACACAGCTCCAACCCCGCCGCTGTCGTCTAATAAGGTGAACGGATTGTCTCCCAGGATAATGCCCGGGCCGTCGACACGAAAAACTACGGCGCCATTGGCAAATGGACGCGGCGCGCCGTATTGGTCCATGACCCTGAAGACCAGCCGGGTTGCGTCCGATCCGTCGGCAATCAGCGTGTCATCATCGGCAACCAGTGTGAACTTGTCCTTGCTCAAGTCTCCGGAAAACGACCTTGAAAGCGCCAGATTGTCGCCGACGTATCCATCAATCCGAAGTTCCGGCGGGGTTTTCGTTTTGCCATATGCCGGATTTGCCACCTCGAGATCGCAAAAAAACGGAGGATATTTCAGATTCGGAAAGTTCGCGCGATTCGGCGTGGCGGAGGCGATTTTCTCTTCCCCCACGAAAATCTCCAACCGGTCGCAATTTGAAAAGATTGCGACATTTTTGCCCGGGCCGTTGGGTGTTTGCGGTCCGAAATCCCAATAGAAATTGGGTTCAATGACCGTGCGCGCGTCCGGACTGACCTGCGACTGGTAAAAAGTTGCGCCGAGTTTCGGAATCCGAAAAATGTCCGCCACGCCCGGGCATTTAATTTGATTAAACGGATTTTCACCGCTGGCATAGTCGAAGGCGCACCACGCAATGACCCCTGAAATGCCTCTGGCGGCGGCCTGGTCGTGGGCCTGCGCATGGTAAACCGCCTGTTTTTCCTGCAATGCCACGTCACCGGCGCGCCGGTATTTATGGGCGATCGTGGAACCTGGGCCGACGAGTTGGCCGACGGTTTCGGTCAGTATAAAGGGAACGCCCGGGAGGGGTTGCTTCAAATTCAGTTCGCCCGTCTTTTCGTCGTGTTGATAATCGTTGAAAGCATAGACGTCTTCCGACCAGCCTTTGAGGCCGTATCGGTCCATCGCGCCGGAGGCAGGGCGTGAATCGTCCAATTCCTTTGCTGCAGCGGTCGTGCGTTTGTAAAATTCCGGAGCGTTGGCGGATTCATTAATGCGGACGCCCCAAATAATTACCGACGGACGGTTCCGGTCGCGCCGCACCATGTCCTGCACATCGCGCACGGCCAAGTCCTGCCATGCCTGGTTCCCGATATAATGCCAGCCCGGCAGTTCTTCCCAAACCATGAGCCCGAGCTCATCGCACGCGTCCAAAAATGCCGGCGACTGCGGATAATGTGAGCATCGGACGGAGTTGCAGTTAAATTCGCGCTTCAGGATTTCAGCGTCGCGCCGCATCACGCGCGGGGGCATTGCAAAACCGGTGTAGGGAAGCAGTTCTTGCCGGCAAAGGCCAAACAGTTGAAGGCGTTTGCCATTGAGAAAGAATCCGTCTACCTCAAAACGCGCCTCGCGCAAACCGATTCGCAGACGATAATCGTGCAACGGCTCATCGCCCAAATAGAGTGTAGCCACAATGTCATAAAGTTGCGGCGTATCCATGTCCCATAGCTTCACGTTGTCCAGGTCGGACAACAGGAGGTCCGCCTCGATTTTTCCGGTCTGCGAAATATCCAGGTCTTTTGAATCCGTCGCCACGCGGCGGTTGCCGTCCATCAGGTCCACTTGGAGGCGCAATGATTTTTGCGGAACAACGCCGGCGTCAATCATGCACGCCACCTCGACGCGCCGATCGGTATGCAGGACCCTGACCGGTTTGGCAAAAAGGTCGGCGATAAAAATTTGCGGTACGGCGCGCAACCGCACAGAACGCACAATTCCGCCCGGCTCAAGAAAATCAATTTGATTGGGCCCTTTGGCAGAGCCTTCCGGCGGCACGCTCAGCCAGCGGGAATCGATGGCCACGCCCAGGACATTTTGTTTGTCCAGCAGGCTGGTGATTTCGTACTGAAAGGGCAAATAACCGCCGATATGGTCGGGAAGGGCGTGGCCATTGAGCACGGGGACCGCGCGGGACATGACGCCGTCGAAGTCGAGAAATACGCGCCGGCTTTTAAATTCGTCCCGCATCGCGAAGTGCCGCCGATATACCCACAGACCGGCCCAGTCATCCGAAATCCAGCCCTCCCACGACAGTTTGGCCACACAATGCGGAAGGGTGATCGTTTCAAACCCGGAATCGTTATAACCGGGCCGCAAAAAATCTGAATCGCCGTTCCATCGGCCGCCGAAGAGCCAATTCTGGTCGAGCGGAAATAAATAGCGGGCCGCGCCGGCCGGAGCCGCGGCCCGGGCCCGGGCGCCGCCAAAAAAGCCAAGGACCGAACCAGAAGCCAAAGCGGCTGTTCCCACGGAACAGGTTTTAATAAAGTCACGGCGGGAAAAATGATTCGATAGGCCCAAAGAAGATTTCATCGCCATTTATTTAGAGAAAAAAATAAGTGGTGTAAAGAAAATGGAGATTCAACAAACCTCTTTCCTTTGAAAGCGCCACCAGGCGAGCAGCAGCATGAGAATGACAAAATCCACGGCATAAAGAGTCAACAGGACAACGTCATGGCCGCCCATGATTGAGCCCTCGAGGATTTTCAGAAAGACGTTGAACGGCGCGTAGCTGGGAAACAAGTAGTACAGCGGATTCGATATTGAATAGAAGCCATTTCCGGCAAAAAACGCCAAAGCGCCGGCAATTGCCGGGTGCATGAACAGCGAAAGCAGCATCGCCAGCGAGCCCAGCATCAGTTGACGGCAAAACATAAGCCACGGCGCCCATTTCATGACCGGAGAGATGTCCACGTGTGACGAGGCGGAAAACAGGAGCATCGCAAGGCTCGCGATAATCGCGTATCCCGCCATGACAACCACCCCGCCAAGATATTTTCCCAATAAATATTGAACCCGGCTGACCGGTTTGGAGAGGGTCAGGCGTATGGTGCCCCGGCGAATTTCCGACGAAACGGCCGTGCCGAAGATGAACAACGATACTAAACTGCCGCCGAACGAACCGGCTGCATAAAAGAATGCTTCGATAGCGGAAACGCCTTGCTCCATAGATTCCTGCATGCGTCGTTTATCCTCATCGCTCATATTTTTATCGATGGAGGAATTGGTTTGGGCGCTGTCGAGAAACCGGTCATTGATTTCCCGGCGCTCGAAGTTCATGAGAATTGACGCCACCACGGTCATGGCGAGCGATACGAGGATGAGCGCAATCAGCAGACGCTGATGCAATAGGGCCCGAATACTATCCCGCGCGATCAGGAAAATGACATTCATAGTTTGGGAGGCGGTTCGATGGAGGAGAAAAAGATATTTTCTAGAGATTGCGTTTGCCCCTCGGATTTTTCCGGCTGGATATTGTATTGCCTCAGAAGGTCTTCGACGGCGGCACGGGTAGCCACGTCCGGGCATTTGATTGTTATGTTGCCATTAATCATTGTGACTTCGGCCGTGGTTTTCGAAAGTGCCTCCAAAACCGTCCCGGGAAGATTGCGCAAAAAGAGCCGCGTGCTTGTGCCGCTGGATAACTCCAGGAGCGTGCCCACCTTTTTTAATTCGCCTTTTTCAAGGATGGCCACCCGGTCGCAGACCGTTTCGACTTCGGATAAAATGTGGGAGCTGATGAAAATCGTTTTTCCTCTCCGCTTCAGTTCCAAAAGGATGTCACGAAATTCCTTGCGGCCCACGGGGTCGAGGCTGGCGGTGGGTTCGTCCAGAATGAGCAGGTCGGGGTCGTGCAGCATCGCCTGGGCGAAACCGAGCCGTTGCAACATGCCTTTGGAATATTTGGAAACCGATTTCCCTGCGGCGTCCTCCAGCCGCAACAACTGCAAGAGGTCGGCAATTCGAGCGTTCCGCCCGGAAGCCGGCACTTCAAGCAATGCGGCATAAAATTGCAATAAGCCGCGCCCGGTGTAGTAGTCATGCAGGTTGACTGACTCGGGCAGATAGCCGAGCCGGCGATGCACCCCGGAATCGGTTGCCGGCAGGCCGAATAACTGCACACTGCCGGACGTGGGTCGAATCAAATTCAACAACAGCAGGATGGTCGTGGTTTTTCCCGCGCCATTGGGTCCCAGGAAACCAAAAGTCTCGCCCTCCCTGACCTCAAACGTGATCCCTTTTACGGCATTGGATCGCGGCCCGTTGACCCAGAAGCTCGAGTACGTCTTTTCCAGTTTCTCGGTGGAAATCGCCGCCATAATCTATTTTGTGATTTCAAATTTCATGATTTCGCTTTTGATTTTCTTTTCCAGTTGATCATCGTTTTCTCGATAACCCACCTGAAGCCATTGAATGACGCCGTCTTTGCCAATGAGCACCAGGTTTGGTATTGCTCGCACGCCGTATGCGGCGCTTACCGTCCCGGAATCCAGAAGCACATGGAAGCCGTACTTCCTTCTGTCGATGAACGGTTTAACTTGCTCCGCGGGTTCACCCTGGTCCAGGCTCAGAATCTCAAAGTCGCCGTTCGTGAATTCGTTTTGAAGCGTGTTGAGTGAAACCATTTCCATGCGGCAGGGCCCACACCACGTGGCCCAAAAATCCAAAAGCACCACTTTGCGGCCGCGATAATCCGAAAGCGAAACCATTCGATTGGATACATCCATGACCGAGAAATTCGGCGCGAGCTGCCCAAGAGCCACATTACCCATTTTTTGCACAGACCCGGATTTTTGTCCGCCGCCCTGAACGTTGACTTTGACCTGGTAATTTATCCACACGGTTGCCGCCGCGAAAGCAGCCAGCGCCGGAACCGCAAGGATCGCGCGAAGATTGTTTTTTGCCGTTCCGTTCATGGGACTGTTATGAGCAAAGCGTATCAAGGCTGTCAATCAGGACGCTGTTGGAACTGTGGCAAGAACCATCGGAAGGACCGAAGCCGCAAGTCATTAATCCACCAATCGGCCCATCTGTCAATCCCTTCCATTTCACCGCTTGACCTTTTGCTTCACAATCGTTTTAATTCGGCCTTGTTAGGCATTAATTCATGCTTGCGCAATTAAAAAGCCTGTTTTCCAACGATATTGGAATAGACTTGGGGACGGCAAATTCTCTTGTCTATGTGCGGGACCGCGGAATCGTCCTGCGCGAACCTTCTGTGGTGGCTATTCAATCCGGCACAACCAATGTGCTGGCCGTGGGTGACGAAGCCAAACGTATGTTGGGCCGTACCCCGGGCAATATTGTCGCCATTCGCCCGATGAAAGACGGCGTCATCGCCGACTTCGAAATCACCGAGGCCATGCTGCGGCATTTTATCCAAAAAGTGCACCACAGAAAACTCATTGCCCCACGCGTGGTCGTGGCGGTGCCTTCGGGCATCACTGAGGTTGAAAAACGGGCCGTCAAAGATTCCGCCACTCACGCCGGAGCGCGCGAGGTGTATTTGATTGAACAACCGATGGCCTCGGCCATCGGCGTGGGCCTGCCGGTGCACGAACCGGCGGGCAATATGATCGTGGATATCGGCGGCGGAACTTGCGAAATCGCAATTATCTCCCTTGCCGGTATCGTCTTCAGCCGCAGCCTGAGGGTAGGCGGAGACGAATTTGACGAAACGATCACTGCGCACATGAAACGCGCCTACAACATGATGATAGGTGAACGCACTGCGGAAGAAATCAAGATTCGCATCGGTTCGGCTTTTCCCCTGGAACAGGAACTGACAATGGACGTCAAGGGCCGCGATTTAAGCACCGGTCTGCCCAAGACATTGACGATTCGTTCCGAGGAAATTCGCGAAACGTTGCAGGAACCGCTCTCGAGCATTTTGGAATCCATCCGTCTGACACTCGAACGTTGCCCGCCGGAACTGGCCGCCGACCTTGTGGATCGGGGCCTGGTCATGGCCGGCGGCGGTTCGCTGTTGCGCGGCATTGACCGGCTCGTGGCCGAGGAAACCGGCTTGCCGGTCCATTTGGCTGACGATCCCATGAGCGCCGTTGCCGAAGGCACCGGTCGCGTCTTGCAGGAAATCGAGTTCCTCAAACGAGTGGCAACCAACGCAAAATATTAATTGATTTCCCGCCTGGCTTCGCCTGCAAGCGGCTGAACATTCAGCCGCGGAAATTGCAGGATGTTCAAACAGAAATATTATATCGCTTTCGGATTCGTGGCACTGGCGGCAGCGCTCTTCTTAAGCCTGCCCTCTAGCGCCTCGTCCCGGTTGAAATTGGCTCTGGGCAGTCTTTTTCTGCCCTTGTTCGGCCTGGCCGGGGCCACCCATCAATTGCCTTCGGACCTCGTCAACAGCGTCCTGCCCCGCAGCGAATTGCTCCGGGAAATTGACCACCTCCGGCGCGAGAACGAGCAACTGCAGGCCGAACAAGTTCAGGCCAGCGCAATCGTTCAGGAAAATGACCGGTTGCGCGCCCTGGTCGGGTGGGAAAAACAGCAGCCGTGGAAATTCAGGCTGGCCCAAGTCGTCACCCGCGACCCGGCAAACTGGTGGCGCACCGTCGAAATTGACCTGGGCAGCCGCGATGGAATGACGACAAATATGCCGATTTTGACGAGGGACGGTCTCGTCGGGCGCATTTCATCGGTCGGTTACACTCGTTCGCAGGTCATTTTGGTGGGCGACCCGAAATGCAGAGTGTCGGCGCTGGTCCAGGACCCGGCGCAGGATACGGGCATCCTCAGCGCCAGCGGTCCCCTCGACAGCTCCCTGGCGGATCTGACGTATCTGCCCGGCACGGCGGACTTGAAGCCCGGTCAGTTGGTCATCACCAGCGGTATTGGGGGTGTTTTCCCCAAAGGCATTCCGTTGGGGCAGGTGGTGGATGCGCGCCAGGTGGATTTCGGCCTGTATTCGGAAGCCCGCGTGAAATTGAACGCAAACCTTGGATCTCTCGAAGAAGTATTTGTCCTCGTTCAATGAAGGCGTTAAATTCCATGCTGGTGCTGGCTGCCGCGTTCATTGTGGTTTTCGCGGAGGCCGTCATCGCTGTGCCTCGTCACTTGCTGGGCGCCCAAATTGACCTGTTGCCCGCGCTCGTCGTCTATGCCGCGTTGAATACGGATATTGTTGTTCTTTCGCTTCTGGCCGTTCTGGGCGGCCTTTGGTTTGACTCGCTTTCAGCCAATCCGTTGGGCCTGACGATTTTGCCGCTGTTTGTCGTTGGATTTCCAATCTTCCTCCAGCGGGACCTGATTCTGCGCGAATTGCCGTTTGCGCAGGTTGTTTTGGGCGGCATTGCCAGTGCTGTTGTCCCGTTGCTGGCGGTGCTGTTGTTGCTGACCGCCGGCCAAAAGCCGTTGCTGGGCTGGGGCTCCCTCTGGCAATGGATCGTGATGACTGCCGGCGGCGCCGTGGCCACGCCGGTTTTCTTTACTTTATTTGAGTGGTGTGATGATGCGCTGGGCTATAAGCCCAGGACCGAAACCAGTTTCCGGCCCGATCGCGAAATTTTGCGTGGCCGAAGAAAAATGTAATTAACGTCTATTTTCCGTGCTGATTTTTGACGAACTGAAAAAGAATGATCCGCAGCTCCGCTTTGTGGCGGCAGGGCTGGCGGCCGGCTTTTTGATTTTGTTGACCGGCCTCTGGTGGGTGCAGATCGTCTCAGGCGGCGAATATAAGAGCCATTTGGAAACCCAGTCCTATCGCACCATCCGTATTCCGGCCATGCGCGGGAAAATTCTGGATTGCCAGGGCCGTGTGCTTGCTGAAAACAGCCCGCGCTACAACCTGGACCTGTATTTCGACGACTTGAGCGCTGATTTTCAGGCCGAATACTGGAAGTTGCGCCCGCCCCGGACCGTGAATAGTTCACGACCAATCTGGGAGTTTTGGAAACGGTCCTCCTCGGTCAAAAAAGCTGCGCCGCTGACCCGAAAGCAGATTTCGGACTTGGAGTGGCAGGCGCGTTACGATGTCGCCGGCAACGTCGTCAACAAAATGTCGCAGACCATTGGCCGGCCATTGACATTTGACTATAAGAGCTTTTGGCGCGCCTATCTATCCAGTCTTTATGTGCCGTATCCCATCGCGCAGGCCCTCGATTCCCAGGAAGTCGCGCGCTTCGAAGAAAATTATTCCGGCACGCTGGGCGTGGACCTGGACGTGCAAACGACGCGCGTCTATCCGCTGGGGAAGACCGCGGCGCACGTGATCGGTTACGTGACCAAGGACGACAGTTCCACCGAGGACGAAGACGCCTTTTTTAATTATCGCATGCCCGACTATAAAGGTGTCATTGGTGTTGAAGGCGCTTTCGACAAACCGCTTCACGGCCATGCCGGCGAGGAGTTCGTGATGGTCAATAATTACGGCTATCGCCAGACACAGAATATCGGCAGCGAACCCGAGGCGGGCCATAACGTCGTTCTCACGATTGATTTGGACCTTCAGCAGGTCGCCGAACAATCCATTCTCAAACATCACGGCGTAAACGCCCTGGCCTCGGTCGTCGTCATGAACGCCCGCACCGGCGACGTCCTCGTGATGGATTCGGCCCCGGCGATTGACCCGAACTATTTCACGAAAAATTTGCCGCCGGACCAAATGGACCAGGAATCGGCCCTGATGGTCGATACAAACCTGACTCCGCAAATCAATCGCGCGACCTACGCGGCATTCCTTCCCGGCTCGATTTTCAAACCTATCGTCGGACTGGCCGCGCTCGAGCATGGGATGGATCCGAACGCCGTTTATGAGGTGCAGCCCGACCCGGCCGATCGCGCGCACGGCTGCATCTTCGTGGGGAGGCGCAAAATCAGGGATACGGCTCCGCCCGGCGAGTACGATTTCAAACGCGCCATCGAGCGCTCCAGCAACGCCTATTTCATTCACACCGGACTGAACCTGGGCATCCAAAATGTCATTCTCATGGGCGAGAAATTTCATTTAGGCGAACGCACAGGCGTTTTCCCGAAAGGCC
Source organism: Verrucomicrobiia bacterium (assembly GCA_035933915.1). Classification (GTDB taxonomy): domain Bacteria; phylum Verrucomicrobiota; class Verrucomicrobiia; order Limisphaerales; family UBA11358; genus UBA11358. The sequence goes on from DASYYL010000014.1 coordinate 12,481, forward strand.
AGGAATCCCGCGGAATTTTTCCGACATTGCAGGAAATCGACAGTCCGGATTGGCGTGACGGCGATTCGGCGAATATCGATTTTGGCCAGGGCCAATTGGCGGTGACGCCCATGCAAGTGGCCGTGGCCTACTGCGCCCTCGCCAACGGCGGCACGGTTTTGTGGCCCCGCCTGGTCGCCCGCATCGAACCGCAGGACCCGAACGGCGGCGAAGCGCCGACCATTTATCCTTCAGGCGTTGTCCGTGACCGGCTGAACGTCAGCGAGCGCAACATTCGTATCGTTCAGGACGCGATGCTCGGTGAAACCGAAGATATCGAAGGCACCGGTCACAACGCCGATGTTCCCGGCCTGTCGATTTGCGGCAAAACGGGCACGGCCCAGATTAAAAATGAAAAAGGCGAACTGCTTGGGTATAACTGGTGGTTCGCGTCGTTCGCGCCGTTTGAAAATCCAAAATACGTGGTGATTGTCACGGTCCAAAAATTCCACGCCAGTGGCTCCGGCGGCATCGATTGCGCCCCGATCGCCCATGATGTTTACGCCGAACTCGTAAAGAAAGATCCGACAATTTTGCATCCCGTGGCGAGAAACTGAATATGAATAATTATCCTCATCGTCGTCGTCATCCTCATAAATCGATTTTGAGGATGAGCATGACGATGAGAATGATTTTGAAATAATGGTCGACCCATCCATCAACGAACATGCTCCGAGGCTCGACCGGCTGCAACTGGCCGGGCTCGCCGGGCTGATGCTCATCGGCGCGCTGTTTGTGGCCAGCGCCACGCTGGCCAATCCGGACATTGCGGCCATGGCGTGGTATCACCAGATATGGCTCAAGCAAATCCTCTTTTATGCCGTCGGCGCCGGCGCGGGCGTGGCCGTTTGCTTCCTCGAATACCACATCATCGCCCGCTGGGCCACGGTCATCTATTGGTGCGCCATCTTCCTGCTGGTCATGGTGTTGATCCCGCACGTGGGCTCGGTGCATTACGGCGCGCGGCGATGGATCGATTTGCCCGGGTTTCAGCTTCAGCCGAGCGAACTGGCGAAACTCGCTTTCATCCTGGCGATGGCCAATTTCCTGAGCCGGCCAGCCGAGGAATTGCGATGGCCGTCCGTCTTTTGGAAAGCCATCGGAATGATGATGCTGCCCTTCGCGCTGATCTTGAAGGAGCCGGACCTGGGCTCGGCCCTCGTGCTGGCGCCCACGGGGTTTGCCATGATGTACGTGGGAGGCATTCCCAAGCGGTATTTGCTCCAATTGATCGGCACCGTCGGCACGCTGGCCGTCCTGGTCGTGGCCGACGTTGTGTTCGCTCCGACCGCTCTTCGAATTCCCATGCACGAATACCAGCGCGACAGGTTGCTGGTCTATTTCGGACGCGATTATACCAGTTTGGCTCCGTCGAACGCCTCCGCGGCGGAGCTGGCAAAGGATCGACAACAACAGCTTGGCGACGAATACAACGTCCGCGAAGCGTTGATCTCCGTGGGCTCCGGCGGGTTGATGGGCAAAGGCTGGCGCCATGGAACCCAGGACATTCTCGGCTATCTGCCGCGGATGGGGGCGCACAACGACTTCATTTTCTCCACCATTGCCGAGGAGGAGGGATTTGTCGGCAGCGTGCTTGTTCTCACGCTGTATGCGGTGGTTCTATTCACTGGACTCAGAATCGCCGGCCAGGCGCGCGACCGCCTGGGCAAACTCGTGGCCGTGGGCGTTGTCACGCTCATCTTCAGCCACGTGTTTATCAATATCGGCATGAACATTCGCATCATGCCCGTGACGGGTGTGCCACTGCCGCTGCTTTCTTACGGCGGATCTTCAGTGCTCGGCTCGTTGATCGCCGCGGGTTTGATGCAAAACGTACATATTCATCGGAAAGGATACTGAAACTATGAGTGACAACAAATTTTCCCGGCATCGCCGCGGAATGCGCTTTCGTCCAAAAGGCGGCATGGCCCCACTCCGGCAGAAGCCGGACAGCGAAGCCACGCAGGCGCGCGCTGACGTCGTCAGCGAGCAGGGCGGAAGCGACCGGATTTTCGAGAAGCGCCACGCCAACGAAATCGAGCGCGCGGAAAATATCGCCGCCGGCCTCCCGGCCGAGGGCGTCGAACCCGCGCAGACTCCGGCGAACATTCCGGAAAAGAAAGATTTTCGCCAACCCCATACCGAAACTCCCGCCATCGTGCAGGAGGAGAAGTTTGAGCCGGTTGAAATCAAAGAACGTCCCACAGGTGTCCTTGACGCGATGAAAAACATCGCCACGACGATCGTCAAGAAAGTCCAGCGATTCATCAAACCTGTGAAAAAAATACATAAAGAAGTCATTATCAACGCCGAGACGCTCGAAACGCGCGTCGCCGTGCTCGAAGAGGGAAAACTCGAGGAATTTAACATCGAACGCACCACCGAGGAACGCCTCGTGGGCAGCATCTTCAAAGGCCGCGTGCGGAATTTGGAGAACAACCTCAAAGCCGCCTTCGTGGACATCGGTTTCGAAAAGAACGCATTTTTGCACTACTGGGACATCGTTCCCAGCGCCCTCGACAGCGACATGGAAATTGTCGAACGCGAAGGCCGCCGGCGGGACAGGCCCAAGGTTACCCAAAACGACATTCCGCGCCTGTATCCTCCCGGCAGCGAAATCATCGTGCAGGTGACGAAGGGACCCATCGGCACCAAAGGCCCGCGCATTCGCAGCAATTTGGTCCTGCCCGGACGCTACCTGGCTTTGCTCCCCAATTCCGATCAATCGGGCATCTCCCGCAAAATCGAAAACCAGGAGGAACGCAAACGCCTCAAAAAAATCCTACGCGAACTGGCCATTCCCGACGGCATGGGCGTCATCATGCGCACCGCCGGCGAAGGCCAGCAGAAGCGATATTTCGTCCGTGATCTCGCCTTGCTGCTGGACGAGTGGCGGGCCATCCAGGACCGGATCAGGAAACAGTCGCCCGCCACCTGCGTTTTCCAGGAACCCGACCTCATCGAACGCACCGTCCGCGACTTCCTGACCGAGGACGTCGAGCGCATTGTCGTGGATAATCCCAAGGCCTTCGACCGGATGCGCGACATGATTTCAAAAATCTCAAAGCGTTCCGCCGGCAAGATCAAGCTCTACACTGAAGCGCAGCCCGTCTTTGATCGGTTCAACATCACCAAGCAATTGGAAAGCACCTTCACCCGCCAGGTGCATCTTAAGAGCGGCAGTTACATCGTTATCGACGAAACTGAGGCGCTCGTGGCCATCGACGTCAATACCGGCCGCCACAAGAGTGGGCGCGACCAGGAAGCGGCCATCCTGAAAGTGAACCTGGAAGCCGCCGAGGAAATCTGCCGGCAATTGCGCCTGCGCAACATGGGCGGGCTGATCGTGCTGGATTTCATCGACATGAAACATCCGCGCGACCGCCAGCAGGTGATGCAACGGATGCGCGAGGGCCTGCGCCGCGACAAGGCCAAGACCCATATTCTGCCCATCTCGCAGCTCGGCCTCATGGAAATGACGCGCCAGCGCCACAGCGAAAGCGTGCGCAGCGCCGTCTATGACGATTGCCCGTACTGCAAGGGCCGCGGCAAGGTCAAGAGCGCCCTCACCATGAGCGTGGAAATCCAGCGCAAGCTCCAGGAAATCCTGAAGAAACGCACCCGCGACGAAACGGACTTTCAGCTTCTCATCGTCGTGCATCCCACCGTGCTCGACCGTTTGCGGACCGAAGACGAAAAACATCTGATCGAAATGGAAAAACGATATTTCGGGAAGCTCTCATTCCGCAAAGACCCGGCCATGCACGCCGAACAGTTCAAGATCATCAACGTGACAAACGGCGAAGAACTCGCCAGCGTCGGCGCGTGATCTGGAAGAATTGAGAAAGATGCCTCGCGGAAAACCGCGAGGCATCTTTTTGGCAATTGTAGCGCAGGTTTTCAAACCTGCTGTATCGCCGATTTGCAAATCGGCAGGCGGTCCAAAGGCATATGCCCCTCAGACCAACGGCGGGCATGCGAGGACGAGGACCAGGATGATGAAGATGGTATATGAGGTCTGAAAACCCGTAACATCCGTAACATCGTTAAGCATAAACGACTTAGGCCGTAACAAGTCCGAAACAAAGGCGTAACAGGGCGTAACAGGGGCGCAACAACGCAGATGAAGTTTAAAAGGGTTTACAACTGTTTACATGGTTGAAAATCAACGACTTAAATGTTTACACATCGTTTACAGACTGTTTACAGCCCCTGATAAGTTGTTGGATACAAGTGACTTAAGTGTTTACACGACCGTTATAAATGTTCATCGAGCATTTGCTGGTTGATGGAAAAAATTGCGAATTCCTGGGCATTTGGGCAATTTTGACGATTCGTGCCGGAACGATTAAAGCGACTTGGGTGGGAGGAATCCGACCTGGAGCGTCGCGCAAAGGGCGACCCGAAGAAGGTGAAACTGGCGGTTCAATTGCGGTCCGAGACGAGCGCGACGATCAAATGAATTGCGGAGCGGCTAAAGATGGGTACTTCAACGCACGTCAACCACTTGCTATACTGGCACCGGCGTAAGGCAAAATGAATGACAAATACTACAATACCAGGAACCCCTTTAAATGATGAAATGTCACAGTTCTAGGACTGACCCTTTTACGAATCTTCTTCTGAATCTTCTTCTGGGCCGATAGCAAATCCAAATCTGCAAAGTTCTACGAGGGTATCGCACGAATCTCCGAATTTGACCCTTGCGATGACCGGCCTAGATTTTTCCGATTTTCCCGCCCCCGCGCGAATTGTCAACTTAATTCTCCACAATTGTTCATTTTCTCTGCCACAAAAGCGCTTTCGGCGGCGGACGTAAAACCGCTCATATGCCTAAGGATTTCGCAACGAAATTCTGTATGCGCGCCATGCAGGCGGCTGATCGTTTCTCAAGGCCGCACTCCCAAATTCTTATTACGTTCCATCCGGCGGCTCGAAGCCGTCTCGAGTTGCGTTTATCACGAAGCTTGGTCGCCGCGATCTTCCGCCGCCAAAATTTCGCATTTTGTTTCGCGGAAAGGTTCCGGCAGTTATGCCCGTGCCAAAAGCATCCGTCGACGAACACGACCAATCTGCATTTTGGAAAAACAAAATCGGGCTTCCCCGCCAGCGGATAGTTTCGACGCCATCCTGTGACTCCCGCCTTCCGGAGCAGAGACATAAGTTTTAGTTCGGTAGTTGCATTTCCCGTGCTCCGAACTTTAGACATTAATGCGGATCTTGAAAGACCGCCAAACGTGGTGATTGAAAACTTACTTTCGTTTAGCCGCGTTTTCATTCCGACTCTTGAGCGCTTGCCATATGTGCCTTGCCGAGACGGCCGCGAACATTGGCGGGACGGCGTTTCCAATCATATCGCAAACGGCATCCATATAGTCCGTTTCGAAGGTGTACCGCTTCGGAAACGTCTGTATGAGGGCCGCTTCGCGCACGGAAATGGTAGTCCGGCTCTTGTTGGGATGGCCAAATCTTCCTTTGCTCGCGGTAGTGCATCCTCCTGTCATGGCGACCGGAGTTTGCTTTATCACTTGGGATTCAGAGGCCGGCTGACCCGGACTAACCTGGCCTACGCGAACAAGCATCGTGATTGGCGACTCTTTCAAGCTGTCGCCCAAAGACTGATGCAACGCGCCGCCGACCTTTACCGGGACCACAAGACCGATGTGGACCTGCCGCAAGTCACCTTTGCCTTGGACGCCTCAATGATTTCGTTG
>DASYYL010000019.1:0-20820 GCA_035933915.1 Verrucomicrobiia bacterium
ACTCCGGCTTGGCCTTGATAAAATCGCGCATGAGCCGGATGCAGGTCGGGTCGTTGAGAATTTCCAGTTGAATGCCCTGCGACCGCAAATACTCCTCCGGTCCCTCGAACGTGATATTCTCGCCGATGACGACACGCGGAATTTTGTAGAGCAAAATCGCGCCACTGCACATTGGACACGGTGAAAGCGTGGTATACAGGACGCAACGCGAATAGACCGACGCCGAAAGGCGTCCGGCGTTTTCCAGGCAATTCATCTCGGCATGATGAATCACGCTGCCATTTTGGACCCGCCGGTTATGGCCCACGCCGATGATTGTTCCCGCGCGAACCAATACGGAACCAATGGGAATCCCGCCTTCGGCCAGCCCCTTCTTTGCTTCTTCAATTGCAGCTTCAAGAAAAATGTCCATAACGATTGCTCCTTACCGGTGCCGTGATAATGCCACCGAAAGCTCCAAACTCAAACACCCAGACGCCAGAGAATGTTCAAGGCCCGAGCCCATAAATTGGATGTTCTGGATTGGAGCTTCTATGGAGATTGGTCCCTGGAATTCGGGTTCTTCGAACCCCCCATCCTCTCACGCTCTCACGTTCTGACGCTCTTCAATTTGTCATCTTCCATCTTCCTCCCGCCCTTCCTCACGGTCGGGGCTCTGTTATTTGCCCTTCCCGCTGCCCCAGAATGCCTTGCTGTCCTCAGTGCGTTGCTTGACCTTGAGCTGCCCCAGGATGGAATGCCATCCGATATAAACCTTGTGCCATTGGCTTTCCAGCCCGCGCAACGCGCCTTCGCTCATTTCGCTCAAAAAGCGCAACGACGGAGCATTCGTAATCAGCGCGTGGATTTCATCGCGCGAGAGCGACGTCATCTCGACGGTCGAAAAGACAATTTCTAGTTCCTGGACGATTACACTCTTGATCTCGAGGAATTGAGTTTCATCGGCGGCGGTGAATTTTTTCGTGCGCGCGATGCTGATGAAATGGTTGAACTGTTTCCAGCATTCGATGTGTGTCTCGATCTGGGTGACCAATTGGTTTAGTTCTTTTTGGTTCATACGCTTTTATTGGGCAGGCGCCGTTGCAGTTGCGGCGGCGGCGGCAGTTGCAATTGCAGTTGTCGTGTTCAGGCCTTTGTTGTGCATTTGCGGCATCGCGATTTGCGGAAAGAGAAAGATGATTGCGCCGCCCCGCAGTTCCCGCGCCGTCACGCGCAGGCTCGCGAAATGGATGTTGACTTCGTGCAGCGGCGACTGCGCCTCGCGCGCCTCGCTGAAAATCTTGAGAACGTCCTTGGCAATTTGCTTCAACAGCCCGGCTGGATAGGTCGACGAGATCGTCGACGTAATCGTGTTGCCGTTTCGGTCCACCGTCAGGCTGCCCGAAGGCAGGTCCTGCACGGCGGCCTGACGGCGAAATAGCTTTTTTAAGAGTCCCATGACGCTACAAGTTTTTTTGTTCTTTCAAGTAATTGACCGTCTACTTTGTCCGGGGGCCACCCCACGACAAATAGCTTATTGTCACGGTTGAGTACAAGCACGTTCCGTTCCGCGCAAGACCCCCCGATGTGCGAAAGTGGGCCGGCCTCCAGGCGTTCCCCCAATTGGCGGGCTAATTCCAGCGAGCGGCGCGCCCATTTGGCGTGCTGTTCCACCTGCTGCGTGCCCCACGCTTCCGGTTCCCCTTCAGGCGGCAGTGCCACCACGAATTCGGCGCCCTCGCGCGTCAGCAGCGATATGCGCCAAACGGTCTTGCGATGCGCCGTTTTTTCGATGATCTCCGTTTGTTGATCTTCCGATTCATCCATCGATTGCGCTGATTCCAGCAGCAAAGCATTCACCGATTTTTGGATTGCCCGAGGATGGCTCGGTTCAGCCGGCAGATTCTCGAATGTGCCGGATTTCCAATACAAAATCTTGCGAAAGGCGGTTTCACCGTGAGCGCCCTGGACTTCCGCGTCAATCAATTCGCCGTCCTGAAGCCAAATTTTGGCGACGAGCGGCCCGCGCGTGAGACGCAACAGCGTGGAATTGCGCGAAAGACTTTCCATTTGGATGATGTCCATGAGGCTCTTGTTTTGAATCCCGCGGAATCCATCGGCCATTTCCCGCCCTAATAATGATTCGAGGCAATCCAGGAACATCTTCATGTTCTGCTGCATATCCGTCTTGAGCCAAAACAAATCTACGCCCAGCGCATAGGCGCGCGAGCGAAATTCCTCGTCCTCCAGGCCGGTCAAAACGACCGTGCGCAGCTCCGGGAAACGGCGTCGGACGATCGCCAGGACTTGCAGGCCGTCAATGCGCGGCATCTTCAGGTCGCAAACCAGCAACCGAAACGGCTCGGCGTCCAATTGTGCGACAGCGTGCGCGCCGGTTGTGGCGGTGCGGACCTCCGGCTTGCTGGGTAATTGCCCGAGCATCTCGCGCAACATTTCCAGCCAGTCGGCCTCATCATCCAAAATCAGGATTTTTACTTGGTTATCCATTCCATTCAGCATCGGCTCTCCCCCGGCTAACGGTGTTCCCATTAATTTGACAGACCCGAGGAAGCAAGAGCCGTTCCGTTTATGCAAGCCAATCGAAAAAATACGCCCTTTTGCAAGGCCCTGACCCATCAGGGTAGTAGAACGGGCTTCCCAGCCTGTTCAATTTTATTGGAAAAATCGGCCTAATCGGACAGGCAAGATGCCCGTCCCATCTTCCATCCGGCTTCCCGCTCCCGCACGGTCGCGGCTCTGTTACCGGCTCCATCTTCCATCGTCAATCGACCCTCTGCCCCGCTCTTTGACTGTGGACCCTGGACTGTCGACCGTGGACTCCCTTCAATGTTCGATGTTTGCCTTATTCCTCTTCAATCTTCCATTCGCCTCCCCTCCCTCACGGTTGGGGGCTCTACCGACTGGCTATACCTCCTTAAATACTTGATTCCTACGGTCAAATCATGCGGCCAGGGGGCGGAAATCGCTATGGTCCGGCCCCCAATCGGATGTTCCAATTCCAGGCGTTCGGCATGGAGGGCAACTCGGCCAATTAACGGCCGTTCTTCGCGGCCGGGCTTCAAATAATAGTCCTTTTTGAGGCGCGACAGCCAGAGGGCCTTCCCGCCGTATAAGATGTCGCCCACAATTTTCAGGCCGGCCTCAAGGGCATGCACTCGGATCTGATGCGTACGCCCGGTCAACGGTTCGCACTTGAGCAGCACGTATCCAAAACGATCAAAATTCTCCAGTACCTGAAACCGGGTTTTTGACTTCTTCCCATTCTTTCTGTCCACTCGCATGACACCGAGCTTCACCGGATGCGGTCCCAGCGGCGCGTCCACATCGAATGAATCCGACGGCGGCGGCGCGCCGCTCGCCAGTGCCACGTATTGTTTCCTCGGCTTTTCAGAACCGAACAAATCCGCGAGCGCAACCAGGGCCGGTTTGGCTTTAGCCAGGAGAATGACGCCGCTCGTTTCGAAATCGAGCCGGTGCGCGTTGCTCAGGTACGACAGAGTCCGTTCCCGCGCCCACGGCTTTTGCGCCGCAATACCCGCGTGCAGCAACTTCATCAGGTTGGGTCGCGCGGGATCGTAACGGTCCGGCGATGTCAGCAGGCCGGACGGTTTATCCAGCGCCAGCAGAAACTCGTCCTCGTACAATACGGGCACCTCCCAATACTCATGGGTTGCCGGCGAGGATAGTTTGATGATGGAGGTCATGGGCATTTAACCACAGAGAACACAAAGACCTTTGTAGACAGAATGAATTGAATTTTCAACCACGGATAAACACGGATAGACACAGATGAGCGGAATTATTTTGATCGGCGCTGGGAATTTATGTTGCTAAATCCCTGTGTATCTGTGTCCATTCATCGTTAAGTTTTAGCCACGCTTTAGCGGTGCCTCGGTGTTCTCGGTGACTCTGTGCTTAAATTCCCTTTTCCACCATTCGGCGTTCGATGTTCGATTCCCGGCATCTTCCATCTCCAACCTTCGCGACCTTCACGCGACTATTCCCATCCATCAATCCACGAATCCATTAATCCAACAATCCAATTTTTAGCGCGCTGCTCCCGCCACGCGGGCGAGCGGGGTGTTACGCAGTTCGCGGCTGGCTTCGTGCTGGACCCAATCGCTAAACGCCTGGTCAGCCCGTTGCTGACGAAGTTGCTCCGTGAACTGCGGCAGGTCAGCCGCCATTTTTGTCTGGTCGACCGGCAGCCGCGATTGAACATACATAACAAAACCACCCTCATCCGTCGGAATAAATCCGCTGGTGGAACCGACAGGTGTTGTAATCGCGGCTTCTTTGAGCTGATTTCCCGTGGCATGGCCGTCTGCCTCCGGCACATCCTGCGTGGTCAACGAAAACGGCGACAAAACCAGAGGAGTCAGCCCATCGGCAAATGCCACGGCCTGGAAACTTTTGCCCGTGGCCATTTGCATGGGCAACTGATGGGCAAAATTGGTTCCTACCCGTTGCGCCGTGATGGCGGCCAAACGGTTTCGCAAATCATCTGTGACTTTGCTCTGGATCTGGGCCAGCGGCGGGATTTCACTGGGGATGTTTTTTTCGAGCGCTAGAATGTAGACACCATTCTGGCCGGCAATTGGCCGGGAAAACGGAGAATCCGGCGTTGCCTCGAATGCTGCCTGCGTAAAGGCCGTCGGCGCGGTAAACTCAGACGGTCCATAATCCGCCGCAAACGGCGCCGGATGTTCCACAGTCAGCCCCTTTTGTGCGGCAACGGTGGCCAGGTTTTGCGGCGCAACCGGTTCCATGCTAAACAACGACTGAGCGAACAGGTTCGCCTGCGTGGCGGCATTTTGCAGGGCCTGCTGATGGAGAATGAAATTCCGGATATATGCCAGCGCATCGTTCGTAGTCTTGGCGTCCGGCACTGCCTGCATTCCCCCGCTCTGGTTGAAAGCGTTTTGAGTTTCCAAATCCAGGTTCGTCCCGATCTGTTGCTTCGCTTCGACCAAATAATTGCTCACTGAGAACAACACGTAACTGACCTGGACACGGTCCGGGACGCGATAATCGGCCATGTAATTGGTATAAAACTCCGCGGCGTCTTTGGGAGTAACACTTACGCGTCCAAGATAATTCGACGCGGAAAAGAAAACGACCTGGGCGGAATACTCCTGGTTTTCACGAATATATTCGTTCGTCGCCTCCTGGGGCGTGAGCATTTGTCCCGTCAGCCCGAAAAGCAACTGCAATTGTTCGATGGCTACGTCGTCGCGCACAAAATTCTCGAAATCGTTTGCGTCCATGTCCTCATGCGCGAGCACCTGGTTCACAAACCCGCTTAAAGGCACGGCCTGGCCGCGTTCCAGGCGAAAAGCGCGTTCCAATGCCGGCGACCGGAGAAAATTCGCGGCGACAGTTTCCGTCTGCTCATCGGAGACGTGGATGCCCAGCGCTTTGGCCTTTTGAATCATCATCATGCGGACGTAAATCCGTTGCTGCAATTGCTCGGCCGTCTGCTGGTCAGCGCCCGGCCATTGGCCGTAATTGAAGAGGTAATCCAGGTAGACATCCTTTTTCATGGTGTCATACATGTCCTGCGTGATGGGCTGGCCGTAGATTGTGCCGGAGGCGTTTGTGCTCGCGTACTCACCGCGGCCGTTGCCGCGATTGCCGGCCGGCCCGGTGCCCATGAAAATCACGAACGATAAAATCGTCGCTCCGGCGATAATCCACAAGAGCCACTTCGAATGCTTACGAATTGTATGAATCATGTCTGTTAACTGTTAAAACGCGAACGCGTACAATAGCCTCGTTTATGTGTTTGCGTCAATCCGAAATAGATTGGCGGGAACGTGGGAACGTGGGAGCGGTTTGCACGGTAGGGACGCTGCGCTGCGGCGTCCCCGCCCTTAGAGCGGGCCGAATCCCTCTCTTCCCAGATTCAGAAGCGGACGACGAGGATGAGGGTTTTCAGTTTGCGGCCTCTGCGCCCATTGCGTGAGATCCATTCGGTCTCTGTGATCTTTGCGATCTCTGTGGTTGAGTCCGGCACGCATCAATGCTCCGTCGCGTTTCTCGCGGTCTTCGTGCGAAATCCCCTCGGGACAGGCACTGGTTTGACCTGCCGGGAAAGTTCTATAAGATTCGGCGCTTGGACCGGCTTATACAGCCTGTCTCGCACGGACCGCTTTCACGGCGTGGTTTTTTTCCTTCATAACTGCGGCATGCGCGGCGCGGGCGGCGAATCCCATTGTCGAAGGCCTGGGCTTGTGCGACCCGAAGGTCCGAATCTACGACAATCACGCTTACCTGTACGCGACGCATGATGCAGTGCCCGACAGCAACCGTTTCATTATGCGCAATGGGTGGGTTTGGACCTCCGATGATCAGGTTAACTGGAAGCTGGTGTCCGTTCTCAAACCCGAACTGACCTCGCGGCCTTCCCCTTCCCTCACTGTCGGAGCTCTGTTACAGTGACACGAGTTTGGATTGGGCGTCGTACCGGGCGGCGACGCGGCGATGGTTCCAGTTGACGCCGGCGGGTCGAGCGTCCGCAGCGATTTGCATGGGCGCGGTCATGTTGTCCGAGAATACCTCCATCGATTCGCCCGGCGCCCAGCACGCAGTGCGTTTGGAAAGGGATTCCATCACGCTACGGCCTTTGTAGCGAAGATAGCTGCCATCACCGATAAAGTAACGTTGCACGGGCTGACCATTGAGGTTTGACCATTTGATGTGCAGCAAATAAGCGTCGGTGACCCAATCGCCGGCCTGAACTTCAATCGTGTTCGGGCTGCGGGTTGCGCGGAGATCGAGATACAATTCCTCCACGGCATCGGGTGTTTGGACTCGAATACCAAGATAGTTCTGTCGCTCCAAAACCTCGAACTTCGGCACGACATTCGGGTTCAGGCAAATGGCGGTGATAAATTGGCCCGACTGCGCCGGCCCGTCCGGGGAAAAAATAAGATAAGGCACCTCGACATCCGGATTATGATCGGCCAGGCCGGTGCCCTCGCGAATCGTCGCTGGCGGATAGACCATTTTGACGAGTGCTTCGGCACGGCGATTTTTCAGGCTCACGCTGCCGTCGGAATTCTTCTCGTATTTGCCGGCGAAGTGCAGAAGCCAATCCATTTGGCCGGCGGTGTGCGCGGACACGTCGTCGATGACTAAAATGACATCGCCGCTCCAAAGCCAGTGGCGATAGTTGCGGGTGAACCAGCGCGCCATCGGGCCCGTGGCATCGGCATAAACGTATTTCAATTTCAGCCCGTCAATCAGGCTGTGCATGCGCCCGGAAAATTTGCAGCCGGTCGCAAAATCGTCGGGCGGCTGGCCCGCGCCATCAAAGAGAATCACGTTATGCGCCCGGCTTTGGCAGTAATACTCGTGATATTCCCGCCGGTCATAGGAGCACGTCCCGGAATCGATGATGAGCGGCGCGCCCTGTTTAAAAAGGATAAATGAACCGGCATCGGCGTGGGCGTGGTTCCAAGTATAACCGGATTTCATGGCGAGCAGCGTGGCGTCATTTTCCCACGAGGAACGCATGATCGACCACCCCATTTCGGGATAGATTACCGAGTTTGGAGCATCGAGTGCGGCCGGCATTTTTGAAGAAGGTTGGCGCAGAAGTGAAATCAGCGTGCTTTGCGGGTTTGTATGCACGAGCTCCAGGTAACGGTCCGACTCCGGCGAACCGAGCCCACAGGCCATCAGCAACAGCATCGTCTCCGTCGCATCCACGCCCAGCGTGCAATCATTGAAATCGACGGTTAGAGATCCCCGTGACGTGGGATAAAGCGTGTAGAGAAAGAACCGGGCGACGTGGTCGAGCGGTTCCATGCGCGCCGCTTTTTTGCCTGAATACGTATTCTGCCATGCCAAACGGTAATGAAGGTACTCGGTCACTCCGTACCGGGTGTAGCTGACTCCCTCGTAGGACGGCCCGGAGCGCTCGAAGGTGGCCACGCGATTTTGCAGCGTGTTCCCGCGAAAGTTGAACCATTGCTCAAAGCCGGCGTCCATCGTATCAATCCATCCCTGGGCGCGCGGGTCATCGCCCAAAAGCGCGAGGGCGCAAAGCCCGGCGCCGGCGACGCACACGCCCCACCAGTTATGGCCCATGGAATCAAACGAATGAATCCGTTTGCCGGGTATCACCCAGTCGTTGAGGGTCGGCAACACGGACAACCGAACCATGGCATCGGAAATAATCCGGCGATCGGCCTCCGAAAGATAGTCGTGCAGCGCATCGTAACCTGTCGCGTAGCCGAAGCTGAATTTCGCCGTGTCCAGTTCCGAAGACCACGGCGGCGTCCGGCGCTCGAAACTCTCGCCCGCCCACCGGACGTAATTGGCATAGAACAACATCGCCTCTCGAAGTCTTTCGGCATAACTCCTGTCGCCGGTAACCTGAAAGAGGAGGCCCAGGGTCAGTCCCATGTCCGACATTTGCGTGCCGGGCTCCCCGTAGCTGGCGTGCTGGCCCTCGCCTCGCATGGCGGCGGTTTCCGGAATTAATTTCGCGTTGACTAACCCTTCGCCGTCCTTTTTCAGGCTGGCATCCGTCGCCGGGTCCGTAGCCAAAAGTTCCCGCAATCGAGCCAGGGACGCCGCATTGTAAAACAGCCGAGGATGAACCGCCGATACCGCCGCAGCGCCGAGATTTGCGTTCCGGCCGGAAACGTCCTCTGCCATCAACGAACCGGGACGGCAGATCGCCGCACTCGCCAGGGTCATCAATTTAATCGCGTCGCGCCGGCTAAAGATCCCGAGACTCATAGTAACTCCCATATTGTGCGTGTTTAAGTCACATAACGACAGCCAAAAAGGAAAGAATGCATCGCCCATTTAGGCGAGGCGGGGACGGCGCTTTTCGCAAGTGGCGCTGCCGCCGCCGTCCCTACCACAAGTTCATTGCGCTTTATCGAACATGAGAGCCGACACCACTGCGGTCGATTCGCTCTTCAGGCTGGCCGCATGTACCCGAATACTTCCCGAAAACTTGAACCGCAGCCATTTGCCCTGCTGGAAGTCGCTCACCGTACAGGCGGGAGCCAACGCATGACCGTTCAGGTTCTCAAGTTCGATCGTTTCTTCGCGTCCGGCTTTGTCGAAATCACAGACGTAGAGCGCCAATTGATGGGGCCGGCCATCGCTCACATAAAGAGTGAGAGAACCGGAGCCCGGAGTTTCGAGCGCGCCCAGGTAACGCGCGCAGTAAGAAATGGGACTCGTTAGCAGTGATGATTTCGTCGAATTTCTCCAAATCGCAAACTGACGGTTGGTGAAGCCGTTGCAAGAATCCACAGCGCACAGGTAATCCGGCCAGGCCTGGCAGTCACGACCGTAAAAATAACGCGGCATGTAAAAACCATCCTTGCCGTATTTGCCCGGCCAATCGCCTTCGGTGGTTTCATCCGTTCCCAGAAATGTCGCGGTTGCGGTCTGGGTAACCGGTGCGGTTGTCACCGCAACCGGCTTCGAGAACACTCCGGTCGCCCCCGAAAGGCCCACGGCTGCGACCCGGTAAAAATACGTCGTATCCGGCTGCACGCGCAGGTCGCTGAAATGGGCTGGGTTACTTCGCCCAATCTGAACGGCATGGGAAAAGTCCGGTTTTTCGGAGCGTTCGACCTGGTAATAATTCACCTGGTGAGCCAGCCGCGCCGGAGCCCAATTCAGATCGACCCGGAATGCGCCCGTCGACACCCCCGTTAACTTCCGCACTGGTCGCGCCCTCGCTGCCGGATGTTCCTGATAACAATAAACCCAATAATAGAATTCATTGATGTCAGAATTTTCGTCCCCGGCATATTCTATTCGCAGCCGCAGTTGACGTTTGCCCCGGGTGTAAGCGGCGGGAATTTCGAAGTCTGCATCGTACCAGCCCTGGTAATCAGGAGCTGAAGATAGCGTGACCACGTCCCAGGGACGCTCGCTCACGCGCACGCCGTCCACATAGACGAATGCGCGCTGTTGTCCGTTACCGGGGCGATACAGGCGTCGTCTGAGTTCCACACCGTGGTTGTCGGGCGAAACGTTGACAGTGAACTCGCTGCTGCCATTGAAGGCGCGGCCATCGTCCTGGCAGGTATCATATTCGTAGTCGCGCTCATAGCCGTCGTAGCCGCTGCGCCGCGTTCCCGCCCAGGTTTGGCCAGTGACGGAGTAATGGTGAGCGGATTCGGAAGCCGGATCGCCAACGTCCATTTGGTCCGTCAACAGCAGGTTGCCGCTCGCGGAAATTTTATAATAGTACACGATCACGTCCGTTTCGCCGCCGTTATCATGGCCGCCTTCGCGGGAGAACTCATAGTTAATCCTGATGTGTTGATTGAAGACATAGGTATCGTTGTAGTAGAAGCGGTAGGCGGTTTGATATCCATTCACCAGGCCGCCCCAAAGCGGCTTTTGGTAGGCGTCCCCGCCATAGCCCTGGTTGTGGTCGTCTTCCGTGCCGTCGCCATGAATCTGCGGCGTGCGACTGCCGTCGATGTAAGTGAATTCATCACCGTCCATTGCGTAGCCCATTGAATAAAACGAAATCCCCACCACACGGCCCCGGCCGCTCTCATCAAAAACAGTATTGAATAACCCATGCCCCGGATCACGAGCGAGCGTGCGCCGGGCGCAAAAATAACCGGACTGCTCTTTTGGATATGCCAGGACCGCCGAAGGCTTGTATTGAATCTCGCAAGAAACGTTTTTCAGATCCACGCCGCTCTCGTTGATCAACTCCAAGCGGGCCGAATGCCAAAACGGCATGGGCCAATAGCAGTAAAAATCGTGATTCGTCCCATCGAACCCATAAAATAGCGAGTGCAGCGACATTTCCGGCACGCGCCGGCAGTTCGGGTAATCTTCGCCGCCGCCGCCAAAAAACAGGCCAATCGGCAGGTCCACCGCAGGCCGTTTGGCGCCGTCCCAATAAATCCGAAGGATGGTATGGTAAAACTCCATCCGTTCGTAGGGATCGAGCCGGAGCTTCACACTCGTGATCGAGCCGGCGCCACGCAATTCCGCGAGGACCGTGCTCTTGCCATTCGGAATCGTAACGGTATTCGATTTGGAGATATTGCCCGCAGCCGGCTTGGGATCGAGCCCCAGGTGAGTCCATTGATTTCGCGCTGCCGGACTATCTTCCTGCGGCCCGGCCCAGCTTTTTACCCCATTCGTCTCCGGAAAGGTCAAATAGGTATATTGATACCAACAAGAGTTCGGATCGCGAAGTTTGCTGAAGTCGTCGGTTGTGGTCACCTTCAGTCGCTTTTTGAACACGAACGGATAATACAAAATCCCAAAACGCGGACGCGGATCCAGGAACGCAAACGGTTCAGTAAACGGCGCCGCCTTGCCGCCGAATAAATCGTCGATGGTCATGTCCACCCGCGGCCGGGGCTCGTCGTCAAAATAGTATTTGATATGAGACAGGCCAGCCGCCATTTTACGGCCACGGGACCAGACATTGATTTGTTGACGATAAAGGCAGCCCGGGCCGGAAGCATCGAAAATGACGTATTCGCCGTTGGTATCAACATACTTCGCGTACGAATTTGTGAAGTTGCCGTCGTTATTGGAACCACTTGGGTCGTACGAACTTGACTGCCTGGTTTCTGTGCCGTCCGGGGGGAACAATGGCAACAATTCAGGGTGCGCCATGGCGTCCAGGCCCGGTGAGACCGGGCCGGCAACAGCTCCGCCGAAAACGTTGAGCTGCGTCAGGACGAGATAGAACAGGCCGGTAAATATGGCGCCGAATTTCAGCATGTTACCTGGCCGCCCCGATGTTTGTAGTGAACCTGACCCACCATGAATCGCCACTGCGTTCGGCACGAGCACCGGGCGGCTCTTCGCCGTTGACGCGAATTTTCGAGATTTCGGGTTCCGCGTTCATCGGGCCAAGACGCATGGCGACCGGACCGATTGTTTTGTCTGCGCTGATGTCCAATTTCATGCCGCCGTCAACCCGCGTGAGCTTGTACTGGAGAAAAGTTGCTTCCGGTTCGCCGGAATTTTCAAACAACACGGGATATTTTGTGACGGCGATTTCATTCCAATCGTAGGGCATCCGCGGGTAAAACTGCAAACGCTCCGGTTGAGTGTCATCCACGCCAATGACCAGGCGCAGCATTTTTACCATCTCTGCCTCCTGCACTCCGTTTCCCAGGTCACCAATTCGATACCAGTAACGGCCTGTCGGATCTATATCGCAAGCCTCAGGCGTGATAAAGGAACCAAATCGCGCATCGTCGATTTCTTTCGCGGCCCAATCGAGCATGGTCGTGGCATCGTGCATGCGGTCCAGCAACAACGCGGCCTGCGTCACATGCCCCTGCCCGTATCCCATCGCCTGGCCATAAAATCCGAACGGTTTCCAGGTGTCGATCAAGCGTTGATACGCAGCCTCATTGATTTGACGCCAGGCCGGGTCATCGTCGTCCGGCGCGAAGCCTTCATAATCGGCCAAAAGATCCAAAGGACCGAGGACAGTGCTTTGGCCGGGCCAGCCGCCGTATTTCAATGTCCAAACCCGGCCATATTTTGGATCGTCGATCACATATTGTCTGGCCATTGCGTCCCGCATTTTATCCGCCCGCTCCCGCCATTGAGTCGCCGAATTGCTTTCTCCAATGGAATCGGCCATCTCCGCCAGCGCGCGAAGCGCGTTCATGCAGGCATAGTCGGGATATACGGAATAACCAGCCATCGCCGCTGCTTCGCTGGTGGTGAAGAGCACGCCGTTCGTCGCGCCGGAAATTTTCGGATGATCAAATTCCCACAAAACCCAGTCGCCGGCGGCCTTGACGTCCGGCCATCGGGCGCGAAGCCAGGTATCCCGGTTCGGCAACCTCAACCAAAGACGATAGAGAAACATGCTGGTAAGCCCATGGCCGTCGTTTTCATAGATGCACCACGGTTGGGGCCGATTGGCAATGCGACCCCAATGGGGTGGATAATAACGGCCATTAAACTCGTTCGTTGGATTCTCCCAAAGGTGGGCGCAGCGGATACAATAATCCGCGCATCGTAATGCTTCATTCGTGTAATCCAGCTCGCTCAATTCCTGCAGGCTTCGGCCCATGTCGCGCGACCAGGAATCATTGTAGTAGAGGCCGATGTTCGTCTGATACGTGCCAAAACCGGAATAGCGGCTCCAGTTGGGAGCGCCTTTGGTGGAGGTGTGATACATGCCGTCCTCGGTAACCTTCTTTCGAATGTCCTGAACGTTGGCGTAAAATACGTTTTCCAGAATTGACGCGTAAATATCGCCGCGGAAGGAGACGCCCGGTCCCGAATAGTCCGGCGGAATTTGCTCCTCCACGTGTCCCCTGAAATCCTTGTCGCTTTGATAAAATGCTCGATCCAGGTTTTCAAGGGTCGCTTGAATCTTCCTGGTACGCTCGCCCGCCGGACACAACGGTTTTTCGGCGGCAAATTTTGCGAGGCCCGGAGAAAGAGTCTGACCCGGCAACTGGATTCCTGTTTCAATTTTTTCCCCGGCAGGTGTTTCGAGAGTGATGCCGGAAATGATTGGCACTCCAACTTTAAATGGAGAATCTTTTACCACAATGTCCGCAATCTCGCTGTCCTTCGGAACAATTACAGCAACATAATTTCCGTCCTTGACCGGCGCGGCCGGATAGAGCCGCAGGCTCTTTTGAAGCGCTTCGCGGAAATCCGCATCCGAAAGATAAGGTTGAGGATTGGTATAAAAGATGGCGCCCCACCAAAGGCTTTCGCCGTACACGAGCGGATAAACCTGTTTCGAGCCGTCCCTATAATCCAATTGGATGCTCCCCATGTAATCGCCGAAAAAATATCGCCTGGCATATTTTTCACGCATGTTCGTCCAACTGTGGGCCTGGCTGGTATCGGTCATGCCGAGAAAAAATATGCGTTTGGCCGCGCCGCCAACTTTCACATGCGCCGGGATATTATGTTTCACCGGCAGCGCGTCTTGAACGAACGGAACGCCGTATCGGTTCACAACCGGCGCATTCGTTGAAGCTTTCGCCGAAAATGGAATGGCCCGGTAGCTCGTTTCGTCCGTGGACCGGGCGTATAATGAAAAACCTGAGAGCAAAACGGCGCAGAAAAAATAAATTTCAAAGCGTAGAAGACGTGGACTCGAATGTTTTGACATTATTTTGATATTTCCAAACCATTTCATTCTTTTCCGGCAGACGCACGGCGAGCTTTGGAATGGCGCCGCCTTGTTTGACCTGGATGGCGAAATCTAGCGCTCCATTGCTTCGCACAAAAGAAATATCCGCCCGCACCATCCCATGACTGGTGCAAATCGGCCAATTTTCCATGCGGTACCCCGACCACGAAGGCGGAAGACGCGGAATGATTTGAACGCGGTCCAACGATGTATCATCAACGCCCGCAATCAAGCGCGCCACCTTGAGCGGTTCGGAGACGTTGACCAGGTTGAGCGGTCCGCATCCGGCGGTCAGCTCAATTTTGCCCACTGCATCCGGCGAATACATCCGTTCGTAAAAATAGTAGGGAGACCGCCGTTCGTAATGATACTGGTTCAGGCTGAAAACGACATTGGGAGATTTGTAGGTCGTCTCGGCCAGAAAATCCAGGCCATGACCAGCCATGTCGAGTTTATCAAGCAGCAACATGTCCTGCAGGGCATAACCTTGCCCGTAAGATGGACTCGTGAGCAGGCCCTGATGCGTGAAGTTCATCTGCGGCCACATGCCGTATTTTTCGAACTCCTCTTTGCGCAAAGGGAACGCATACAGTTCATCGAACGTTTTCCCGCCATTGATCCGCGCTCCTTGCCACGGCCAGTCCGACGGATTAAATCCAAGCACATCCGCCGACATGCAGACTACGCCATTCAGGCCGCCTCCTCCGGAATTGGCTGCGCTGTCGGTATCAGTCCGATTTGGTTTCAGCGTTTTTAAATCGATGCCCCAGATCCAGGAACCGCGCCGGTTCACCAGGTATTTTCCCATATTGTGAAACAATATCCCGGCATCCTTGCGCCACGCTTTTGCATCGGCATGGCTGCCCGCCGCGTCTTCCATTTTGGCCGCGCTCAACAAAGCCAACGCGCACAAATTATTTTGCACGACGCTATAGTTTTCATGGCCCTTGCCTCCGCCGAACTCGCCTGAGCCCGGAACGAGCGGGCGGCTCTCAAGGAAATGGTCAATGCCGCGAACCGGCGATGATTGCTGATGCAGAAATTCGTAGAGTCGCGCGCGAAATGGATCGCTCGACGGCAGGCGCTCCCATAACGCGACCATCGCAATAATGATTGAAGCCTGGCCGTCCATTTCCGAACCGCTTTGGCGGCCATCGTGCGGGTCAAAATATCGCGGGAAAGCGATGAAACCGTCGCTGTTCGTCCCGACAAAATTCATGGCGCATTGCGCAACCTGGCCTGCGTGCTGGTAATAACCCCAAAACACCAATTCACGCATGAATGTACCCGCGTCGCGCGTCCACATGGTCCCATACCATGGCTGCGACGCCGGCGAGGCGTTAACAAAGCCGGCCGGGAATTTACCATCGGGCCGCGAAACATAATCACGGTCAAGAACACCCTGGAACGACTCGGCGACTTCTTTGGAAAACAAATCGGCGCTGTCGGACCCCGTAAATGTAATTGTACCCGGCGCGTCTGCCTGGAGGTCAAAGCCACCGGGACTTTTGAGGGCCGATGACGCAACGACCGCAAGCGGCGGCGCGCACTGCGCCCGAAATTCGCTCATAAGCATTCCGGTGGCCGCCAAGAGCGCAACGTTAATGATCAATTTCCTCATTTTCTGCAAGTAGCATGCGCCTCCAGCCAGCCCAGGTCGCCGAGGTTCCTTGTTGATGTACTCCCGATTGGATCAATCCACTTTGTACAGAGGGCTTGTTCTGCATATGTGCTATTCGCGTAGGGCGGAGCATTAGCACTATTCACGCTCCAGGTCGGCCCCATACCCATCCAGCGATGTTCCTCGGCGTGGCCATCGCCAAAAGCAAGAACCCCGGCGCGATTGTGGTTATCGCTTGGCATGTTTTCAACAGTCGTAGCGCCCTGGGCGGGAGGCGGAACAGCGAAAAATCCGTCATCGATACTTTCGCCCCGCTCTTCGATAAACACGAAGACGTCTGAGGGTCCAAGCCCTGACGTCATAGCCGTAGTCTTTGTATAGACCCTATAATTGGCAAAGCCGCTGTCGTTCGTCCGGTTAAACCCCACCCACGAATTCATGGAAACTGTGCGAACCAGTTTGGTCGCCGGAGAACTCCGCACCACAACAATATTTGCCGGACACTGGAATAGGCCAGGTTGCCCGCTGGTGAATTGGGCGATGGTACTGTATACCGGGCTGATGAGCAGGGTTGTGTTGGTGCTGTCAGCGTCTCCTGAGTTGGCAGAACCGTTCGGCACTGAGCCGGTCGGATCTTCCCAGCCGGACACCCAATTTTCATTCGTATGCGCCGTCCAGTTCTTTTCGTCCTGCCAATTATTGCCGGGAGTGAAATCGTTATTGTCAGTGGCGTAGAGGACCCACGCTTTGGCCAACTGGCTTTGATTGTTGATGCAAGTGGCGGTCTGGGCCCGGACTTCCGCCGAATGCAGGACCGGCATCAGCATCGCGGCGAGAATGGCGATGATTGCGATAACCACCAGCAACTCAATGAGCGTGAAGGCGCGTAACGCCGTCACGCCCTGAGTCAATCCACCGGGTATCAGGCTTTCCCTCCTTGAGACATCATCATCCATTGCCATGTTCCTGGTGGATAAAGCGGACCAGTTTTCGGGCAAACTGTCTCGCGGGAGGTCACTTGCAATCATATGGATTTCACATCTTAGCCTAAAGCAGGAAGCATCCCCAGACCATCGCCCGTTTAGGCGGGCTCGGCCGGCGGCGCTTTGCTCGCCTAAATAGGCGATAGCCCTCTTGCCATTCTTGATTTAACTTATGGCTCTAATCCGTATGACCGCGCAATTTTCACCAACGTGATTTTGTTCCCAACCCCAACATTAAATATGAAATCAATGACAAAGCTGGCAGTGACAGGAATGATGACCGCGATGGTCGTGATGTGCTGTTCCATTGGAAACGCCCAAACAACTGTTCCCGGCTATTCCAACTACCTAACGGGGACGACTCTTATCTACTCCAACGGCTTTGGCGGATCATCGACCGTGAACATTACCAACACAGAGGCCGATCAGGAATACGCCATCTACGGTGGCGTTGCCAACACAAACTGGACTGATCTCCGCGGGCCGACTGACAACGGCCAATTCTTCGCAAACGGCACCGTTAGTTGCACGCTGGCAGACGTCATTGTGCTGCCATTTACGCCCCAAAGCAATCACGTCTACTCGTTGCAGACCAGAGTCTCGTTGACGGGTAATCCCGGGACCTGGGTCGCTTCCGGCTTTGAGGCATATAACCAAATTAACACTGCCCACTACGAGTTCAACGGTAATGGCGGGTGGAATTGGGCCCTCTTAAATGCTAATGGAAGCGTACAATATTTTGCGGGCCAAAGCGGCGGTGGTGGAATTTATGGTGGCACCCCTATTGGCACGGCGGTGGGAGCCCTGAATACATTCACGTATATATTGGATACGACCTTCGACCAAAATCCCAGCAATTGCTGGACGATAACTGCTTTCTATGATGGCATAGAATTGGGAGCTCCAAAAACCTATCCCTCTAACCCGTTAACCCCGAATCCTATCGCCGCAGTCGGATACGGTCAATATGTCACCGAAAGTGCTCCGCAGAATATTCAGTGGAATTATTTTATGCTTACCGCCAGTCAACTGGCAGTGGTGGGAGACCCAGTCTCGATGTCAGCCAACCAGGGTGCTGGCGCTGGCTTCAAGGTTGTGGCCGGCGGCACCCCGCCGTTCTCTTACCAGTGGTACACCAACGGTGTCGCTATCGCCAACGGCGGCGCCATTTCCGGGGCCACCAACGCCACTTTGTCCATAAGTTCCGTATTACCCGAAAACGCCAGCACCAATTACTATTGTGTCGTGACCAATGTATACGGCGCGGTCACGAGCACGCCAGCAAGTCTGGTCGTTTACAGCACTCCACAATTCTTGGCCGCGGACCCGGTCACTTTAACCAATGTGATGACATTGTTTGGAGGCACAAATAGTGCCGGAACCAATTACCTGGGCGCTTCTCCGACATTTTCCGTTAACGTGGGCGGATTGCAGCCGATGTCTTACTTTTGGCTGACCAACGGCGTGGCCGTTGGCGGCGCGAACTCCAACACCTTCACCTTCGCGAATTGCCAGTTGGACAGCCCAACCAACTTTACCTGCATTGCCAGCAATAGCCTCGGCACGGCGACCAATGTCTGGCTGGCCCAGTATATTCCGACGCCTACAGCCGCCTATCCGCAGATGGTTCTCGCCGACAATCCGGTGGCCTATTGGCGATTGGACGAAACAAACAGCGACCCAAACCAATATAATAACGGCCAGATTTGCGACGATTTCATGAGTGGAAATAATGGCGTTTACACGAATACCGCCCTATTCCAGCCCGGCTATTACGTCATCACGAATGGCGTTCCCACCACCAATGATCCGACCGAAACTTCGGCTCAGTTTGGTCCATTCGACTCCACGACCGGGTGCGACGCCAACTCCATCGGCACTAACGTTGATTTCAGTGCGTTCACCAACGCCGAATTCAGCGTGTCAATCTGGGCCAATGGCGGGTATGGTTATAACGGGACCGAGCCGGTGAACGGCGGCATACTCGTCAAAGGTTACTATGGCTTCGAAGAGTATGGGCTGGATTGCGGCGGCGGCGGCGGCACGGCGCGGTTTTTCATAAGAACTGCCGGGAACGCGGTCGTCAGCGCCAGCAGCACATTTCAATTAGGCGGCAACAATACCTGGCATCATCTGGTTGGAGTCTGCGATGAGTCCAATGGCGTGATCAACCTTTTCATTGACGGCCTTCTGACTGCCCAAACCGCCGTTGCCAAAGGCGCCGGAGTGTTACCTATTGCGGCGTCATCACCGATCACAATCGGCGCCAGCACCACGGCGAGCACCTTGACCGGGGACCATCAATTCGACGGAGCACTGGATGACGCCGCCGTATTCAATCAGCCACTCTCCTCTTCCCAGGTCCTTCAGCTCTATCAGGCGGCTGGAGGCCAGATATCGTTAAATTTAGTGGCACCATTGCCGCCGACCAATGCCGTGTGGAGGCAGAATTCAACGTTGACGATTCCCGCGTTTGCCGTGGGCGCGCCGCCCCTCGGTTATTACTGGACCAATGTGACTGCCGGCGGAATATTGGGCGGTGCGAACATCAAGGGAGGATCGGGCGTCAGCGCTATCTCGACGCTTACCGCCACCCTGACCATCACGAATGCGCCACCCAGCTACAGTGGCGACCAGTTGGAACTGGTTGTCACCAACGCCAGCGGCTCAACAAATTGGTTTACCACGTTGTTTAGCTATCCGCCACCGATAACCATCAGCTATACCAATTCCATTCTGTACTCCAACGTTTTTGACGGAGGGACATGGAACCTTGCCGGCACGGCCACGACTTTGGCCAACAGTTTGGTCGGCGGCACCAATTCGACCTGGACGGATGCTCTGGGAACCAACGACTCTGGCAGCATGGAAGGCAGCGGCCTTGATAACTCCACACTGGGAGACAGCTGGGTACTGCCGTTTACCCCGGAGTCAGGTTATGTTTACACGATAGACGCTTCGGCCTATATGACTGGCTATCCGGGCAGTTGGATTGGCACGGGCTTTAGCGGGCCAGTCCCGCATAATGCTCCTCTCCCCAGCGCGCGGTTCGCTGATGCGAGTATTTTTGGCTATGATTTTATTATCTGGGTTCAAAACACCGGAAACGTGCAGTTCTTCCAGGGACCGGGAGCGGCCGTGTATTTAACCAACGTGAACAACTTTATCAGCACCGCTTTACCCATGACCCATACGGCCCAGGTCGTCCTGGACACGACGGCGCCTCAATGGGTTGAGTATGCCTTTATGGACGGTATTCCCGCGGGAACAAATACGTTTCCGAGCAATCCGCCCATTGGCTCCGTTGGGCTGACTCAATCCGGCCTGGGCGCTCCGAATACTGTCCAGTGGACCTCATTTGCGCTGACTGCCGTGGCGCCCGGCGGCATTCCGCCTTATCTCCTGGCGCCACTGCCGTCCACCAAGACTATCACGCTGCCAAACCCGACTAGTACGTATAACGTAACGGCCTTCGGCTCGGCGCCTATGGGTTATTACTGGATCAACAACTCAACGATTCTTGGGTCAGGTGTGACCAACACGCCCAATCCCGGTACCCCCAACAACGCGGCGCCGATTCCTGCCAACATAACGATTCCCACCAACACCCTGGCTGCTGGTTCGTTGGAATTGGTGGTGACTAACGCCTATGGCACCAACATCACCACCATACCGCTGGTGTCTCCTCCCCCCTCTATTGCTCAAATTACGTGGGGAGTGACGAACGGCAATCTTTACTTGTCCTGGCCGTCTGCAAATATCGGCGCCCAATTGCAGGCCCAGACCAACACCGTCGGCACAGGCCTAAGCACAAACTGGGTCGACGTGAGCGGTTCGCCCACGACGAATATGGTGGTTTTCCCGGTTAACCCGGCCAACGGCACGGTGTTCTACCGCTTGCATCCGTAACTGGGGCCTTAAAGAAGGATTGAGATATTATGGTTGAAACGGTTTGTTCATCCGCTCGAAGGCGGTGCTCAATGGCCGATGAATTGCTGAGTAATGGTCAAGTGGTTGGTAGATTGAATTCGGGCGTGAAGGCTCTCCGAGCCTTCACGCTCATTGAATTGCTGGTCGTC
>DASYYL010000022.1:0-1651 GCA_035933915.1 Verrucomicrobiia bacterium
GACAAGGCCGAGATTGGAAATGACCGCTGGCTGTTTTCATGGATGATTACGCTTTGGCTGGAAAAACACTTCACGGAGGTTGCTGACGAGTTCAAAGGCGAAATCCCTAAAATCCAAAGATTTTATCGCCGGTTTTTTCACTATCTCCAAATCTCCCAGGTCACCCACAACGGGAAGGGGGCTGGCGGGTTGCTTGCCCGCCAGCCTTGTACCTAGCCATTGTCAGCCGTTTGAACGACCACCGCCCGACGGTCTTCCCGTCGTGCTTGGCCAACCGCCCCCATTGCCTTGTCCTTTTCCGCCTTTGTATATGTTCATGTTTTGCCTTTCGTTTTGTTTGCGTTTTTCCGGCCCTTCAGAGCCGGATGTTGCAACACTAAACGAGTGTGGAGGGTTTGAATATTAGCCCGGTCTTGTAATTGCGGCGTTCCTCACGAACCGGTAGTGCAGTCGCCGCCCGTGACAGCGGCTGCGAGCAACACGGTGGAAAATCAAAAACGCACGTTTTAGCCCGCCTTCGCCAGTTGTTCCGTGTCCGTTCTTGGTGGAATCTTGGCAAAAAGAGCCTGTGAGTATGACGGTGACGTGCGCTCCAGGAATTCCGCGATCAGCCCCTGCGGATCACTTAGCTCGCCTTTGAACACTTCCCGGCCCATCGCCTGTGCCGCCGCCGCAACCAATTTTTCAACAGGCACGATCTGGACTGCTTCGTTAAGTTGCCCCCAAAAGACCTCAACAGGGTTTTCCGACGCCCACCAGGGGTAAGAATATTTCGTCTTTGCTTTCGCCACCGTTGCGGGCGAATGCGGCTGCATTGTCCTGTTGCTCGCCGAAGTCGTCGGAAGCGCCACCACATTGGCCAGTGCGGGCGCGGACGGCGGTTCTGCAAATACAACTTTCTGCGCCATATCGGCAGAATGTTTGTCTCGGAGGTGTCCATAAGTCTGCATGGCCAGGACGCCGCCGTCCTTGTGTCCGAGCCATTTTGCAACCGTTGGAATGTCCACCCCAGATTCGATACAACGAGTGGCAAACAAGTGCCGTAAATCGTGGTGTGTGAGATGAAATAGCCCCAGTTTTTTGCAGGCGCATTTAAGCGAACGATTAAACTTCCGAACTCTGAGGACAGGGTTCTCTAAGAATGTTTGCTCTCCGCGTTCGGCTTTCAGGCGTTCGAGTAATGTTCGCATCTCTGGAATCATCGGCACCCGGCGCATTTCCCAATTCTTCGTTCCGGTTTTCGGATCGCCTCGAATCACGAT
Source organism: Verrucomicrobiia bacterium (assembly GCA_035933915.1). Classification (GTDB taxonomy): domain Bacteria; phylum Verrucomicrobiota; class Verrucomicrobiia; order Limisphaerales; family UBA11358; genus UBA11358. The sequence goes on from DASYYL010000022.1 coordinate 1,263, forward strand.
TTCATTTTTCAGAAAGCTGCAATCTCTGCCAAAGATTCGCGCCGCCTCTTTCAAGCGCGGGCCAGCGTAAGAAAAGAATTCAATCGCGTCCGCGCAATGTCCACCCTTGCCGCTGCCATTTCCACGAACTTGAGCGACGAGCGCGATGAACTGGTCTGGCTCCGGCAGCCGTAATTCCTTCCGACGAACCCGCGCTCGTTTGACTTCCTTCGTCCGCGCCGGATTGTCGTAGCGGACGCCTGCCTCCAAAACGATGTCGAATACGCGGCGCAGGATGGACAAGGTTCCGTTCGTAACCGTCGCAGAGTAACGCTTGCCAAACTCAGCACGCCACTGAAGACAATCCTGTTTGGTGATTCTTTTGACATCCATGCCTTCCAACCCGCTCC
>DASYYL010000044.1:0-34504 GCA_035933915.1 Verrucomicrobiia bacterium
CAGATCACATTGAATGAACGCCGCCGCATGTAAACTCCCCTAAAAGTCTTAACGCTCCGGTTCCGCTGATACTTCAAATCTCGCGGAAAACCATCCCCTTTGCCTCATCCTCATGCTTCTGTGTGATGCCTGTGAATTCCATTTGAATTTATTTCACCACAGGCTGCAGCACCGTGTTCGGGGTGTGCATGCGGCGCCAGCGCGCTTCCAGAACAATGATCGTCACTGCATAGACGGCGACGATCACCGCCGGTATCACAACGAAGCGCAAATGTGGGAATAGATACCAACTTGCTGTCACAAGGGCGGCACGCGCCAGAGTGTGAAAGGTGCCAACCCAATGCCCAATAATCCACGAGAACGGCAGCCACATTAAACCACTAAGAACGCCAACCGATAATGGCAACGACGTGTAGTCTGCACGAAAAAAGGGAATGGCGATGGCGAAAACCAGCACTGCCTGGCCCACCGTGCGAAGAAACAAGTCATCAAACGTATTTTTTGGCCGCTGTTTATCCAGAAAATTCTCTCCGGTAAAGCGTGATAATAATATTCCGATATAGAGGATCGAGCCGATAGCTCCAAAGAGCACCCAAACCTCCAGGCCGGGGCGCAGAAAAACACCCGCGACGCCGACTATAGTCCAGGCAATTGCCCCGGCTAAAGGCATCGCCAGTCCGCGTCGCCGGGCAACTTCGCGCCGTTGTTCATCCAGAGTCCGCTGTATGTTTGGTAGATTTACATTTGTCATATAGCCTTAAGGAAATCATCTGACGTCCGAAGCTCAGCCATGACGCGGAAAAGAACAAGGAAGAAATCAACTGTCAGCATGCTTTGAATGCAGTGATTCACTTGAACGCTTTCCACGGCGTATTCAATTAAATACCTTTGGTTGATGATTTTAAAATGGCTAACGACCGGCATTCTCCTTTTTGCATTGGACATCCAAATGGCGAGCGCCGAAAACCCAGACACGAAATGGGTAAACATTTCTGATCGGCTCGTCGCGGCGGTGACCAATAGTGGAACGATGATTCCGTGGCCGGGAGATACTTCCGGCGTAGCCGTGGACCGCGCCAGCGGCACGCTTTACGTGGATGTCTGCAATGTCGGATTGTGGCAAAGCACCGATCACGGAAACACATTCCATCGAGTGGCCGAAGGACAAATCAGCGGGCGATGCGAGTTTGGCTATGCGCTGAATTGCGATCCGAGGGGCAGACGAATGGCCTGTTTTCTTTTAGATGGCACGTGCGGGATGACTTTAAATGGTGGCCGCACATGGCAACCGTTTGCTCCGATGGGACGAAACTGGGATTATGGCGCGGTAGACTGGTCGGATGCCCGCGCGCGGAGTATTTTCGCGAGCCGCCACGAGAGCGGCGGCGAAATATACACGTCCGAGGACGCCGGAGCGACATGGCGATTCATTGGCAAACATCCGGAGTTTACCTCGGTGGGAGTTTTCGGCGCCCGGATCCTGGCCGCAGGCACGGACTCAGGCATCATGCGCAGTGTGGATGGCGGACTGACCTGGACAAAAATCTCGGCGTTTCATCCCGTCGGCCGCGTGGCAGTCTATTTCCATGGCAAAACCTGGTGGCTGGCGCGGGAAGGGTTGATCAGCAGCCGGGACAAAGGCGCGACATGGCAACGCATTGGTGCTTCGGCATCGCCAAACGCGGGCTGGGGACCCCTCTTTGGCAAAGATGCCCGGCACATTATCGTGGCTGATTTCGAAGGTTTCCTGCAAAGCAATGACGGCGGCAGGACATGGGCGCGCATCGCGTCATTACCGCCATTTGAGGGCGGACTCGTGCCGAAGTTGCCGGGCGAATTTTTGAGCATCACCTGGGACCCAAACGCGCACGCGCTCTACGCTTCGCGAATGGGCAGCGCAACGTATCGGCTGGATTTACCATAGGGCGAGTTCAGACTGGATAGATGGATTATTGGCTAAGTGGATAAATGAACCGGAGCCCGGCGGCTGAAAGCCGCCCTAACCCGGAGGCAGTATGCCTGGTTTGCCTTACTCCAAATCTAAGGTAAATTCACTTTCAAGCGCCCGGTCGGCATGGGGAGGCCCACGCTGGCGTCAGCAACCCATTTTAAAAATGCGACATTTCCTGCGCCGCATGAAGCAATTGATTTCGGGGGCGGCGATTGGAGTCACCGCACTCCCGGCGATGGCGCAGTTGCTGGGCCAGAATCTCTTTCCCTCGAATAGTCCCTGGAACCAAAACATCAGCAACGCGCCAGTGGCGACGAATTCCGCGAGTATCATCGCCGCCATCGGAGGCGGCGTAAAAATTCATCCCGATTGGGGCGCCGACAGCCCCACCAACGGGACCAGTCCTTTGTACGGAATTCCCTACAACATTGTACACGGCAACAGCACCGCGAAGATCAGTGTCATTATTGACGATTATCCCGGTGAGAGCGACATTTTTCCGGCGCCAATTCCAACAAACGCAGTCATCGAAGGCGATTTTCAGAATGGACCAAATACGAATGGTCCGGGCTACAACACTAATCAGCGCGGTGATTCGCACCTCATCATATGGGACGAGGATAATAATGTCGGATATGAGTTTTATGGCGCGGCGCGGCCAACAGACACAAATACAATTGATGAAACCCCGCACACCGATGGCAAGTGGCATGCGGCGCAGGAAACGGTGTGGAATTATAATACGAACGATTTCCGCCCGCTTGGTTATACGTCTGCCGATGCGGCCGGGCTGTCCATCCTGGCCGGCCTCGTCCGGCCGGACGAAGGGTTGCCGGTATCTCAGGGAGGCCAGGGCGGAATCCAACACGCGTTGCGAATGACCCTGCCCAATAGCATCATCAGCCGCCAATATATATATCCCGCCTCGCATATCGCGACCGACACAGGCAACCTGCCGTTCGGCTCACGGTTGCGGCTCAAGAACAACGCCACCGTCAATTCACTCATCGCCTCAATGGGACCCGAGTCACAGGTCGTGGCACACGCGATGCAACAGTATGGCTTGATACTTGCGGACGGCGGCAGCGCGATGTATGTGACCGGCGCATCGGCTGCGGTGAATGCCACAAACGGCATCAATCTTGTCTGGGACTTGAACGACGTTCTCAGCGGACTAGAACAGCTTAGGGCCAGCAATTTCGATTTGGTGACGCTCCAGCCTGCGGTCACCAATCTGAGCAGGAGTTCCGGCGCCGCCGGCACCGCGCTGACGATTGAGGGATATAATTTCTCCGGCGCAGCCGGGCATATTTCCGTGTTCTTCGGCACGACGAATGCACCTGCGGCGACGCCTGGCGTGCTGAGCGATTCTCAAATTTCCGTGATCGTTCCGGCCGGTTCCGGAACGGTGGATGTTTCTGTTCAATCGGGCCTTTATGATCCGGACACTTATGACGGCCCGGGCGCCAACGTGAATGCGCCGATTTTTGGTTACGGAATATCGCCGACAAACGCGGCGGACAAATTCACTTATGTCGCCGCAGCGCCCAAAATCCTCCGCGTCTCCGCCAAAGGCGGAAACTTCATCATGAACGGAACAAACAACAGCGGGTCCGGAGGCACTTATCAGGTCCTGGCGTCAACAAACCTGCTGCTTCCCGTGACAAACTGGACGGTGTTAACGACGAACAGTTTTGACAGCACTGGAAACTTCTCGTTTACGAACGTCAATTCAGCCACCAACGCCGGCAAATTTTACATCCTGCGAGTGCCGTAGCCGCCGAATTATTGGATTGATGGATTGATGGATTTTTGGATTAATGGGTTCAGGCGCAGACTGTCCTGCCTGCGCGGATTCAGTGCGGAATAGTTCCATTTATGAAACGATCGGCTCCATATATTCTCACAACGGTTCTTCTTGTCGGTCTGTGCGCAAAGGGTTTTGGGCAAGAGGCGCCGTTGTACAAAAATCCCGCTGCCCCGCTGGAGCAGCGCGTCAATGATTTATTTGGCCGGTTGACCCAGGACGAGAAGTTGTTGCTGCTGGGCGGCACTGGATTTACGACGCAGCCAATCCCCCGGCTGGGTGTGCCGGCGATGGTCACCGCCGACGCGGGGCAGGGAGTGCGCGGCGGTCCGGCGGGCACTTTGGGACCGGCCACGGCTTTTCCCTGCGGAGTCGAGATGGCTTCCACCTGGGACACGCGTCTAATTTCGCAGACGGGCCAGGCCATCGGCGATGAAGCGCGAAACAAGGGCCAGGGGGTACAAATCGAGCTCGGTCCGGCAATCAATATTCATCGTTCGCCGCTGGGCGGACGCAACGGGGAATATTTCACGGAAGACCCATTTCTGGACGCGCGACTGGCGGTCGCATTCATTCAGGGACTGCAGGGCACGGGTGTGGCCGGGTGCGTCAAACATTACGCCTGCAATAATCAGGAGAATGACCGTGGCGAGGTCAATGTCACGGTCGGGGAACGCGCCTTGCGTGAAATTTATCTGCCCGGATTTGAAGCCGCCGTCAAGGAGGGCAATGTCCGCGCGCTGATGTGCGCTTATAACAAAGTCAACGGCTTGCATTGCTCGGCCAATCCTTATCTGCTGAAAGAAATCCTGAAAAAGGAGTGGGGTTTCGATGGGCTGGTAATGTCGGACTGGGGCGCAGTCCATGAGACAGACGTAGTACAGGCGGGAAATGATTTGGAAATGCCCACGGGGAAATTCATGAGTGTTGCCAATCTCAAGGATGCGCTCGCCGCCGGAAAGGTGACCGAGGCAGGGGTGGACGATTCAGTCCGTCGCATCTTGCGGACAATTATTCGCGTGGGCCTGCTCGATGGACCAATGCATCCGGACCCGGCGCAGGTCAATTCTCCCGAGCATGCCGCGCTGGCGTTGAAAGTAGCGGAGGAAGGGATTGTGCTCCTGAAGAATCGTGACAATCTTTTGCCCCTGGACCGCGAGCGGATCAAATCCATTGCCGTCATCGGAGGGCCAGCCACAGACATGCAAGTCGATGCCCTAGGCAGTCCACAGGTGAACCCCCTGCGCGTGGTGAATTTTCTGGATGGCATCAAGGCACAAGCCGCCGGTCACGTCACGGTAAATTACGCGCGCGTTGGTTTGCGCGGCGAACCATTGCCGGCGTCAGCCATCACTTTGCCGGATAACCACACAGTGCACGGGTTTCGCGCGGAATATTTTAAGAACCAAAACCTGGCAGGCCCGCCCGCGCTGGCGCGCGTGGACGAAACTATCAACCTCGACACTCTGCAACAAGTCGCGACCGATTTTCCAACGACCCATTTCAGCGCGCGTTGGACCGGCGAACTGACTGTCCCGGTAAGCGGCAATTACAACTTCACTTTTACCGGTGACGACGGCTTTCGCATTTTTCTCGGGAACAAGTTATTGATTGATAATTGGGTCGAAGAGCCGGCAACGTCCAAATCCTGCCAATCAGAACTTGATGCCGGGAAAAGCTATGAGCTGCGCGTGGAATATTTTCAGGCGGGCGGCGATTATACAGCGCGCATGGACTGGAGCCCGCCGAATCTCCATCCGTATGCAGATGCGGTGACGGCAGCGGAGAAATCCGATGTGGCCGTGGTCTTTGTTTCCACCGTGCGCGGCGAAGGCGAAGGCAATGACCGATCTTCGATGGATTTGCCGGACAATCAGGCGGCCTTAGTCCGCGCTGTGGCAGCGGTCAATAAAAGGACTATCGTTGTACTCAATAATGGCACGCCGGTGACCATGACGGATTGGCTGGACCATGTCCCGGCGGTCATCGAGTCGTGGTTCCCAGGACAGGAAGGCGGGACCGCCCTGGCCGCTATTCTTTTTGGGGATGTGAATCCGTCCGGAAAGCTTCCTGACACATTCGCCGCCCGGCGCGATGATTATCCCGATTTCGGCAATTATCCCGGACAATATCACGAGGTTCATTACGCGGAAGGAATTTACGCTGGCTACCGGCATTTTGACAAAGACGGGATCAAACCGCTGTTCCCGTTTGGCTATGGATTATCCTACACCACTTTTCGCTATTCGAATCTCAAACTCTCCGGCGCCGAGTTGTCCGCGGATGGCAGCATTACCGCGAGCGTTGATATCACCAATACCGGCAACCGCACCGGCGAAGAAGTGGCCGAACTTTATATCCATGACCTGCATCCAAAAATTGACAAGCCTGTGCGCGAGCTGAAGGGATTTGCCAAAGTTGCCCTGACGCCCGGCGAAACCAAAACCGCGGACTTCACCGTAACGCCGCGCGATCTGGCATATTTCGATGTCCCCGGGGGACAATGGAAAGCGGACCCAGGCCAATACGAAATTGAAATCGGCGCCTCTTCGCGCGACATTCGGCAGAGAACACGTCTGCAATTATTGGCGACGTTTACGAGCAAGCCCTGAACCAGCGATTGCCCATTATTGCATTGATAGAATTGTCGAAAACTGGATAATTGGATTGATGAATTGTTCGATTTTTGGATCAATGGATTGGGATTGACTGGTGTTCGCGTACATCCCGCATTCTGCATTCGCCAATCTACATTTGGGATGCATCCGTAGCTCAATTGGATAGAGCTTCTGACTTCGGATCAGAAGGTTGCAGGTTCAAGTCCTGCCGGATGCACCAATAAAATCAGTGGTTTTGTGAAGCCAGCCCAAAGGATATAGCTCTAAAAAGCCATTTTGTTACGGTTTTTGTTACGGTTTGAGCTTGTTATTTTCAAATTCTTCGCTTAAAATACAGCCGGAATGCTGGGCAACGTTTCAAATACTTGCACGTTCGTCCAGCATCCTAGAAAGACGAACCTGACGAGGTGACCGATGAGAAAGACAAACAAAACAGCGGGGTCTGTATTTAAGAGGCCGGGGTCGCCGTTTTATTATGCACGATGGTGGGTGAACGGGAAGGAACACGTTGAGAGCACTAAGGAAAAGACTAAGCCCGAAGCTGAAATTGTAAAAGATCGCCTTGTGGCGATGAGCAGGGACGATTACTCGCTTGAAGATGCGTTTACCAGTTTCGTGAGCACGCTGGCCAAAGTAGAGGACTTGGCAGAGCGCGACGAACTACGTCGCAAATTTACTCGCCGTTTGGCTGGCGAGGCGACTGAAAAGCTGCACCTTTCTGCCGGCTGGAACGCCTGGCTGGACAATCCCAATAAAAAGCGCACGCCAAAGGAGGTTACGCTCACGGGATACAAGGCCATCTGGAAACGATTTGAAAATTGGATAACGCCGAAAGAGTCAATTTATTTTCATGAAATTGAGCGCAGCCACTCAGAACAATATGCGGAAGAACTGTGGAAATCGCATGTCTCTCCCACAACCTACAACGCTCACATCAAATTTCTGACCCACATGTTCAACGTTTTGAAAACGAAAGCGGGGTTGACTGAAAACATTTGGGCCGATATCACACGCAAGGAGAAAGCGGCGGATCAAGGCCGCCGGAACCTCACTGAAGATGAGCTTAAAACCATATTTGAACGCGCAAAGGGGAACGTGCGGAAAATGATTGCACTTGGATTGTTCACTGGCCTGCGACTCGGCGATGTCGTGAATTTGCGGTGGGACGAAATTGACCATGACCGATTCAACCGTCTGCCCAAGCAAGGTTTCATTGTCGTAAAACCGATGAAGACCGTGCGCAAAAACAAGGTGGTGCAAGTCCCCATTCACCCAGTTTTGCGGGCAATACTTGTAAAAGACAGAACTGCGGCATTGGGTGAATATTTGTTTCCAATTGAAAGAGGACTCTATGCGGAGAATGCCGGCAACCTCACTTCAACGTTTCAAGAGTTTTTCAAAACGTGCGGAATCGAAACCACAGAAAAGTCTGTGAATGGTGAGCGTAGGAGGGCGATTGTAAGAGTGGGATTTCACAGCCTGCGCCATTCCTTTGTGTCCCTTTGTGCGAAGGCTGGCACACCAATTCATGTGGTTCAAAAACTCGTTGGTCACGGCAGCCCTTTACTCACCGCCGACATTTATACGCACTTGGACGATGAACAAAAACAGGAGGCGGTTCAGGGTTTGCCTACCCTTGGTTTCACGATTCGGACTAAATCGGAGCAGAAGGCGGTTCGCAAATCAGCAAATGCACAGGCCCGTTCCCAATAATCCCACAATCGCAAAATGACCATTACGAATACCGGTCAAAAATCAGAAAATGAATCGGTTAAGGACTTGGCCGCTGCGAGGATACTTATTGATGGGAAGGAATTTGACGTTGTTTATATGGAAAAAGATGCCCAGGGAAGGTTCTCTGGCGTCGTTACCACTGAAAGAACATTTTGGATGCACCCTGTTTGCGGACTGAAAGGAGAAGCCGTCGAGCCATTACCGTCAGTGCCCCCAAGAGAAATATATCCGGTGAGTTTTTATGAAGGGATCGCACCGAGAAGTTTCATAAGGCGCTTGCAGCGAGAGTGGCAGGCTTATCGAAAGGAATGGATGGCAAGCAGGCTATCCAATTGGATTGGCATTTGATGGCGCAGGCGACTTGTTCGAGGCGGATGGCGGCAGCGACATTCGCCGAATGCAATTCAAGTGAACGCGCGGACGTCATGGGGTGTTCACCCCATGGCACTAATAAAACTTTTTAGCCTTAATAGGAACCATTTTATGACTACCAGGGAGATATCGCAGACCGGTGAGCCGACTGGCACACAATTTCAATGTCCACTAAATCCTCACCACCGCATTCTCGTGGTGGATGACGATGACGACACCCGTAGTCTCAACACCGAGGTGCTGGTTTGCTCCGGTTACCAGGTGGATACTGCCGCAGATGGCGCTATCGCCTGGGAAACTCTTCAACTTAATACCTATGACCTGCTTCTCACTGACCATGACATGCCGAATTTAACCGGTGTTGAGCTCCTCAAAAAACTGCGTGCCGCTCGCATGTCTCTGCCGGTCATCCTGATATCGGGAACGATACCAACAATCGAGTTGAGTCGGCATTCGTGGCTGCAAATTGACGCCACGCTACGCAAGCCCTATACCCGCGACGAATTGTTGGTCACAGTTGAAAAAGTCTTATACGCGACCGATGGCATCGCCGGGCGGACCGCGCCGTTGCCGAATTGGCATGAGCGCCCGGCAGATTATCACTTCCGATTTTGATGACTTTGCGCCACAGTTCAGTATCGAATTGGCCATCCATTGCCCGGAAGTTCGGCCAATTTCTTCTTTAACCCCATTATTTCAAACTGCCGGCCAGGGTATTCGGGGTAAGGTGAACACCCCATAGCACCCGCACCGTTGCGGAGACTATCCTCCGGTTAATGGTTGCACCAGCGATTGGCCGTGCAGGAAAAACAATTAGCGGAGACTTTTAAAATGAAACAAAACAAATCGTTCGCAGTATTGATATTCATCGTAATTATGGGCATTGGCGCGGCATTGGCCTGGGCCCGGTATAAGAGTGGAGACAACGTGGGAGCCGCAGGGATTGGCGGCACGGCGTTTGTCGCCGCGCTGGTCGTTTCCGCGGCAATTCAGGTGGCGGACCAGTGGGACCGGGCGGTGATATTACGCCTGGGTCATTTCCACGCGCTCAAGGGGCCGGGACTGTTTTTCATTATTCCGGTCGTTGATGCAATTCCTTATTGGATTGATACGCGCGTCATCACGACGGGCTTCAAAGCGGAAAAAACCCTGACCAAAGATACGGTGCCAGTGGATGTGGACGCGGTGCTGTTCTGGAAAGTTTTGGACCCAAAGAAAGCGGCGCTGGATGTGGCGGACTATCGAACCGCCATCAGTTGGGCATCCCAAACCGCCCTGCGCGATGTCATCGGCAAGACGATGCTGTCGGACATGCTGGAAGGCCGGGACAAAATCAGCGCGCTGTTGCAAAAGATTATTGATCAGCGCACCGAACCCTGGGGCATCAATGTCATTTCCGTGGAGGTGAAGGATGTTTTGATCCCGTCGGGCTTGGAGGATGCGATGTCCATGCAGGCGCAGGCGGAACGAGAGCGCCAGGCGCGGGTCATCCTGGGTGATGCCGAACGGCAGATCGCGGAGAAATTTGCCGAAGCCGGCAAGACCTATGACCACAATCCAGTGGCCTTTCACTTGCGCGCCATGAACATGCTTTATGAGGGTTTGAAGAAAAATGCCACGATTGTCATCGTTCCCAGCACCGCCGTGGAATCGATGCAACTGGGCGGGCTTGCCGGGACGACCGCGTTGACGATGAGCCTGGGCCGGGAACGCGCCAATGGAAATAAAGAACCTGTGGATAAAATAATCCCGGAAATCCCCGACAGCACGAGGACGGAGAGGCTGTAATAACATAACGACGAGGAATTATTATGTTATTCAAAGCCAAAACGCTGGTGAGGTACAAATTGGACAGCCTCGATGGGGAAATCGGGAAGGTCAAAGACTTCTATTTCGATGACCGGCATTGGACGATTCGTTATCTGATCGCAGAAACGGGAAGCTGGCTCTCGGACAGGCAGGTGCTGATCTCCCCGTTTGCGCTGATTGGCGTGAACAAAGAGGAACGAAACATCGCCATTGATTTAGTTAAAAAGCGGATTGAGAAGAGTCCGCCGCTGGACAGTGACAAGCCAGTTTCCCGGCAATTTGAACAGGGGTACTATGGGTATTATGGATACCCGGCATATTGGGGCGGTCCCTGCAATTGGGGGCCTTCCCCCTATCCGACGCGTGATCCTGAAAAATGGAAAGAATACCCTCAGGGCAAAAATGGATGGAACCTGCATTTGCGCAGTACCAACGATGCGACTGGCCATCATATTCAGGCCCTGGATGGCGAGCCTGGCCAGGTTGAGGATTTCATCATTGATGACCAGACGTGGGAAATCCGTTATCTCGTCATTGACACCCGAAACTGGTTACCGGGCAAAAAGGTCCTGATTTCACCACAGTGGACCGGAAGCATGAGTTGGGATGAACGGAAAGTGTTCGTCAATCTTTCTTGCGAGGCCATCAAGCTGTCACCGGTATACACGGAGGAGTCCGCACTGACGCGCGATTACGAGACAGGCCTTTATAGCCATTACAATCGTAAAGGATATTGGGTGGATGAACTGGCGGCCGGCTAACCGACCGCGCGATTTATCTTGACCGTCCTGGCTCCCGGGGTAACCTGCGATGCTAACGGAGTATCGTTTATCAGGTGTCCGACTGCCTCTTATCGAGGTTTTCCCTCTCCTTTTTTCCCTGCCCCGCCAAGCGGAGCCGCCAGGCGGCTTCAAACCAAACCAAAGAGAAAGAACAAAAGTATGATTGCAAACAAAGAAAAAACCAATTCCCCCAATCAGGAACCCGCGATCCCTCCGTCCAATGTGGACATCGCTATTAAAGCCTACGAGATTTGGCTCAAAAGCGGAAAAGAAGAGGGAAATGACCAGCAGCATTGGTTCGAGGCCAAACGACAGTTGCAGTCAGTGCAATTGTCCCGGTAACAGACCGTCGGAAATGCACGGGTGGACGCGGATGAGTCAGACCGCGGCCATCTGTGTTCCATCGCGTCCCTGTCCGCAGTCGAAACGCCCATGACACCCCTGGCTGCTCTTCCGCTGGTGCCTGAAGCAGTCATGTAAGGTGAACACCCCATAGCGACCGACTATCGCACAGCCTATGATTTCCTCATGAGGCAAAATAAACTTTCCTGACAAATTCAGGCGTCTGAAACGGAGTAAAAGTAAACTACTGCTAAGCGTTTCCAACCGAACGTGAAGCAGTCAATCAATCCTGAAGCCATGAAAACGAACCAAATTAAAAAACAACCGTCCGACGGATCGCTTATTCGGCCCGCGGCTGATTCAGCGACATTCGTATCTTTGCGGCCGGTATGGCGAGCCCTCGCTTTGCCACCAACGGCGCTCTTTGGGGAAGAAGTTTGTCGCGATCTTGGACATCACTTAGGTGAAATTAATGGACAGAGATTTCCTCCGACGCGACATTCCAACCGTCCACTGCCACCTTTGGTGGTTCCCCTGTCTCAGGCAATTTTTACTTTTACCGGGTGCCCTTTAATTTGGGCGCGGCTTAATTTTGCGATGATCGCGCGCGCATGTTCGGACTCGACATCTGCAAACAGGTGGCGCTCACGCACATCCACGGCGCCGACGACTTTGCCCGGTAATCCGGTTTCGCCCGAGATGGCGTTGACGATGTCAATCGGCTTGATATCCATTGCTTCACCGAGGTTCATCCAGAGGCGGGTTTGATTCGCCGGCGTAGCGCGGCTGGTTTTGCGGGCCGGCTTTGCGTTGTCATATTTCTTATTTGCCCACGGGGGCGCCCCCTTCGGGGAAAAGAGTTTGGGCGGCTTCGGCTCGGAGCCTTTCACCGACGCCAGAATCTCTTTGTCCGAAAATGTTTTCTCCGGCGCAGGCTGGGGCGCCGAAACAGGCGGCCTAGTGGAAGCCGTTGCCGAACGCGATGGTCGATCTCCCAATCGTTGCGATCGCTCAATTGGTTCGCGACGCTCGAATCGCGGGCCGCGATCCTCCTGGCGTCCCCGGCGATCTTCGCGAAAGTTGCCGCGTTCGGGAGACTGCTCCCGCCGGGGCCTGTCATCCTGCTCGACGCCGGGTTTAGTTGAGCCTTCGCCACTTAGCAACAATGACAGGCACGCGGCCGCAACATCTGTCGAGGAAAACCCCTCCTCCATCAACCGTTCGATCAATGACTCATGACTCTTGAATTGGCCTGAGTGAAGCTGGTCGCGAATTTTTCCGAGAAACACATTGTCGCGCGCTTCCTCAACTTCGGCTTCGGTCGGCACGCGAGCGCGCTGGATGCGGGTGTTTGTATAACGTTCAATGTTGCGGATCTGAAAGACTTCGCGCCCGGAAGCGAAACTGATGGCTCGTCCCGCGCGGCCCGCCCGCCCAGTGCGACCGATGCGATGCACGTAATCCTCGCCGTCGTAGGGCAAATCATAATTGAAGACGACCTGGACGTCGTCCACGTCAATACCGCGCGCGGCGATGTCTGTGGCCACGAGAAATTCCAACCCGGACTTGCGGAACTTGTTCATCACGCGGTCGCGCATCGCCTGCGTCATATCCCCGTGCAAACGGTCGGCCATGTACCCCTGCGCTTCGAGATGGTCCACCAGGTCGTCCACCATGCGCTTGGTGTTGCAGAAAATAATCCCGAGTTTGAGGTCGTGAATGTCAATCAGCCGCGTCAGCAGTTCAATTTTGAAACGCCGCTCCACCTCATAATAAACCTGTTCGACGGTCGGCACAGTCATCGCCTTCTGCTCAATGCTGACATTTTCCGGATCGCGCGCATATCGCTCGATCAATTCGCGAATCGGCCGCGGCATGGTGGCGGAAAAGAAAACTGTCTGCCGCTCTTTCGGCGCGTCTTTGAGAATGGTTTCGATATCATCACGAAAACCCATGTTGAGCATGACGTCGGCCTCGTCGAGGACGACGAGTTTCACGGTTTCGAGCCGCAACGTTCCGCGGCGCATGTGATCCATGATGCGGCCCGGCGTGCCGATGACAATTTGTGCGCCTTGCTTGAGCCCGTAGAATTGGCGCTCGTAGGATTGCCCGCCGTAGATCGGCAAAGTGTTCACGCCGCGTTTGAAGTTCGCGAGCTTATGAATTTCCTCGGAAACCTGAATCGCCAGTTCACGCGTGGGGCACAGAACCAAAACCTGCACGGCGCGCAGGGCGGTGTCCACCTTCTCGACCGCGGGGATGCCGAACGCGGCTGTCTTGCCCGATCCGGTCTGCGATTGGCCCACGATATCCTTGCCAGCCATCAGCAACGGAATCGCCGCTGCTTGAATGGGCGAGGCCTGCTCAAATCCTAAATTATCAATGGCCTTGAGCACCTCATCGGACAAACCCAGATCAGAAAATAGTTTTGCGGTCATGAACGTCTCGTAATTGCCCAATGTACCTGACTTTGCCGAGAAACCAGAGGCAAAACATCAATATCGGAGTGAAAAGAACGGGCAGGCGGCTAACCGCCCGCGAATACGGGTCGGAAGTTTGCCTCGGCTAGAATTTCGGCAACCTCCTTGCGTTTGTCCCCCTGAACCTCAATCCGGCCATCCTTCACCGTACCACCGGTGCCGCAAGCCCTTTGCATCGCCCTGGCCAGCCGTTCTTTTTCGGGCAAACCGATGCCTGTAAAACCCTTGATTACTGTCACAACTTTCCCGCCACGTCCGGCGGTCTGGCGGATGATGTCCACCCGGCCGCGATTTTTCCGCGGTGCCTGCGATTTCGTTCGCAACAAGGACGGCGCTGGCGAACTTCCGGCGGCCGGCGGGAACCCTTCACTCGACAAGGCGTCGAAAGGATTGTGGCCAAATCCCTGCCGGCCATCCGCAGGGGTGCGTTTGGAGTCACTCATACATTCGTTCAGACCGGGCGATTTCGAGTTTCACGTCGCCATAATTATGCGGCGAACCGGGTCGGTCAACCAAGATGCGCCAACGTTTTATTGAATAGAGACTTCCTCCGGCCTGACATTCCAACCTTCAACCGCAAGCTTTGGTTGTTCACCTGCCAGGTCGGCGGTGGCAAATCGAACGGAGAGGGTCCGGTCTTCGCCGGGCAATAGTGAGAAATAATTGTCCTCATAAAAAGCGGGCAGGACCCGCTCACCGGAATTGGCGCGGACGACTTTTAACCGGATCATGAGCGCCACATGAGGTGTCGGATTGGAAACGTGAACCATCAGCCGGGAAGTTTGGCTGTCACCCGCCCTGGTTGCAGTCACGGGCAATATCACACGCGGCAGTTTATCAAGATTCGTACAGGAGCCGTTTTTGGAACTGCTCCAATAGAAATTTTCGTCCAAAACTTTTTTGCCCCGGCGCAACTTAAGTTTGATAAAGAAAACCGCCGAGGGGTCCGCCGGCCTTTGGATGGCAAAACAACTCTTTACGCTCCCCAACGGCAAATCCAATGCGGTTGACTTACGCCACATTTCCTTGCCGTCTAAATCGTAAGCCCGCGCTTCGGCGGTCAAATCGGTTTCGTCGTTCAAGGTATCGTTGGCGGTCTTGACGGTATCGGCATTGGAATCCCAAAAAATGTGCAGCGGTTTGGCGCCTTGCTTTGCGCCAAAATAGGCCGCAGTCGGTTCAAAATAGTAGTCATAGAGCTGGCAGATTAAAGCCGGCCATGCGGACTGGGTCATCCAAATCAGTTCGCCACTGCCGCGATTGGCCCGCAGGCATTCAAACATGGCCTTGGCCGTTTCCATGTTCACCAATTGCGCTTTGCGGCAGTAATCTTCAATGCCGGAGGGCGCGCCATAGCGCTGGATGATCCGTTTGGTGTAATTGTCCGAGCGCGGACTTTGATAATCGTGAACCGCCCACATATCGTTGATGGGCCAGAGGTTCGTCGCCGGCATCATCGCGCGCATACTTTCGACGCTCGGGACGGCGACAATGCCCAATTCGCTATGCAAGGCCTTTCCGCGATTGGCAAAATACCATTCCGGGTTGCGATCGTCATAGGGGCCATATCCGGTTACTGCTCCAGCAGCCGAGTGAGGAATATAATATCGCGTGCCGTCCAATTCACGGGTCGCCGCGCGCATGGCCATGTCCAACTCGTGTGGCGGCAATCCTTCATTTCGCCCGCAATATAAGGCCAGCGAGGGATGGCTGCGCACGCGGCGAATTTTGTCGCGCATATTGGCGATAAACATTCCGTCATCGGTTGGATCCGGGCCGTCGACAGGATTTGCGAGCCAGAAGTCGTCCCAAATCAAAATGCCATAGCGGTCACAGGCGTCATAAAATGCTTCATTTCCGACCATGCCAACCCAATTGCGAATCATGTTCAGGTTTGCGTCATGGTGCAAACGGACGCGCAAATCGTAACCTGCAGTGTTGCAATTCAACATGCCATCATCCATACCCCAATTACCGCCCCGAATCAGAATTCGTCTGCCGTTGACATAGAGCGTAAGCATTGGATTGGTAGAATCAATCGCATTGTTGCGGACGTACGAGATTTTGCGAATGCCGAAATGGACACTTCTGGAGGCGCTGATTCTACCGCCGATTTCGAATCGAAGTTTCAAAGTGTAGAGCGGCTGGCTGCCATAGTCGTTGGGCCACCAAAGTCGCGGATTCTTGATGGATAGCTGCGGACAATCAAACTTATCAAGCGTCACAGATTTTGTTTGTCCCGGCTCAAGTGCTTCCTCCTGATGAAATGTCATCTTGCCGATTTGACCGATGAGTTCGCCGCGTTCAGAGTGATCCGTGTTGTTGAGTAGCTCCGTTTTAACCGTCAAATCCGCGCGGTTTGTTTTGGGCAACGGCAAATCTGTGATGACCCATGGATCGATCAATTTGACATCCCCAGTGGTTTCCACGCGCACGTCATTCCAAATGCCGATTTCACGCCCGGGCACGATCGGCAGCCAATTCCAGCCCGCGCTCGCCAGAAAAGTGGGACTGTCGTAACCCAGAAGATCGCCGTTGGTGGTACGGGAGCCCAGCTTCTTATGTATCACTTTTCCAGGGCCCGATTCGGGATGAGCCACATGATGAATCAGCACGGCGAGATAATTGGTCGTTCCAGGTCTTGCCGTGGATGTGATGTCAAAGCGCCCGCGAATAAACGCGCCGTCAATGTTTCCAACCGCTGTCCCGTTCAGGAAGATATCTGCCTTCCAATTAATGCCATCGAAATTCAGCCAGATGTGTTTGCCGGCGTCATCGGCCGGGATCATAAATTGACAGCGATACCAGAAGTCATTTGTGGAAAAGAATGCATCAGAAATCTGGTTCATTTGGTCGCCATACCACGGATCCGGAAAGAAGGTGAGATAGCTGGTCAGCACCGTGCCGGGAACAACGGCAGGATTCCAGTTGTTATCGACATAGCCGGCCTGTGAAATCTGCGCCGGCGTCCCATGCACGAACATGGCGTTGTCAATTTTCCAATTGCCGCCGGATAAACTAATATCTCCATCAGCGACGGAGGAAACGGTCTCATTCGCCTGAGCAATCACGTCCGCTTTTGATGTTGCCAGCAGGAGTCCAATAAAGAAAAAGGCCAGAAATGGCTTCATGCATTAAATTTAGTTACAGATGGGCACAGATGAAACACAGATAAGGCGAGAAGATCTATTCTAAACGAGCCTGAAACGAGGCACCGGCCGAACCGCCCTTGAACTCGCAGCTTCGGTGCGCAAATCGCAATTGGAAACTTCTACGCCGCCTGCCAAACTCGCGGCGGTTCCGGCATGATGATCGGTCCAGTAACGATCTGTTTGCTCACGACCAATGCTTCCACACTTTCGGCCAGCCAGTCCGAAGCGTCTCCATCATGATGGCCCATCCAGTGCCAGATGAACTTCCGATTGGTTTCGCGGGCGCGCTGGATCAATTGTTTGGCCGTCCAATCCAACTCCTCGCCTTTGTCTTCTTCATCGCCAAGCAAACCGATCAAAAGCCCCTGGCGCAATGGTATCGTTGGAGGCAGGGAAGCAAGCCATTCCATCAGTTCGGGCCTGCGTTGCGACAGCGAACTCACGACCACAATCAGCACCTCTGCCGCCGTTGCGTCGCCGGCCAGCATCTTGCCCATCGCCCCGTTTGCCATGAGCGAATCCAGTTTCCACATCTCCGACCTGCAATGCCATCGATGGCCCGCTAATTTGGCAATCGTCCCCGAGATCCATTTCACACGGCGGCACGATCCGAAATCCGTGTAGATTGAGAATAAATGAAGTTTCCCGCCCTGGGCGGCTGATCCGAATGAATTGGCCCTCAACATGCGACTGAGAATGCAGCCAAAATGTTACACCCCCGTGAAGGTCATGTTTCATTTGTGAAATTTCCGAAAACGCGGCTTGTGAATAACTTGTCAAAATCGTGCCGATTTCGCCCGGTTGAATACGGCAAATAACTCATTTCCAACCCGCCTCATCCGCGCCAACTGTAGCCGTTTTGCCGACGCAAGGCTCCCAAAACCCGGTCCGTCCGCGATGGTCGGCGCGGTCCGCCCGCCAAAAACGACCGGGCACATTGTCAGATGCAATTCGTCTAACAACCCCGCCCGGACGACCGCCTCGTGAACCGCGCCGCCGCCTTCGCACAAAAGCCGTTTCACGTTCCATTTTTTATACAACCACCGCAGCGCCGACCGAAAATCAATTTCGGTCTCCCCAAACACGCCGACTCCATCTGCCGCAAGCCGCAGTTGTTGCACGCGCGTAGCTGGCGCGCTTTGGCTAACCAGGACGATAATCGGGGAAAAGCGATGCTTGAAAACGTCCGCACCCAGGTCCATCGAACCGCTGCCGGTCACAATCACGCGCAGGTTATATTCACTCAGGCCGCGCTTCAGTCGCAGACGTTGAAATTTTTTGCCTCCGGGTCCGAGCGTCACGCCGGGCGTTTCAACCGTTCGCGCGCCCGACATCACCGCGTCCGCCGTAGCCCGCAACTCCATCATATTTTCCCGGTCGTGATCGCTGCCGAACGGAAAAAATTCCCGGCTGGCAAAAGCAATCTTTCCGTCCGCCGTCATAGCAAAGTTGGAAAATACAAACGGCAGTTTTGATTCTTTCGCGTTCACGTTCAGAGTCAGATTATTAGCATCGCATCGCCGTAGCTGTAGAACCGGTATCGCTCGCGAATCGCTTCCGCGTAGGCATTCAACATCATTTCCCGCCCGCGTGTTTCGCCCGGCGTCGCAAACGCCGATGCCAGCATCAACAACGTCGAACACGGCAAATGAAAATTTGTCACCAATGCGTCCACGATTTTAAATTGATACGGCGGGAAAATGAATATACTCGTTTTACCGGTATAAACATTGAGTTTTCCGGCGTTCCGTGCTGCCACGCTTTCCAACACGCGCACCGTCGTTGTGCCCGCGGCGAACACGCGCGCACTTGATTTTTTTGCTTCATTCACTGCGCGAACAGTCTCTTCACCGAGCGCAAATCGTTCCTCGTGCATGTTATGGCCCGAGAGTTCCGGCGCTTTGACCGGGAGAAACGTCCCCGGGCCCACGTGCAATGTCACGAAACAAACCGTAACCCCGATCTTCCGGATTTTATCCAGCAACGCATCCGTGAAATGCAGGCCGGCCGTTGGCGCAGCAACCGAGCCGTCGTTCCTGGCAAAGACCGTCTGATAACGCTCTTTGTCCTCGGGCAGCCGATCTTTCCCACGCGCAATATACGGTGGCAGAGGAACTTCGCCGAGTGCCTCCAGCCATTGTTTGATGTCCTCACCGGCGCTAAACCGCAATCGGCAATGGCCCTCGGGATTCTTTTCCATTACTATGGCCGTGACCATAGCTTCTTCCCTTACCGATCTGGGTTGAACAATGTTTATCCCGGTCCCAATTCGCGCGTTCCTTCCTGGACGTACCATGGCCCACCAATCGTTGGCCTCGTTTTCTTCAAGCAACAGGATCTCAAACCCTCCGCCGGTAGTGGCGTTTGTCCCCCGCAGCCGCGCAGGAATTACTCGCGAATCATTCAAAACCAGTACGTCGCCTGCACGTAGAAAATCCGCCAAGTCCGAAAAGAATTTGTGCTCAATCCGCCTCAGGTTTCGATCCAGGACCAAAAGCCTGGACTGCCCGCGTTCGGGGGATGGATGCTGCGCAATCAGTTCCTGCGGAAGCACAAAGTCAAAATCAACGGTTCGCACACGCCAGTTTTAAGGTTCGCTATCCTCGGTGCAAGTCACGAGGTCGGGAAAGTTTCCAGAGGTGATTTTAGGCCAAACTCGCGGGTTGTGAATAACTTCTGAATAATTTGAATCCAACAGCATTTTATACCGCCGCAATTTTTCAGAACTACCCCCATTTACTGTTATCGCAACGGTTCTTCTGTTATGACAACCGCATTTGTTTAAAAAAAATGCAAATTTCTTGTTGACGGAGTGGGGTAAAATGGGTAAATGTGGTTCGTTGTGGGAGAAAGTGTAGTTTAGGAGCTTTTTTCCTCGTTTTCCGAAATTTAATGAGTGACGCGAAATATGCAGAGCCGACGTACTATAATTCACGCTTCCGACACGGCGTGGATGAGAAGCGTCGCGTCCAAATTCCGGCCAAATGGCTGCCTCAAAAAGCCGGTGTCGAACTCACCCTTGTTTTGTGGCCTCGCGAGAGCGCTGGCGCATGCATCCGTGTTTTACCCCCCGCGCAGATGGCCAAACTCATGCGGTCCATTGACGAAATGCAGAATAGCGACCCTCGAAAGGTCGTCCTCAAACGCCTCATCGGCAGCGGCTCAGCCCAGGCCAGCGTGGACAAAAGCGGGCGAATCTGTTTGCCAGACGAGATGGCGCGAGAAGCAGGGCTCAAAGAGGACGCGATTCTTGTGGGATTACTCGATCGGTTCGAAATTTGGAACCCGGAACGTTATGAAAAAGTCCAGGAGACCGATGCGGCGCTTGCGCAGGAAGCCTTCAAACTTATGGAATAACATATGAAACTAGGAAAACTTTTGGCGGCTGGAAAAAGTATCATGGGCGGACAGGCGGCGGTTTCCTACCGCTCCAGCAAGCAGATCTATCTGCCCAAGTTCGGCTCGCCTAAAAACCCCTTTAAACCCGGCGATTCGGCCTCGGCGACCGAGTCGACTCCGTCTCCAGCATCCCCCGCCCCTGTCGCTGCCCAAGACTCGCGCACGGGCGGCCCTACGCGCCTTGCACCTTCCGATGAACCGGTCCGTCGACAGCAGGAGGACCGTCCACCCCCTGAACCCGGCAAGGCCGATTTGCCGCTCGGCCGCACACACGGAGGAACGGAAAGCGCGCCCTTGCCGGGTTCAGGGGTTTTGTCCGCGGCTCAAACTGTGCGCAGGCTGCAAACTGTGACGGCTGGTGCGCAAACCGCCAATACGGCTCGATTCAACGCCATTCAGCGTATAAATGCTCTTTTTTCAATTTTCCGCACGGTCCTGCTGCACAAGGCCAAGCGGCCAGAAAATGCGGCCAGGGGCCACAATGGAATGCCAACGCAAACCGAACTTTCGCTGGATGCCGTAAAAGTGGTCCATAACGACTTGAGCGACGTGGACGTAGAGGTTGTCCCCATCAAGTCGCGCGCAAGCGCAACAGACCTGCCGGCTCCCAGGAAATCATGGGAATTTGTCGGTGAACGGCTCTTTGGAGTGGAAGCAACGTGATTTATGCGCGGTGTCGAAATTCGTTCACAAAACAGTGATGGCGGCGGAATCCCTGTCCGCCCTCCGGCCGACGGCGGGCGGTCGCTACGCCGACGGCACGATTGGCGGTGGCGGGCACGCGGAGAAAATTTTGGACGCGAGTTCTCCGACTGGATGGCTATATGGGTTCGATCGCGATGGCGTCGCGGTTGAAGCAGCCAGCGAAAGGCTCGGTCAACGATTTGCCGGACGGTTTGAAATCCGGCGGGCGAATTTTTCGGAGATGGCCGGGTTGGTGCCGGCGGCCAGTTGTGACGGTGTGATTTTGGACCTGGGCGTCAGTTCGCCGCAACTGGATGAGGCTGGCCGGGGGTTCAGCTTTCAAAGCGAGGGACCGCTCGACATGCGGATGGATGACCGCCAAACACTGACTGCTGCGGATTTGGTCAACGGCGCGAGTGCCGAAGAGTTGGCGGACGTTTTTTGGAAATTTGGCGGCGAACGCGACTCGCGGCGATTTGCCAGGGCCATCGTCCATGACCGGACGCAGCATAAATTTGTTACGACGAAGCAGTTGGCGGATTTGATCGAGCGCCTCGCGCCTCGCGCGGGAAAGAAGTCGCATCCGGCCACAAAGGTGTTTCAGGCGTTGCGGATAGCCGTCAACGATGAATTGGGTTCTTTAAAACGGGGGCTGGAGGCTGCGTTCACGATTTTGAAGCCGGGCGGAAGGCTGGCCGTGATCACGTTTCATTCGGTTGAAGACCGGCTGGTCAAGGAATTTGGCCGCGAAAAATCGAGGGATTACACATTTAGCGGAGATGTGGATGCCCCAGAATTTCGCCAGACGCGCGCGCCGGAAATGAAATGGATTTCGCGCAAGGCCGTTATGCCGGGCGAAATCGAGCTGAAAGAGAATTCGCGCAGCCGCAGCGCGCAATTGCGCGTTTTGGAAAAGTTATAAACGATTTAAACGATGCCTAAGCTTAGGAAAAACCAGTCAGCGGCAATCCGGTTTGGTCCGGTGCTCAAGGTAGTCGTTTTGTGCTTTTTGATCGCCGGTTCGGCAGTGGGTTACGTGTGGCAGAAAAGCCAGATATACCAATTGGGCCGGCAGATCCGCCAGTTCGAAATTCGCCTCTCGCAAGTGAAGAGCGATAACCAGAGGCTGGCCGATCAACTCGCGATTTTGCGGTCGCCGATGATGCTGGATCAACGCGCGCGGCAATTGAACCTGGGCCTTGCCCCTGCGCAACCGGGCCAGGTCTATCGCCTGCCCGAGCCGGTGATTACGACCCAGCGCGACGCAACGATCGCAATGCGCCAGCGAGCGCAGTGATTTTGAATGAAAATTTGGCCGCCGCCCGCGAGGTCGCCTCGCAGTGAGGAGCCGGGCGCAGCGCGGGCGGACGGCCAGGCAAATGATTAAAGAGAAATGATTAACCGATTGCAACTCAAACGCGCGGTGCTGCTGCTGATTGTTTTATCAGCGGCTTTTGCCGGCCTGGGTTATCGGCTCGTGGATTTGCAGGTGTTGCGGCACAATGAACTGGCCAGGCTTGGGCAGGAAAACACCCAGCGCGAGTTCTGGCAGATCCCGCGCCGCGGCGACATCCTGGACACCCACGGCAACATCCTCGCCAACAGCGTCCCCGTCAAAACCGTTTGCGCCGATCCCTCGCTCCTTGGCGATCAACAGGCTGCCGTCGCGCGCGTCCTGGCGCCGTTGCTCCAGATTCCCGAAGCCGAACTCTACCAAAAACTCTTTTACCACGTGTCCAGGGACAGCAAGGGTCAAATCGTGACCAATAACTTTCACTATGTCCGCCTGCAGCACAATGTTTCCGAGCTAACCTGGCAAAAAATCCAGGACACGATGAATTTGTTAAACCTCGGCGTGAATGAAGCGGCTCTTCCCAAAGCCCAGCGCGAATTTTATCGAACCCTCCGCACGGACGCCATCTTTGCCGAACCGGACGAAATGCGTGTCTATCCCAATGGCACCCTGGCCGCGCAAGTCCTGGGATTCTGCGGCCAGCAGGATATCATCATGGATAACCATGTTTTCTCGCAAATGATCGGACGCGACGGCATTGAGGAAGCCTTTAACTCCAAACTTAGCGGCGTGGCCGGTTGGCGCGTCGGCGATACCGACCGCGCACAGCATGAATTGGTCGCCATGCGCGACGAAAATGTCCAGCCGCGTGACGGCTTGAATGTCGTGCTGACCATTGATTCAGTCATTCAGGACACCGTTGAAACGGTCATCGCCAAAGCCATGCAGGAACATACGCCGCGCAGCATCACCGGAATTGTCATCCGGCCCTCCACCGGCGAAATCCTGGCCATGGCCACTTTGCCCCATTACGACCCCAATCATCCCGACACGATTTCGCCTGAAACCCGCGACCGCTGTATTACCGATATCATGGAGCCTGGTTCTACATTCAAAATTGTCGTGGTGTCAGGCGCGCTTAACGAAGGCGTCGTGCATTTGAACGATGCGTTTGACTGCGAGCACGGTCATTTTGCCTTCGCGGGACGAGTCCTGCACGACCACGAACCCTTTGGCGTTCTGACCACCGAGGGCATCATCACAAAATCTTCAAACATCGGCGCGGCTAAAATCGGCATCAAACTTGGTGAAAACCTTCTTTACGATTATGCCGCCGATTATGGGTTTGGCGAACGGACGAGCATCCCCTTGCCCGGCGAAGTCGCCGGCATTTTGCACCCCGTGAAGGACTGGAGCAAAGTCTCGATCGCCCAAATCCCGATGGGACATGGCATTGCCGTGACGCGACTCCAGATGGTAATGGCCATGTGCGCCATTGCAAATGATGGCTGGCTCATGCGTCCCATGCTCGTTAAATGCCTCCAGGACCGCGACGGAAACGCGGTCGAACAATACGCCCCGCAGCGAGTGCGCAAGGTTGTCAGCGATGCAACCGACAAAGAAATGATCGAGGCACTCAAAACTGTCGTTTCACCGGATGGAACAGCCCCCAAGGCGGCGCTCAAAGAATACGTTGTCGCCGGCAAAACCGGCACCGCTCAAAAGGTCGAAAACGGCGCCTACGTTTCCAATAAATACGTCGCATCGTTCATTGGATTCTTTCCCGCGGACAATCCCCAGGTTTGTATTTCCATCGTGATGGACGATCCAAAAGAAGGCTATTACGGCGGCGAAGTATGCGGCCCGGTGTTCCGAGAAATCGCCGAACGCTGCGCCAGTTACCTGAATATCCCGCCTGACCAGAATTCGCGGCAGCCCGGATCGCCGCAAATCCTCACGGCGTCCCGCGCGGCAACCACTTTGCAAACGCCGTGAAATGATTTTGCATGGACGAACGCTCTTTAAAATTTATCGCCGAAGCGTGCGGCGCAAAAATCATGTCCGGCGCGCCGGAGACGCCGGTCAAAAACGTCTGCATTGATTCGCGACGGGCCAAACCCGGCGATGTGTTCTTTGCCATCAAAGGCGAAAACTTCGACGGGCATTCCTTTATAAACGAAGTGGCGGAAAAGAAAGTGACGGCGGTGGTCATCGAGCAAAAGAAGGCTCCGCCGCAATTGCCCGGCTGCGCCGTGCTGGCGGTAATGGACACCATCGAAGCGCTGGGCAAATTCGCCACCGCCTATCGACGCGATTTTACGCTGCCCGTGGCTTGTGTTTGCGGTTCGAACGGCAAAACGACAACAAAAGAACTGGTTGCCTCCGTTCTAAAGCAAAAGTTTTCAACACTGTCGAGCGAAGCCAGTTTTAACAATAACATCGGTGTTCCACTGACGTTGTTGCGGCTGGAGAAGACGCACGAGGCGGCCGTGCTGGAAGCCGGAACGAACCATCCCGGCGAGTTGGCCCCGCTCGTGGAAATGATCCGGCCAAACCTGGGTGTGCTGACGAACATCGGCCGCGAACATTTGGAATTTTTTGGTGATATGGACGGCGTTGCGCACGAAGAGGGGCATCTGGCCCAACTATTGCCGGACGGCGGCACGCTCTTCGTCAATGGCGATAACCCGTGGACCCCTGAAGTGGTCCGCCGCACGCGCGCTCAAGTGGTCCGGGTGGGCCTTGGCGAGAAAAACGATTGGCGCGCCGAGAAAATCCGGCTCGACAAGAACGGCGTCACGTTCCTGGCCGCCGCGCCGGAAAAAGGGTTTGGCGCGGAATATCGAGTGCCGTTGCTGGGGCGGCATCAGGCGCTAAATGCCTTATTGGCAATGGCTTTGGGTAAGCAGGTCGGCATGACGCCTGCTCAAGTCCAGCGTGGGCTGGCCGAGTGCAAACCGGCCAAAATGCGGATGCAATTCTGGGAAGCAGGCGGCATTCGCGTTCTGGATGACGCCTATAACGCCAATGCCGATTCGATGGTAGCCGCGCTCGAAACGTTGAAAGATATGCCGCTGCAGGGACGGCGGGTGGCAGTGCTCGGCGATATGGCCGAACTGGGCGCGCACAGCGAGGCGGCCCACGCGGAAGTGGGACGGCGCGCCGCCGAATTGCAAATCGGCCAATTGTTTGCCGTCGGCAAAATGGCGCCCGTGGTGGCCAAAGCCGCCCGCGACGCCGGACTGTCCCGCGTTATTGAATTTGAAAACGTGGAAGCGGCGACAAAGGCCGTCAAAAGTTTCTTGAAAAGCGGCGACCTGGTCCTGCTAAAAGCGTCCCGGTCATCGCGCCTGGAACGAATTGCCGAAACGTTAAAAACGGAAAAATAATTGGCTGTTGCGGTGAACAGCCCGATATAGATGCACGATGCTCTACTATTTGAGCCAGCGATTGTTGGAATTGTCGCACGGAACGCCTTGGGAATACCGGCTTTCGTGGCTGCGGCTCTTCCATTACATCACCGTCCGCACCGCGGGCGCCGCGGTCACCGCCCTAGCCTTGAGCCTTTGGTTCGGTCCCGGGATTATTCACTGGCTCAAACAATTGAAATTTGGGCAGGACTACAAGGACAAAGCCGAAGAAGCCGGCGGCCTGGCCGCCCGCATCCTGAGCAAAAAGGGAACACCCACTATGGGTGGAATCCTGATTGTTACGATCCTCTTTTTGACCACGATTTTGTGGACGGATATGGAGAACAAACTCGTCCTGCTGACGCTGCTCTCGGTCCTCGTATTAACCGGCCTGGGGTTCTACGACGATTATGCCAAGATCATCCAACAGAGTGGCGGAGGCACACCCCCCCGAGTGAAACTCTTCGCTCAAACGGCCGTCAGCATCTTTATCGGAGTTTATCTGTGGCTGACGCCCTCGACCGTAAAGCTCGTATCGGAAATAACAGTCCCATTCTACAAATATCCGATCCTGACCAACGCCTCCTGGCTGGGAGTTATCATCTGTATCGTATCAATAGTCGGCAGCTCCAACGCCGTGAATTTGACGGACGGCCTGGATGGCCTGGCAATCGGCTGCACACTCATTGTGGGCTTTGTCTTTTTGATTTTTACCTACGTCGCCGGCAACATAAAAATCGCGGCTTACCTGCAAATCCCATTCGTTCCGGGCGCTGGCGAACTAACGGTCTTTTGCGCCGCGCTCATTGGCGCCGGCCTGGGCTTTTTATGGTTCAACTGCCATCCGGCGCAGGTCTTTATGGGCGATACCGGTTCGCTGCCGCTGGGCGGTGCCTTCGGCATAATCGCGGTCCTGGTTCACCAGCCATTCGTGCTGGTCATCGCTGGCGGAGTATTTGTCATGGAAGCCGTTTCGGTCATTATTCAAAAAAGCTGGTTCAGATTTACCCGGCTTCGCACTGGAACCGGCCGCAGAGTTTTTCTCATGGCCCCGTTGCACCATCATTTCGAGAAAAAAGGCTGGTACGAATCCCAGGTCGTGATGCGCTTTTACATTCTGTGCATCCTCTTTGCCGTCGTCGCCCTGGCCACCCTCAAACTTAGATGAAAACACCTGCTTTATCATCCTCGTTCTCATCGTCATCCTTTTCCTCGAATCGGGGCACGCGGATTCGGCAAATCATGCGGCGCGCCGCCTACACTCCACCATCACCCGCGTCCGAGCTCGTAAATCAGGTGCTCGAACGTTCTCAGGTGTTGGGATGCGGGGTTGTGAATAAAAGTGTGAACAGGAATGTGAATATTTTGCAGCTCGTTTTGACGTTTCCTGCTTGCTCTCCCGTTCGCCCGCTGCTAAAACAATTTCAGGCAGTCACAGGCCTTCAATGCCGTGAGGAATGCTTTTCCAGTGCAGTGCATAGAATGAATATATTGAATTTTACCCGCCGGGAAATTAGAGGAAGTTTCGCCGCGCTCAACAATCCACCCCTCAATCGAAAGGACAGTGTTAAGTCATGAATAATCCTAACCCATTCGTTCCACAAGGTTCCTTGCTCGAACAGCAAAGCAAACGCCGTTCGGCTTTCAAGTGGGGCGTGCTCTTTGTGCTCACCATCGGCGTCGTCGGCCTCTCCGCTATGCTCTTCCAGGGCTGCAAACGCGAAGAAGAAAATCCGGCAGAGTCTGAGAATCCGCCGGCAATGCAAACAAACGACAATACGGAGGCCACGAGCAATCCTGCGCCAACCGAAGGGTCCAATGCGACGACGGAAGCCGCCCCGCCAGTGGGAGCGCAGCCGCCCGCGCCCGGCGCTTCGGCCACTCCTCCGCCACCCGCGCCTATGGTCCCGGCCCCCGCCGTGCCCGCGCCAACTGAAAGCACTTACGTTGTGGTCAAAGGCGATTACATGGCCAAGATCGCCAAAGAAAATGGCGTGACGCTCAAAGCACTGGAAGACGCCAATCCGGACGTCAAGCCCACCCGGCTTCATGTCGGCGAGAAGCTCGTTATTCCTGCCGGCGCTTCCACCACCGGCGCCAATGCCGCCAGCGAAACTGCTAACGGAGTCGCCGCCAATGGCGATGAAATCTACGTCGTGAAAGCGGGCGACAGCCTGATCCGCATCGCCCATCACTACGGCGTCACGGTTAAAGCGATTGAAGCGGAAAACAATCTTTCGACAACGAAGATCAAAGTTGGGCAGAAATTGCAGATCCCGGCCAAGCCGGCCGCTGAACCCGCGACCCAGAATGCGCCGCCGGCAACAACGACCGCGCCCGAATCTGCGCCGGCGGCAACCCCGTCGAATCCGCCGGCCCAGCCGAGCGCGCCACCGGGACAATAATAACCGAAGGGTATATAGGGCAGGCGGGTGGCCCCGTTGCCTGCCGGTTACGGCGGCTTCCAGCCGCCAGTAGCTTGAGGAACAGGGTAGGAGCGGGTGAAAAATCGCCCGTTGCGCGGCCTGCCATCGTTATTGATATGGAATGAAATTCGCCGTTACTACGTTGGCCTTTTGCGTTGCCGCACTGCTCTCGCTGGGCATGGTCATGCTTTACAGCTCGAGCATGACCCAATTTGGCGCCGGCCTCCTTACCAAACAACTCGAATGGTTTGCTGTCGGTTCCGTTCTTTGCGTCACGGTAACCGCACTGGATTATCAGCTGCTGAAAAAGTATGCCTGGCCGCTTTTTTTCCTCGCTCTTTTTCTGCTGGCCGCCCTGTTCGTGCCGCACATGCACGGAGTGAAGATTAACGGCGCGCGCCGCTGGTTTAATTTTCACGGCTTTCGATTCCAGCCTTCAGAACTGGCCAAGATCGCGCTAATTACGATCCTTGCCTGGTACGGCGACCGTTGCCAGCGCCAGATGCAGACCTGGGTCCGCGGCGTTATCCTGCCAGGCCTGCTGATCGCGAGCATTCTGGGCCTGGTATTTATCGAACCTGATCGTGGCACAACGATTCTGCTCGCAACCGTGGGCTGCTCATTGCTGCTGATGGGCGGTACGCAGTGGAAACATATCTTCCTGCCCGCCGCGCTGGGCGTGTCCGCCCTGACCGTCTCGATTCTCCATGATCCCATGCGCATGCGGCGCATTTTTAGCTGGTGGGATTTGGAACAGCATAAAAACGGCGTGGGCTATCAGGCGTATCAGGCCATGATTGCGCTGGGCTCCGGGGGTTGGACCGGATTGGGTTTGGGCAATAGCCTTCAAAAACTCGGCTTCGTCCCGGAACACCAAACCGATTTTATTTTCGCCATCATTGGCGAGGAATTGGGCCTGGCCGCCACGCTGGCCATTGTGCTGGCGTTCATCGTCATCGCCGTTTGCGGCTTTTGCATCGCGGTGAACGCCCGGGAGACTTTCGGGTTTCTGCTGGCCTCCGGCTCGACGCTCCTGATTTGCCTCCAGGCGGCCATCAACATCGGTGTCGTCACCAGCGCCCTTCCCAACAAGGGCCTGCCCCTGCCCTTTATCAGCTATGGCGGCTCCAACCTGCTGGCAATGCTCGCTTGCGTCGGACTTCTATTCAGCGTCGCGCGCCACGCGCCCGTCCGTGAAAAAAAACCTGAAAAAGTTCGCAAATCATCCGCTAAAAGAGGGGGCGATAATCCCTTTGCAGCCCAAGTCACATGAAAGTCCCGGATACTAAAACGCCCTTCGTCGCCATCGCCTGCGGCGGAACAGGCGGACATCTCTTTCCGGGTATCGCCGTAGCGGAAGAATTAAAAAGATGCGGCTGCAAAATCGGGCTCCTCATTTCACCCAAGGAAATTGACCAACAGGCGGTCAAGGGCGCCTGCGGCATGGAAATCTTCACGTTGCCGGCCGTCGGTCTGCAAAACCGGAATTATCTATCATTCGGTTGGAGCTTTCGGAAATCTCTGAAGGCCGCCCGAACGATCTTTAAGGGCAATCCTCCTCACGCCGTTCTGGCCATGGGCGGATTTACCAGCGCTCCGCCTGTCCTGGCCGGGCGCAAATTGGGCGCAAAAACCTTTTTGCACGAGTCCAATACCATTCCCGGACGCGCCAACCGCTTCCTGGCACGGTTCGTTGACGAAGTATTTGTCGGATTTTCCGAAACAACCGAACACTTGAAAGGTCGCAAAACAACCGTTACCGGAACGCCCGTGCGCCCCGGTTTTTTTCAAATGGCATCGTCGGCTGAAAAATGCCGGGAGTCGCTCGGGCTTGATCCCGCTTTGCCGGCAATTCTGGTCGTCGGCGGCAGCCAGGGCGCAAGCGGTTTGAACGAAATGATCTTGTCCGCTCTGCCTTTGCTGGCTGCCAGGAACTGGCAATGGCTTCATTTGACAGGCGCGCACGACTTCGAAAAGGTCAAGGCCGTTTACGCCGCGCAAAATGCAAAAGCAGTCGTCAAACCGTTTTTGGCCGAAATGGATTTGGCGTTGCGTGCCGCAACCGTCGCCGTCAGCCGCGCCGGCGCGTCGTCGCTTGCGGAAATGGCTGCCGTGCGGCTCCCGGCCCTGCTGGTGCCGTTTCCGGCGGCCGCGGACAATCACCAGGTTTATAACGCGCTCGCGTTTGAAAATAGCGGGGCGGCAAAAATGTTGCAACAAAAACATTCCAGCCCGGAAAAGGTTGCGTCCGCACTGGGCGAACTGGTGGAGAACGAAACCGTCCGGTCGAAAATGCAATCCGCCCTGGCGCAGTGGCACGCGCCAAATGCCGCTGAACAAATCGCCGGCAATATTTTGCGCGCATCCGCGCTTGCAGGGTATTCGAAAGGGTCCGGCACCAGCCCGCAGGAATCGTCCACGAGCGCGACCGCGCCACGACAATTTTCCGCCGCATGACCGCGAACATTTTGGAAATGCCAACGCAAAGCAAAATTGTTTTTGCCGCCGAACTGGAATCGGACGTGTCGAAAGCGACGGTTATCCGCCGTAACGAGCCCCTGGCCAAACGCACGACGCTGCGCGTCGGTGGTCCCGCGGATTATTATGTCGAGCCGGTCAATGAAGCCGACTTGGCGGCTGTGCTGAAATTGTGCAGAAGGCGCGAGATGCCTTTCTTCATTCTTGGGCGCGGCTCAAATTTGCTGATTCGCGATCGGGGCATTCGCGGCGTTGTCATCTGCCTGGCCCAACCGGCTTTCAGCGAAATTGAAATCAATGGGGACAAAATGCGTTGCGGCGCCGGCGTAAAATTGAAAAACGTGTCGGTCGAGGCGCGGCGCAACGGATTGAGCGGCGTGGAATTTCTTGAAGGCATTCCCGGCAACGTCGGCGGGGCGTTGCGCATGAACGCCGGGGCAATGGGCGGCCAAACCTTCGACGCGATTGAATCAGTCCGGCTCATGAATTTTGAGGGAGACGTTTCCGAAATACCGCGGGAGAAAATGCAGGTTGCCTACCGCGGTTGCGCCACGCTTCGGGACCATGTCGCGCTGGCCGCTGTTTTCAAATGCTCGGCGTCGTCGCGCGAAGAAATTGAAAAGCGGATGAAATCCTTCAGTGAAAAACGATGGGATTCCCAGCCCGCCGCACCCAGCGCCGGCTGCATTTTCAAAAATCCGGGCACCATACCCGCGGGAAAACTCATGGACGAACTTGGCCTGAAAGGCACGCGCATCGGCGGCGCCGTCGTATCCGCCGAACACGGAAATTTTATTATCAACGACGGAAAAGCCACCGCGCGTGATGTCCTGGAATTGATCGAGATTTTGAAAGCAAAAGCTAAAGCTGAACGCGGAATTGAGTTGCATACTGAAGTCGAAATTATCGGAGAAGCTTAGCCATTGCGGATTGCAGAATGAAAAATTTGAATATTATTGTCATGCTCGGCGGCCCGAGCGCGGAACGCGAAGTTTCGTTGCGTTCAGGCGCGGCGGTCGCCAAAGCGCTGCGTTCGCTCGGCCACCACGTGACTGAATTGGATCCAAAGGACGGCACGTTTGAATTACCGAAGAATTGCGACGTCGTCTTTCTCGCTCTGCACGGCACCTACGGCGAAGACGGCCAAATCCAGCGACAATTTGAAAAGCTGGGCGTGATTTATACCGGCTGCGACTCCGAAGCCAGCCGAATTGCGTTCGACAAAGTATTGACGAAGCAAAAATGCATCGAGACCGGTGTGCCCACGGCAAAATTCGCCGTCATTGGCTCTGCGAATGCGCCGTTTCCAAAGGACCTCGTGGTGCCGCTGGTAGCAAAGCCAGTCCGGCAGGGTTCCAGCGTGGGATTACAATTCATCGAAAGGAAAGAAGATTGGAAGACCGCTATTACCGAAGCGCTGAAATTTGATTCGGAAGTCCTGGTCGAAGAAAAAATTGTGGGACGCGAGACCACTGTGGGCATTTTGGACGGAAATCCGCTTCCGATCGTGGAAGTACGCCCCAGGGCCGGCAATTACGATTACAAAAACAAATATACGTCCGGCTCGACGGAATACTTTTGTCCGGCCGACTTTAATGCCGCAATGACGAAACGTATCCAAAGGGTTGCGTTAGGCGCATTTCAAGCCATCGGCGGCCGTGATTACGCGCGCGTGGATGTCATGGTCCGTGAGGACGGCAACCCGGTGGTGCTCGAAGTCAATACGCTGCCGGGCATGACTGAACTCAGCCTCCTGCCGAAGGCCGCCGCCGCGGTTGGATTGAACTATGCGCAGCTCTGCCAGCACATGGTGGACCTGGCGCTGCGCAGGAAAGAAAAAGTTAAAAAGAAGAGAGAAGAAGTATCCGCTTAACAACCATGTGGTTTAAACGCGAACAAAAGAACCGCCGAATGAGCCGCGGACACGTGCTCGATGTGAAGGTGCGGTCGGACCAGGCGCGCGCGACGCGCATGAAGCTGGCCATCGGCGCCTTCGCGGTCTGTTTTGGCACCCTGTTTGGCCTTTACCTGTTCTGGCGGGCCGGTGAATGGGCGTTGAACAGGTTCGTCTATGAAAATCCGGATTTTGCCGTCCAGAACATTGACATGCAATCCAGCGGAACAATCTCAGAAGACCAATTGCGCCGATGGTCCGGGGTCAAACCGGGCCAGAATTTGATCGCACTCGACCTGGCCGCCGTAAAACGAAACCTGGAAATGGCATCGGCCATTGATTCAGCTTCCGTTGAGCGCATTTTGCCGCACACATTGAGAATTCGCGTGACTGAGCGCGCGGCGGTGGCGCAAGTGGACGTGGCGCGCGGAGGAAAGGACGGTTTTTCGATTTCTGTTTTTCACCTGGACGGAAACGGATTTGTCATGCAACCGCTGGATCCGGCGCAAAGCATCATTCCCCTCGATCAAATGAGCGACTCGCTTCCCATTGTAACGGGACTGAACGTGTTTCAATTGCAACCCGGGCATCGGCTTGCCACACCGGAAATTCTGGCGGCGCTCAAAATGATCGCCAAATTTCCTGGTTCGCCCATGGCGGGACTCACCGACCTTCAGCGCGTGGACGTGTCATCCTCGCGCGTCTTCGTGGTCACCACGGTCCAGGGCGGCGAAATAACTTTTGGTTTGGACCATTTGGATGAACAATTGGCGCGCTGGCGCGAAATCTACGATTTGGGCCAGCGCATGAACAAGACGATTGCGTCTGTGGACCTGGCCGTCGCGAACAACGTCCCGGTGCGGTGGACGGAAAAGATTTCCGCGCCGTCCCCGGCGCCCAAAACTTTGGACACACAACATTCATGGAGGAAAAATGTTTGACGATTCGAACATCATTGTCGGTCTTGAAATTGGCACTTCGAAGGTGTGCGCGGTCGTTGGCGAAGTCAACGCCGACGGCGTGCTGAACATCGTTGGCCTGGGACAATCGCGCTCGCGCGGCGTCCGCAAAGGGGAAATCGCCGACCTCGCCCAGGCTGAAGAAGACGTCCGCAACGCCATCGTCGAAGCCGAACAAATGGCCGACGTCGAAATCCGCAGTGTGTTTTTGGGAGTCACCGGCGGGCACGTCCGCGGTTTCAACAATCGCGGCATGCACCCGGTTGTGAGCGCCGACCGCGAAATCTCCGAGGACGACGTCCAGGACGTTATCAAAAACGCCAAGGCCATCAATTTGCCCACCGAAAACAGCGTCATTCACGCCATTCGTCAGCACTTTTTTGTGGACGGCCAGGATGGCGTCACCAATCCCGTGGGAATGCTCGGCTCCCGGCTGGAAGTCGACGTCCATGTCGTCCATGGCATGACCAATCGCCTGCAAAATTCGATTCGACTCGTCAAAGGACTGCAATTGGAGGTCGAAGACATTATTTTTAACGGCCTGGCGTCCTCGCTGGCCCTCCTGACCGCTGAACAAAAGGAACTCGGCGCGCTCGTCATTGACATAGGCGGCGGCACGACGGATTTCGTGGTCTACGCGGATGGCGTTATCAAGCACACCGGCGCCATTGCCGTGGGCGGCGATCACGTTTCAAACGACCTGGCTTACGGCCTGAAAGTGCCTTTGAGCCGGGCCGAAAAGCTGAAGCTGGAACACGGTTCAGCGCTCCTGGATGCAGAATGCCAAGGCCAGAAGGTCACGATTACCAATGAACTGGGCCTCGTCATGAAGGAGATCAATGTCGAACATTTGCGCCGGATTATGTCGCTGCGGCTCGAGGAAATATTCCAACTCATCGCCCAAGACCTGGAA
>DASYYL010000152.1:0-34639 GCA_035933915.1 Verrucomicrobiia bacterium
TGCGCGGTCGTCTTCGCATCCACCCAGGCTTGCAAGGTCTGTCGTTGTTCGTCGGTCATGGCCAAAGGCTCGGTTGGTCGCCACATGCCTGCGAGGATACCATACCCCAGCCAATTGTATAGTTATTATTGTAACACTACACCAGGAACTGCTACGCCGAATCCTCGCCTGTCCGCCAGTAGCTTCTGAGCGAAGGCGGAACGAACCACGCGCCACGAAATTGCGCCACGCCAAAGCCAGAGTAATGGCTGGAGCAAGGACGCATCGGCTTCGCCCCAAATCTCCAAAAATCCAACAAATCCGCCGATCCAACGATCCGATCTGTCCTTTTTGGCTTGACCTTAACAAGTTTAACTTAACGATTAAGCCGGTCTTTTAAGCTCGCTTTTTTTGAGGGCCAGGTGTTTAATAATTGGTCCATGAGTGACATAACGACAGAAGCGCCTTCCTCGCCGGGCGCACCAAAAGTTTCAAAGATTAACGAAGCCATTATCCGGATTGCCGGCAATTCGCAGGACGGCATCCAGGCCATCGGCGGGTTCCTGGCGCGGCTGGCGGGCCGCAGTGAGCAGGAGGTCATGACGTTTATGACGATTCCCGCCACGATTTCGGGCGGGCCGTCGATTTTTCAGGTCCGCATCGGCAGCGGGGAGGTGTTGAGTTCCGGTGACGAGGCGGACGTATTGCTGGCGTTTTATCAACACAGTTACGAGGATCATATTGCCTCGCTCAAGAAGCATGGCATTGTTCTGTTCGATTCCGACCACGTCCAGCCCAAACCGGAATTGGAAAAGGAATATCATCACGTGGGCATTCCGATTTCGAGTTTGACGGTGGAAGCGATCGGAGGCACGGCCAAGGACAAGGGAAAAAATATTTATGCCCTGGGACTAGTGGCAAAAATGTTTGATCTGAATGTGCCCAAGTTGGAAAAGCTCGTCGCGGAACGATTCACGGGCAAAGACGAAAGCATCGTAAAAAACGCGCTGGCGGCGTTTCACGCGGGTCATTCTAATTCATTGGGAAATATCGTGGAGACGTTCAAGTTTTTGGATGCCACGAGCAAGGGCGGTCACCAGGTGGTCATGAATGGAAATGAGGCGTTGGGCTTTGGCCTGATTGCGGCAGGCGTCCGTTTCGGCGCCGGCTATCCCATCACGCCGTGGTCGGACATCATGGAATTGCTTCGCCGCGAGCTGCCTAAATACGGAGGGACCTTCGTTCAATGCGAGGACGAAATCGCGTCCATCTCGATGGCATTGGGCGCCAGTTATGCGGGTCGCGTGGCGGTTACGGGCTCGAGCGGTCCGGGGATTTCGTTGAAAACGGAAGCGCTGGGCTGGGCGGTCATGGCTGAAATGCCGTTGGTGATCGTGGACGTCCAGCGCGGCGGCCCCTCGACCGGCATGCCCACGAATGTCGAGCAATCGGATCTGAATATCGCCTGTTATGGCGGACACGGCGATTCGCCGCGGGTTGTCGTGGCTCCCGCAAACGTGGAGGACTGTTTTTACACCGCGATCGAAGCGGTCAATATCGCCCGAAAGTACTCGGTGCCTGTGATTATTTTGACCGACCAGGGGATCGCGACGCGGATCGAGGCGTTCATTGAGCCGGACCTTGAAAAAGTGTGCCAGGACATTTCGCCGGATTTCACAGCGGTCCCGGACCACAAACCTTATGATTTGGCCGCGCCGGGAAGTGTTACGCGGCATCTGGCGCCGGGCACGCGTATCCAGAGCGGAAAGTATCCTATTGTGACGGGTCTCGAGCACGACGAACTCGGGCATCCGACGGGTTCGCCCAAATTGCATACGCAGATGACGGCCAAACGCCGCAAGAAGCTGCAGACGCTTGCGGCTACGCTGCCTGTTCCAAAAATTTACGGTCCGCCGGAAGGGAACGTGCTGCTCGTGGGCTGGGGTTCCACCGAAGGCCCGATCAAGGAAGCCGTTGATCGCGCGCGCGCCGCCGGGGACAGTGTTTCGTCGATTCATCTGCGACATCTCAACCCGCTGCCAAACGGCCTGGAGAATATTTTCTCAGGTTTCCATCACGTGCTGGTTGTGGAAATGAACGATGAAGGACTTTATGGTTATGGCCAACTCGCGCAGTTGCTGCGCGCCCGCTACTGCGATCCGAAAATCCGCGGCATCAATAAGACCGACGGGCTGACCTGGAAAGTGAGAGACATTCTTGAACGCGCGAAGGCAAATGTTTCAGGCGTGCTAAGGAAAATGTGATAAAGAATCGTAAGAACAATTAAGATTTATGAGTGAATCCGTAGCTGAACTACCCAATCGCCCTGAACTCGGCGCTTCCGTTGCGCCCGCAACAGAAGAACGCAAAGGCCTCACGAAAAAGGAGATCGCTGCCGACCATCCGACCTGGTGTCCCGGCTGCGGCGATTTTTCGGTGCTGGCGCTTTACTTCAAGCTCATTGAAAAGCGCAAAATGTGGCACGAAAAAGTCACAACGATAGCCGGCATCGGCTGCTCGAGCCGCTTTCCTTATTTCGTGCAGGCGCATGGCGCCCATTACATTCACGGACGCGCCCTGCCTTTTGCCAGCGGCATTTCGCTCTCGCGTCCGGATTTGCACGTGTTTGTTTTTGGCGGCGATGGCGACGCGTTTTCCATCGGCGGCAATCACTTCAATCATACCGCGCGTAAAAACATCAAAATGACTTACGTGGTCATGGACAATTGGGTGTATGGGCTGACCAAGAAACAGACGTCGCCCACTTCGCCCATCGGTTTCAAAAGCAAGACGGACCAATGGGGAGCAGTGGATTATCCGATTAATCCGATGAAGCAGGCCATTTCCGCCGGCGCATCCTTCGTAGCGCGGACCACACATACCAATCCCAACCACGTGCTGCAGATGATGGAAGCGGCGATGGACCATGACGGTTTTGGCTTCATTGAATGCCTGAGTGAATGCGTCGAATTTTATGAAGGCGCGTTTGACGCGAGCAATCCGCGCAAAGGCGGTGTCTTTACGCCGGTGCCCGCGGAGCATGATGTGACCGATGAACTCGCCGCCTATAAATTAGCCGGCGCGGATTTTCCGGGATATTTTGGAATTTTCTACAAAGCCAACAAAGCGACTAAGAACACCAAGGAAGCCGAAATCAATAAGGCCGCGATGGACCGGGTCAAGGGGCTGAAAGACTGGCAGATTCTTCAGAAGAATTTTGAGAGGATGAAATAAACATCCAAATCTCAAAATCCAATCATCAGAGAATATTCAAGCACCAAGCTCGCAAAATTGAGAACCTTGAGGTTTGAAGATTCTCTGGATGCAGGCGCCTGGAATTTGGACGTTTGAAACTAAGCTGCGGCAGCCGTTTCTCCGTCATGCTTCGCGTCGGGCTCCAAGTCCGCGCCATTGGTCGTCTTCGCTTGCCCAGCCAGTTTACAATAATCCTGTTGCATGAGGGTAATTTTCTGGAGGTTGTCTTTGATGGATTCGAGTTGGGTGAGCAGACCGGATTGTTCCATGGACAGATGTTCAGCCAGTTGCGCAATATAGACGGGGAGCTTTTGGCCCCGAGGGTCGCGTGTCATAAATTCGCCGAGGTTTGCCCCGTGGTCGCGAATGAGGACGCCCATGCGAACGACATTGGCGATTTTGGATTGTTTTACCTGGTCAGATACCATGTCGGCGGAGACATTCACGCTTTTGAGCATGTCGCCGACGCTTTGAAGGACTTTGGAAGCGATTTGGGCCATTTCGGCCTGTTGTGAGACGGCGCTGAGTTCCCATTTTACGGTCTGAGCCTCGGATTCCATGCGTTTGCGCTCTTCCATTTCCGCCTGGAGTTGCTCGATGGCGCGCATTAGATAGGATGTTTTTTTTCGGACTTCGCCCTCCAGTTCAAGACGCATCCGTTGTTCCTCGCGTTCGACGCGCATCCGCTCTTTGAGCAAGGCTTCCAAATGAATCATGCCAATCAGCAAGAGCATTGAAATGAGCGCGTTCATCGCGTCCACTTTTACGCCAACGTCCGCTCCGAACCCGCCTTTCATAATGGATTGCATCAGGTGCAATAGCGCCAGGAGGAGGAATGCCCAAAACAGCGACCAGCCAACCTGCCGTGTTCCAAATAGCCGATTGAGCCGCAATGCATAACCCGCGACGATGAATTGCAATGCCCCTGCCACAAATCCCATGATCGTTGTAAAATTCATAAAGTTTTTCCTGCCGTCGTGGAAACGGCGCCTGATTACTTAATTTTCGTTTGCCAGCTTTGTCCAAAAATTGGGCACTGCGGCGGTGATTACGGTTTTATTTTGCTACGGCTTTGTAAAGAAGCAGTTGGGACGCCAAAAATGCGGAAGAGGAACCATCGGGTTGCAGGCACCAACTCCCGGAAGCTCCGAGGACCAAGCTCCAAGCTCCAGCCCCGAAAGGATCCAGGGTTCAGAAGGTTCACGCATCAGGCTCGCAAAATTGGCGGTTCGGGATTTGAAGATTCTCTGGAGCTTGGAGGCTGGAATTTGGTGGTTTGACAAGTTCGGCACAGAAAAAGCTTTAACGAAAATCGTTGGACAGCCAGGTTTACCGATCCGCAGAACAATTAATTTAACGCCAAAAAAATATTAGTATGGAAA
The DNA here is from genome assembly GCA_035933915.1 of Verrucomicrobiia bacterium. GTDB lineage: Bacteria > Verrucomicrobiota > Verrucomicrobiia > Limisphaerales > UBA11358 > UBA11358. The sequence goes on from DASYYL010000152.1 coordinate 4,617, forward strand.
CGACATCGAGGGAAGAGTTGGACAAGTTGCTGGCTACGATGCTTGATAGCGCGCAAGGAATTTCAGACCTGCTGTTCGTGGCGGGGCGACGGCCACAAGTGGAAGTTTACGGGCACCTGGAATCCTATGGCCCTGACACGCCCGAAGGCGTGCTGACGAGCGCGCGGATTGAAAGCCTCGCCCGGACGATCATGGATGGCAATCCCAAGCTGGCCGAAGACCTGGCCAAGCGCGGTTCCTGTGATTGCAGCTATGCGCTGCCCCAGTCCCACCGGTTTCGCGTCAACATTTACCGTCAGAATGGAAATCACGCGATGGTGCTGCGCAAGCTCGCGTCCCAAATTCCCACCATGGAATCGCTCAAACTGGCTCCGGTTTTTCGCGAAGTCATTAAGGAAAAGACAGGGCTTATCTTTGTGACGGGCGGCACGGGAAGCGGCAAGACGACCACGCTGGCGGCCATGCTGAATGAAATCAACCAGAACAATCCCTGCCATATTGTAACCCTCGAAGATCCGATCGAGTTCATGCATCCTCATCTTAAGGCTACATTCAGCCAGCGGGAAATGGGACGGGATTATTACACATTTCCGGACGGCATTCGCGCCGCGCTGAGACAGGCTCCAAAGGTCATCATGGTAGGCGAGATTCGCGATCGCGAAACGATGGAAATTGCGCTGACGGCCGGTGAAACCGGGCACGTTGTCTACAGCACCATGCACACCATCAGCGCCGGACAAACCGTCAATCGTATCCTGGGTATTTTTACCAAGGACGAAGAGCAACAGGTGCGGGAACGCCTGGCCGGATGTTTGCGTTACATTATCAGCCAGCGCCTGGTCCCACGGGTGGATAACGGGCGATTGCTGGTCACTGAATTGATGGGAAGCAGCCTCCGCACGAGGGAAGCCATCCTGATTGGCGAGAACGAAAACCGGCGCCTTTCCGATATCATCGAGGCTGGCACCACGTCTGGGTGGCATAGTTTCGAGCAGTCCCTCCTCAAAGCGTTTGAGGCCAATTATATTTCTGAAGAAACGGCAATCCTGTACTGTGTTAACAAGCCCACAATGCGCCAGCGCATTGACGCGGCCAAAAAGTCGGGTAACACGCCGCAGTTTGCGTCGCTGAAGATGCGGGAAGAGGAGAAGCCGAAGCCCAACCCGGCGCCAGCGCCGGCCGCCGCGTCCGCAATGCCGGGCATGCCGGCCAAGCCGACGATGCCCACGATGCCAGGCGCGCCCACGCAGGCCAAGCCGACCTTGCCGACATTGCCGGCGATGCCAGGGGCTCAGAAGCCGGCAGCGGTCTGATTCGTGGCGCGTGGTGCGTCAAGTAAAGCGGTACCATGCCGAGCCATTGGCGCAACACGTATTTTTGCGGCGTAATCCATCGATGGGAAGAATGCACTTGCCGTTTTTCGACGGATGAATTAGAAGTCCCCAAGCACAGGCAAAATTATGGCCAACTATACGATCATCGGCGGGGACGGAAAACAGTACGGCCCAATTACGGAAGGCGACCTTCGTAAATGGATCGCGGAAGGGCGACTGAATGGGCAATCACTTGCCAGGGCCGAAAGCGACGTTGAGTTTCGTCCGATTTCCACTTTCCCGGAACTGGCTGACATCTTTGCGCCGGCCGCGCCGCTGCCCGGCATCGCGCCGCCGCTAACAAGCGCAGCGGGCGGAGAAGAACGAAAGGCGGCATTGAATAAAGTCCGAGTGCCTGCGATCGGTTTGATGATTTCGGCTATCATTAGCGTCGTAGTCGCCGCATGGAATTTGATTACAATTATTTTCTTCGCTCCAAATGTCCAGGAGTATTCATCGATTTTTCAGCAGATGAACAATCCGCAATTTCAGGAGATAATGGAGAAGATGATGCATTTCGTTTATGGCCCGGCGGGCATCGCAACGGATGCGTTTCAGATCATCATAGCGATTCTAATTTTTACAGGGGCATTGAAAATGATGAACCTGCGCAGCTATGAATTTGCTTTTGCCGCCGCGCTGTTGTCTGTCATCCCGTGTATCAGTCCGTGCTGCGGGTGGGTGCTGGGATTGATCTTTGGCATTTGGGCGCTATCGGTGCTAGGTAAAGCGAAGCCGCATTTCTCCTGATTGCCGAGCCCGTTATGCCGAAATTGGCCTTGAACCGCGACCGGGCGTGGGCCTGCGTTCTGCTTAATCTTGGAGTGCCTGGATGGGGTTCGCTAAAGGCGGGCAGAGTTTTTGCAGGCATTGGCGAAATGATTATCGTATTCGCGGGCCTCGGTCTGCTGGGCGCCTGGGTGTTCAAATGGATGGGCCGGATTTTCCAGTCAGAGATGGGCGATCCCCTGGGTCCTGTTCCGAGTGCCTGGCTGTGGAAATGGGGCCTGGGACTCGTTGGCGTGAGCTGTGTGTGGACAGTCGTCACCTGTATCAGCTTGATGCGCGAAGCCAAGGCAAACGAAGAAGGTCTGCCCCCGCGTCTTTCGGATTTGCCTAAACCGCCCAAACTCTGATAGAGCTTGTGAGCCGGCATAAACCCTGAAACCACGATATTATGTATAGAATCATTGGCGGCGACGGCCAGGAATACGGGCCGGTCACGGACGACGATTTGCGCAAGTGGATAGCCGAAGGCCGGCTGAACGGGCAGTCCCTGGCCAAAGGCGAAGGCGACGCCGAATTTCGGCCGCTTTCAACGTTTCCCGAGTTTGCCGGCGCGTTGGGCACGGCTGCGGCGGCGTTTGGGGCGCCGACAGCCCCAGTGGCGGGGGTGGATTGGAGCAGGCGTGACTACGACCTGGACATCGGCGGCTGTATCAGCCGCGGATGGAATTTATTTGCAAATAACCTGGGCATTCTGTTGGGAAGTTCTGTGCTTTGGTTTGTTTTGATTTTCGTCGCGTCTTTCACGGTTGATTTTACCATTGCCACGATCGTGAATGCGGCTTTTCCCATGGAAACAAGGCTGTCCGCGACGTTCCAAATCATCCAGGGTTATGTGATTCAAATTTTGATGTCACTTGCCATCGGTCCATTAACGGGCGGCCTGTTTTATATATATATTCAAACGATGCGCGGCGCGCCCGCCGGAGTGAACGACCTGTTTGTTGGGTTCCAAAGAGCATTCTCACAGTTGTTCCTGGGAAATGTGATTACGACCTTTGTGCGCTCTCTTTGTTTTCTTCCCGCTTCCATCATTGTGATGCCGCGGATGGCGCCGCTACTTGCGCAAATGGCGCAACTCCAACGCAGCGGGGCCGCGCCTGCGCAAATGCAGGGTAAAATGCTGGAAATCTGCTCCCATTTTGGTTCGATATTTAGCAACGCCGCCCCCATCTACCTGGTTTGCCTGGTTCCCTGGTTCTATTTGTTTGTAAACCTTCAATTTACTCTTCCATTGATCGTTGACAAACAAATGGATTTTGGGACGGCGATGAAAACAAGCTGGAAAATGGTCCACAAACATTGGTTGACCGTGTTTGGCCTTACTTTTCTTACGCTGATTATATTCTTAGCGGGCAGCGTGTTGTGTTGTTGCGGATTGCCTTTTACTTTTGTGATTAGCACCGCGGCGACGATATTTGCATATGAAACAATCTTTGGCGAAAGGCCCTCTCTAACGGCACGTTGATGGAAATCGCAACCCCGGACACGTTATGTATAAAATTATAGGAACCGACGGGCGCCAATACGGCCCGATTGGCGTCGAACAAATCCGCGTTTGGCTCACTCAAAACCGTGTCAACGCGCATACCCTGGCCCAAAGCGACGGGTCAACGGAATGGAAACCGCTGATTTCCTTTCCGGAGCTGGCGGCCGATTTTAATATCGCGCCGCCGCCGGTGGCGGCACATGGCTACAACTCGCGCGCATCGAACAAAATCCCAGCGGGTGTTTGCGGCATTCTGCTCGGCAGCCTCGGCGTCCACAAATTTATATTGGGCTACACGGGCGCCGGGTTGATCATGCTGCTGATTACGCTGTTGTCCTGCTTCGTCCTGGCTCCGATCATCCACATCATCGGCCTGATCGAAGGCATCGTCTACCTGTGCAAGAGCGACGATGACTTTGTGAGGACGTATGTGGAGGGCCGCCGGGAATGGTTTTGAACCTGGTTAATTGAGGCAAAACGCCACGGCTCCAATCGACGCGGCGATCAACCAGAGGAACACGACAGCGCGAGTCTTGCCTATTCCTGAGCGCGCGAGACGATGCGAAACATGGTTTGTATCGCCGATCCAAAAGGGCCGGCGGTTCAGCGTGCGCATGACGACTACCTGCGCCAGGTCAATTAAGGGCACGGCCAGGACCAGCAACGGCGAAAGCACGGCAAGCGGACGCGGGTTTTGTTTGGTGTAAAAATGCGGCAGAATGGCCATGACTGCCAGGAGATAACCGACAAGCTGGCTCCCGGCGTCGCCGAGAAAGGACCGGGCATGAGGGAAGTTCCAGGGCAAAAATCCCACGAGCGCCCCGCAGATCAAAAAGCCCGCCAGCGCGACGAGATATTCGCCATTTGAGCCATTTGACGCTGCGATGAGGGCAAACAAAAACGCGGCGATCGCTCCCAGCCCCGCGCAAAGGCCGTTCATGTTGTCCATGAAATTGAAGGCGTTCATCACCGTGAGCAGCCACAGGATGGTAATGACGTAGCTGAAAGCGAGGTTGGGAACAAAGAGTGTGATGCGTTTGCAGGCAATGGCGACCAGGAGGGCGATCAAAAACTGTCCGCAAAACTTGGGCAACGGCTTTAGTTCATGCCGGTCGTCGAGCCAACCGAGAATGGTGATGGCGATGGCGCCGGCGGAAATGGCGGCGAGTTCGAGGCCGCGGCGTTCCAATCCGTGGGCAATCAGGTTTGTGAAAGAAACTTTGAGAACGCCGAACCTGACCAGGGCCGCGCCCGCGGCCAGGGGCAGCAACAATCCGGTGAGCACGGCATATCCGCCCGCCAGCGGCATGGATTGGTCGTGGATCTTTCGGTCGCCGGGGTCGTCGACCAGATTTTCCCGGATGCACCATCTTCGCCAAAAGGGCAGCGCCAGCAGCGTCGTCAGGAACGCGCACGCGAAGGTTGCGCAATAGAAATTAAGCGGGAACGCCATTTCGAGGAGCAGCCAATTTCATGTAAAGATTGTAGATGCCCTGGACCATTTTTTCGACGCCGAAATTTTCCCGGACAAAATCCTGTCCGCGGCGCCCAAGCCGCTCACATAGTCCCGGATCCACCGCCAACTGGAGCAGCCGGCTTTTCAGGGCGGTAGCATCCCCCGGCTTAATCAGAAATCCGGTTTCATTGTCCCGGCAGACCTCGCGCGCGCCGTCGCAATCGTACGCGATCACTGGTTTGCCGGCTGCCATTGCCTGCGGGAGCGCGCGCGGCAAACCTTCGCGCAACGATAGATGGACGAGCGCATCCATGATGCCGGCGTATTTGGCAACGTCTCCCGGCAAAACCAGGCCGGTAAAAATGAAATGCTTCTCAAGCCGGTGGCCGCCGGCAAGACTCTCGAAACGCCCGCGCCAGGGGCCATCGCCAATCAGAAGAAATTTAACCTTTGGATTTTGCCGGACAATTTCCGGCGCGACAGCGAAGAGGTCGTCGTGCCCTTTGAGCTTAAATAGCCGGGCGATTTTGCCGATGACAAAATCGCCGGCAGCAATGCCGAGTTTGGCGCGAAGTTGCGGATCGTTTTCCGCGGAGAGGAATGGTTTGAGGTCAAATCCGCTGAAAATTTTTGTAAATTGTTCCGGGCGTCCGATACCCGCGGCCAAATGCTGTTCCTTCATGGCGTGGGCAACAACGATGAAATGGCTGGTTGCGCCGGCGGCGTATTTTTCAGCCGCGCGAAAAACAAAATTTGCGGCGGGACCTTGAAAACGGCCAAAAGACGGTCCGTGGATGGTGTGGATGATGAGCGGGACACCGGCGCGTTTTGCAGCCAGACGCCCGAGAATGCCTCCTTTGGCGCTATGCGTATGGACGATGTCGGGCCTTTGATTGCGGAGAAGGCGCTCAAGCTGTTGCAAAGCCAGCCAATCCTTCACCGGGCGGACGGGACGGACCAGTTCAGGAACGGTGATAAAATGCTGTTCTCCCAAAGCGCGCCGTGCTTCAGGCTCCAACGAACCTTCCGGGCCGGTCGAGGGTCCTGAAATCAAAGAAACGTCGAGTCCAGGGATCCGGCACAGTCCGGCGACCGTGGACAAGGTATTTTCCTGCGCACCGCCTACGATCAATCGGGTGATGATATGTGTGACGCGCATAGAAAGTGACCGAGCAGGCGAGGAGAATTAAACGCGATTTTCAGCCGGGGTTCAACGGCAAACGAAGCCTGGCCGGTACGTGTTGCGTATTTCGTGTTTTGACGCAACGCGCCCCCGGGTTACGGCTTCAACTGCCGCAATCGGCTTGCCATGAGCTGGGCCTGCGGGGAATTGGTGGGGGCGTTGGCGAGATAGATTTCAATGTTGCGAATGGCTTCGTTGGTGTCGTGGCGGCGCCAGGCGATTTCTTCGAGGTTAAACGCCAATTGCGGGGCGTTGGTCCACGATTGCTGGAGGATTTCGTAATTGGTGCGAGCGGCTTCGAAATTGCCCGCGCCAAAATAGGCGTTGGCCAATTGAAACTGAGCGGCGGCATTTTCCTTTTGAATCGCCAACGCGCGATTCAAGGTCGTAATCGCCTCGTCATATTGCCTGAGCTGATTGTGAAGAAATCCCACGGTAAAGAGGAACGACGGGTCATCAGGTGTGAGGCGCAATTGCATTTCAGCGATGGGCAGTGCGTTGGAATACATGCCGCGATTCATGAAAATTTGCCCGATTGTCTTCAAAAGGACCTGATTGGTGGGATACCGGGATACTTCCAATTCGAGCAGCCGGGTGCCGTCGGCCAAATCATTCTTTTGGAAATAGGCGGCGGACAAGAGCATATTGAGCTGGCGGCCGTCGGCTTCTGTGGACTCATCCGTGTGAACAACGGGCGCGCGCAGCACGGCAAACATCTGGTCGGGCATATGGTTCATGCCATAGACCCGGGCGAGCCAGAATCGCCCCTGCAAGAAATCCGGGTCCAATTCGCAGGCGCGTTTCAGGGGCGCGATCGCCTGGTGAAACAGGTTATCTTCCTGCGCCAGGGTGTAGCCGTATTCAGAACAGAATCCCGGGTCATCGATCGGGCCGTCTTCCCTGATAAGTCTCGACAGATCGTTGAAGGCTCCAAATTTATTAAACGCGGCATTGGCCGGATCCGCAGACAGGCGCTGGCCCGCGCCCAGGGCGTCATTCACCTCGAGATTTAGTTGCGCCGCGATATTATTGGTATTGAGTTCGGCAGCCATCCTGAATTTGGCGGCCGCGTCTGTCAGGTCTCCGAGGCGTTGCAAGACAACGCCCCAAAAATCAAGGCTGCGCGAGCAATAGCTTCCCACCAGGTGCGCATTGAAATCCGGCTCTTGAGGAATGCGCAGGCGGAGCAATTGCGCGCTGAGAAAATTTTCCGTGCCCGGGTCGGCCGACGCGAGCGCGTTTGCGACCGGGGCCAGGGCGTCGGTCCGGGCGGCTTGCCAAAACGCTTCGTTTTCAGCAATCAGATTTTTGTCCGGGGGCGGCGGCAATAGTGTGTCGTGTGGCAGGGCTTTTAATTTGTAAACGAGACCATGTGGTTCGAGATAAAATTCCTCGAAATAATAGCCAAAGCTGGGGTGCAGGTAATAAACCTCGTTGGTCCGGCTTAAATACGCCAGCAATTCAACCAGACCCATGGGGTTGAGAGTATTAGTCTGGTCCGGTTTGACCAGCAGCGGCCATATTTGCGGGGCCTTCTGGTGCAAGATCCGATGGTATTGCGCGAAAGGCAGCCAGACCGTATCGACCAGCAAATAATCTTTGGCGCGGCCACCGGATGCAAGGGCGGCTTCAGCCAAATACATCCGTTCGGTATCGTCGCTTAACACAATGGCTTTAGGCGGCAATTTTCCGATGAGCAGGGAAGCAAACTTGCGGAGCGTATCGCCATTTGCGGCGCGAACCAGCGGCGCATTTTTGCAGAACAAACCGGCCAGCGCCAGGCCGGCCAACGCCCAGACACCGATGACGACGGCCCGATTGCCCAGACTTTCAAGGAGGGATGGATTATCATTTGAGCGGGGGCGTCTCCTTCCAAACACGAGTAGAAAATACCCGGCGTAATAGCCCGCGCTCAGTGCGATAAGGTAATACAGAGGCAGACCCAGCCCCTTTTCGCGCGGGCTGAAAGGCGGGTCAAAGACGATCCAAATACAAACGCAAAGGAAAACGGCGTGAATCAGGTGAAACATCAAACTCGCCAGCCCGGAGCCAATTTTGCTGTTGTCCCCGAATTTCCAGCGAACGGACATCACCAGCAGCGGCATTAATGAAATGAAGATCGGCATCAGAAGCTCGCTGAAATATTGTTCGGGATCGGTGAGGCAGTTCCAATACAGCCGCAGCACTTCGAATTGCATGCCGAGACCCAGCCTGGCGGCGTGCCAGAAAGTAACAGGGACTTTAGAGCAAAGGATGGTGGCCAATTGCCATGCCAGTGCCAGCGAAAACGCGACCAGGCCGTATAGAAACATGCGAATGAGAAATTGGACGTTGAAGAATTCCAGGCCGCGGACCCAGATGATGGCCACGATGAACAGCGGGAAAAATGCGACCATTGCCTGGCCTTCCAGGACTCCCGCGCCGACGACTGCGGCGCTGGCATATAAGCGCCAGACGCGTCCGTCCAGCCGGTATTCGACCAGGGACCACACGACAAAGGCGAACAAAAGCAGATCAAAGATTTCGCTGGCGCCGTTCGTGGCGGATTCCCAAAAGGTCAATTGCAGTCCACACAGGAGCGCGGCCAGCAGCGGCGGAAGCCATGCGCTGCGGAGGGTCAGGAGAAAGAAGTCGTTTCGCTCGCGAATTTGTTGGGCTTCGGTGCGGTCGTGTGGCAACAGGCCGACCGAACGCGCGAGCAGCGCCAATGCCAGCGCCGCGCACCCCGCTGAAAAAACATTCAGCGCAAGCGGCACGGCAGCGGCGGGCAGCAGCCGGAACGGCTTGGTGATGAGGAAGAACAGCGGGCTGTTGTATTGCGGGACCCAGGTCCAACCCGAAATCGTGGCAACGCTGCCCAGATTGGACAGCGACACCCAGCGATTAAGCATCAGGAAATAAAAAAGCAGCATCGCCGCGGCAAGAAGCCACGGCAAAACCCGGCGGACAAAGTCGCGCCGTGCATCAATTCGCACTCCGTTGGGCATGGATTATTTCTTCGTTAAGCCGCGTTTTGCGGTTGGATAGGGTCGTAACTCCGCAAATCCGCTACACATTCCACGTGCTGCGTCTGGGGAAACATATCCAGCGGCTGCACGCGCAGTAATTCAAAGACACTTTCGGACCTCAAAATGTTCAAGTCCCGAGCCATTGTGGCCGGGTGGCATGAGACGTAAATAACCTGGCGCGGCCTGATGGACCGCAGCAATTTCAAGATATCCGGTCCGCAGCCTTTGCGGGGCGGGTCAATCAATACCACCGCCTCACGCGCCGCGGCCGGATCCAGTAAATTCGCCAGGACATCTTCAACTTTGGCCGCGATAAACCTTCCATTTTCCACCTTCCGCGCGGCGGCATTTTTCTCCGCCGCGCGGACAGCCTGGCGGTCATATTCGACGCCGGTGAAACGTTCGACGGAGTCCGCTAATTCAATTCCGAAAAATCCGACGCCGCAATACAAATCCACCAGATGTTTTGCCGCGCCGGCCCGCAAAAACCCCCGGACTGTGTCCACCAGCGCCGGCAACAAAAAGAAATTGTTCTGATAAAACGAGTCTGGCGGCAGTTCCCATCCATCCGGTTGCACGCGCAAGACGACTTTGATTCCGCCTTTCGGGGGCGGGTGGGCCCGAACTTGCGCCAGTTGTTCGTTGATGGCCGGCTCGGCGATGATGCATTTTTCGATGTCTTCGACCAGGCCGCAGTCGCAACGCACAAAACCGATATTCAGTTTCTGTTCCGGTTTGTTCCACTGGCTACGCACCATAATCCGGTTGCGATATCCATACGGCGAAGGGCAGGGGATGACCGGCGCCACGACGGCGCCCGGGATTTTCCCCACACGCTCAAACAAGTCTGCGATCTGCTTTCGCTTGATTCGCAACTGCGCCGCGTAGGCGATATGTTGATATTGGCAACCGCCGCATTTTCCAAAATAGACACAGGGCGCCTCCACGCGCTCAGTCGAAGCACCTTCCACGCGCAGTAACTTCGCCCGGGCAAAATTCTTTTTTACCTCCGTGATTTCGACCTCCACTGTTTCGCCTTCGAGCACAAACGGAACGAACACGACGAATTCTTCGCACCGTCCAACGCCTTCTCCGCCGAAGGCAATGTCGTGGATCTTCAGGGAAATCTTCTCTCCAATTTTAAGCGGCATGCGTGATCAAATATGCGGTTACCGCTCGCCGCGCGGATCGCTCTTTTCGGCAATTGCCTCGGAGAAAATGGTCAACAGTTGCGCGCGCGGCACGGCGCCCACGAGACGATTTTCGGCGTAATTGTTGACGACCGGCACATTCCGCAATTCGCTTTCCAGCACTGTCGGCAGGGCGTCGAGCAGGGGTTGGACGGGCGTGAGCGTTTTCGGAGGCGCCCGCATCACATCGAACGCAATGATGCCGTGGAGGTCCTTTGCGCGGTTTAGAAATTCCTTCAAATCCTGCAGGGCCACGACGCCCACCAGCCGCCTGCCGGCGTCGACCACCGGCAAAAAATTATTTGAGCCGGTGATAAACCGTTCCGCGATTTCTTCGAGGCTGGCCGTTTCACGCACGGGCGGCACTGGCGGACGCATTAAATCTCCAATGGTTTGTTCCACCGTCGCGCCGAGCCGGCTGGTTTCACGCCCAAGAGCAATCCCTTTAACCCGCAAATGTTCAGTATAAACGGATTCATCGTGCAATTGGCGGGCCACGAGAATCGAGACCGCGCACGCGAGCATCAGCGAGGGAACCATCGAATAACTGAGCGACAGTTCAAACACCATAATGACCGCCAGTAACAGGGAACGGGTCGTGGCCGCCAAAACCGAGCCCATGCCCACCAGGGCAAATGCGCCCACGTGAACCGCGGGCGCGGCTCCGAAGCGATGAAGCAGCGTGCCGAAAAACGCTCCGGTTGTCGCTCCGACAAAAAGTGTGGGCGTGAAGATGCCGCCCACAGTACCCGATCCGACGGTTGCCGCCGTGGCAATCCATTTGGCAATCAAGAGGCCGGCCAACCATAACATCGGGCGGGCTTCGCTCATAAAGTTCTCCTGCAAAATGTCATTGGTCACGCTGTAACCGTTTCCGCACACGCCGGGAAATTCCATCGCAATCACACCCACAACCAGACCTGCCAGAGTCAGCTTCAGATAGAGCGGCCAGTCGACTTTGGCAAATTCCTCGCGACCTTTGCGGACGAGCTTCAAAAAGATCGTGCCTGCAATTCCACAAAGGACCCCCAATAAAAGGAACCAGGGCAGTTGGAGAGGGGCTACTTCCTGAAATGACGGGATGTCATACAACGGTTTGATGCCAAAAAATGTGCGAGACACCATGGTCGCGATGACGGAGGAAAAGACCAGCGGCCCAAACATGTTCATTGAAAAATTTCCCAGCACGATCAGGGCTGAGAAAACGGCTCCGGCGATCGGCGCATTATAGGCCGCTGCCATGCCCGATGCGGCCCCGCAACCCACCAGGAGGCGCAGCCGATAGGGGGGCCATTTTGCAATTTGTCCAAGTTTGGACGATAGTGTGGCCGCCAGTTGCACGATGCCGCCTTCGCGTCCGATGGAGGCGCCCGTGGCGATGCTGACTATGGCTGAGCACGACTTCACCAGGTCCGTCCGGGTCGGCAGGCGCCCATCTCCGGCGACGACGACTTCGATGAGATTGGTTGGCCCCTGTTTGCCGACGAACCGCAGGCCCCAGTGAAGGATCAGTCCTGCGGCCAGGCCGCCGAGCGCAGGCAGCAAGACGCGCTGCCAATCCTGGAGCCGTTCGGCCACTTCGACGATGTTTCCCGGTTGAATGAGATGGACTGCTTCAAAAAAAAACCAGTTCACGAGTCCGCCAATGACGCCCACGGCCCCGGCCAAAATCAAATGGAACGCTTCCTCTTTGAGAACCAGTTTCTCGCGCCATTGGAGCGCGCGCTGCAAATGTCGCCGGATAAAATCCCGCGTCCTGGTCAAAACGCTGCTATTTATCCCAAACTGCACAGATGAATGCTAAACAATCGCGAGGGCTTTGACGAGCGGATAATATGAGTTGGGGGTGAAAAGTGACGAGCGAGAGAGCTCGAGGCCGGCATCAGCACTATTGCCGGGATGCTTAACTTTTCTGCAACGAATCGATTGCGGCTTTCATTTCATCGAAATGGGTCTGCGGCTTCATGGAGTTGGTTACGTGCGCAATTTTGCCGTCCTTTCCGATCAGGAAACTGACGCGCTTCGACATTTTCATCATCCCCATGCGAGTGCCGTAGGCTTCCACGATCTTCCCGTCCGGGTCCGCCAGCAGCGTAAAATTCAAATGGTATTGTTCCTCGAATTTCTTGTGCTTGTCCACGGAGTCGTAGCTCACCCCGATAACTTCGACGTTGTCCTTTTGCAAATCGCCCATGCGGTCGCGGAACCCGCACGCTTCAGTGGTGCAGCCGCCGGTAAAATCCTTGGGATAAAAATACAAGAGCACGATTTTTTTGCCGACGATATCCGAGGATTTGACTTCGTTGCCGTTTTGGTCCGTGCCCTGGAACGCCGGCGCGACGTCACCGACTTTGGGCATGTCAGCGAAAGCGGAAGCGCCGATAAAAAGTGAAAGAACCGCCAATACGCTTTTCAAGATTCTCATATGTCGCATTTTAACGGATAGAGTCGGAATTAACAACTGTGAATTTGATCGTTGGCGGCGTGTTGCGTCAATTATGAACGGACTCTCCCGGTGATGCGTGAGGGAAAATACTGAGGTCCGATCCAGCGTTGACAAAATGGTATTTGAATTATTTTGAAAATTATACTACTTTCTGGTTTTCGAAAATACTAAAATATGATGGTGAAAAAATCACTTGATCCGAAGCATTTTGATGCGCTACGCAAATTTAAAGCGGGAATTTTCAAGGTTCTGGCTCATCCCACCCGCATTCACATCATCGAAATCCTGGGCTCGGGTGAATTTTCCGTTGGTTCAATTCTCGAACGGGTAAAAGTGGAGCCGGCCAACCTCTCACAGCATCTTTCTGTCCTGCGCCAAAGCCATTTGGTGGTGACGCGCAAGAACGGAAATCAAGTCCTGTACAGTTTGCGTGATCCGTTGCTTGCTGAAGTGTTGAATGCGATGCGCAAATACTTCCAAAACCATTTCGATGATTCCATTGAAATGCTCAAGCGCATGGGTCAACTCCGCTAGCCGTTAATATGAGAAAGAGCCTTTTGATATTGTGGAATCTTCAGCTGAATAATCAGCAGTGTGGTTCGGCGTCTTTGTGGAACTGTTTAACCTTTTCAACGTGACCTCTGATGGCAACGACCTTGGCAGATTATACCAGCGTGGGTTTAATGATTCCGGAATTGCGGGGTAATGATGTTGCCTCAGTGATTCAGGAATTGAGCCTAGCGTTACAACAGCGGAACCGGATGCCGGACATGCTGCCGTTCTACCAGGCGGCGTTGAATCGCGAATTTTTGGCGAGCAGCGACACGGAAGTGGGGATGGCAATCCCTCATGCGCCTCTGGCAGGCCTGCGGGAACCGGTCTTTGCTGTGGGCCGACGCAATAGGCCCGTGTATGGGGGGGCAAAAGCCCTTCGCACGGTGACATTGGGGTTCTTGATCGCCGAGCCGGACACTGGTTCGACGGGATACTTGCTGTTGATTTCAAGTTTGGCGCGTCTGTCTCAAGACAAGGGGCTCATGGAAAAACTTGATTCGGCGCACGAAGCGAAACAAATATATGAGACTCTTCAACAAGTGAAATTGCACGCAGGGCACACGGGCAATTTGGCTGACAAAGGAGGAGGATAGCGCTTTTGATTATGCCTTCCGCCGTATTACTTGCGATTGCTGCCGCTGGATTGTTGTTGGGAATCCTGGTGGGACGCACCGCGCCACGTTTGTGGCTGCTGAGCACACTAACGGGCGTGGTTGCGGCATTGGCAGCGGCTATGACCGTCCTGTCAAGTGGCGGAGGCTGGGAATGGCGCAGCCAATTTTTGGTTGGCGGCGACCCGGTGAAACTTCGCCTGGACGGTCTTAGCGCCTTTTTCCTCGTACTGCTAAGCCTGGTGGGTGGAGCCGGAGCGGTGTATTCCAGCGAGTATTGGTCAGACGCAACGCATCCGCGCTCTGCCGGGGTCGGGCGAGTGTGGTGGAATGCCATGTTGTTAAGCCTCGGTTTCGTGCTCCTTTGCTCAAACGGACTCCAATTTCTCATCGCGTGGGAATTATTCGCGTTAAGCGCGTATTTTCTCATCACAATAAACCGTGAAAAGCGTGACGTGCGAGCGGCAGGCTGGCTTTATCTTGGAGCGTCTCACGCTGCTACAATGGCCCTTTTTGCCTTTTTTGCTGCCCTGGCCGCGCGCACCGGCAGTTGGGAACTTGGGCCGATGCGTGAAAATAAAGAATTAGCGCCTTTGTTCTGGCTCGCCCTGTTCGGTTTTGGAATCAAGGCTGGTCTATTTCCGTTGCACGTTTGGCTGCCCTCAGCGCACGCAAATGCGCCAAGCCACGTATCGGCCATGCTTTCGGGTGTCACTCTCAAAATGGGTATTTATGGACTTGTCCGCTTCAGTGGTTGGCTGCCGCTGCCCAATGGTGCGGGTTGGGTGGTCTCGGTATTGGGTGTGGTCAGCGCCGTGCTGGGTGTGGCTTTTGCACTTGGGCAACATGACCTCAAGCGGCTGCTCGCCTATCACAGTGTCGAAAATATCGGCATCATTTTAATCGGCCTCGGATTTGCGCTTATGGCGGTTCAACAGAATAATTCCCCATGGGGCAAACTCGCGTTGGCTGGCGCATTGCTCCATGTCTGGAACCACGGATTTTTTAAAGCGCTTCTGTTCTTTGGAGCCGGTTCCGTGTTGCACGCAACCGGCACACGCGAAATGAGCAGGCTCGGCGGCCTTTGGAGAGCCATGCCTTGGACAACCAGCCTGTTCGCTCTGGGCGCGGTAGCCATTTGTGGACTGCCACCGCTCAATGGTTTTGTCAGCGAATGGCTGGTTTATCTCGGACTGTTTGACGCGACAATTTCCCACGGAACCATCGCTTGGCCGGCCATAACTGCGGCTATTTTCCTGGGCATGACCGGGGCGCTGGCGCTGGCGTGTTTTACAAAAGTATGCGGCGTCGTGTTTCTCGGTGCTCCACGTTCTCCGGCGGCACTCTGCGCGCATGAAAGCGGCCCGGCGATGCGAAACGGGATGATCGCGCTGGGTGTGGCCTGCGTGATCATCGGCCTCGCGCCTGTTGCCATTTGGCCGGCAGTGGCGCGGGCGATGGATGCGTGGACCCCTGCCTGGACCGGCGCGGCCATGCCTGTGTCTTTGCCCACGCTGGGTCTGTTTCACGTAGCACTGGCGATGATCGCCCTCGTTTGCGCGCTCTGGCTTTGGCGTTGCGTCCGCCGAACAGGACCGGCGCGATCGTTGACCTGGGATTGCGGCTACGTGCAGCCAAGTGCGCGGATGCAATACACAGTCGGGTCATTTGCAAGCATCATTAACGAGTGGTTTGCCTGGATTTTGCGGCCCGAACGCCACCGTCGGCTCCCCGAAGGTCCATTTCCTCTGGAAGCGCGTGACATGGAACATACGCCCGAAACAATACTGGAAAAAATCGTTCAACCGGCCGCCTTGTTGGTCTTGCGTGTTTCGGGAGCGGTCCGCCGTATTCAGCACGGCCGGGTTCAATCGTACCTCCTGTATCTGTTGATCGGCATCGCCGTATTGTCGTTGTTGGTTTTGATGGGAGACAGCCACTGAAGCAAATATCATGTACCTGAATCTGATCCAAATTGCCGAATCGTTCGGCGTTTCTGAAGGTGTCGTGGAAGATTGGGTCCGCGATGAGGACCTGCCCTCCACGCAGGACCGGGGGCGATTGTTGTTTGATCGCGTCCAGGTGGCCGAGTGGGCGGCCAGGCGGGGACTTGCAGCACGAGTCGGATTTCTTGCACCCCAGCCGACAGCGTTGACGCCTCATTTGCAACTTGGACCATTGCTGCGGGTCGGACGAATATGGCGTGACGTGGCGGTGTCTGAAGTGCCGGATGTTTTTGAACGTATCGTCGCCGCCCTGCCTGGCGTGACGCCACCCATTCGTCAACTTCTGGGTCAGCGAATGCGGGCCAAAGATGGAGTCACCATGGCCCCCATCGGCGGCGGCTTTGCGCTGCCTCACCCCGCCGCGCGTATTACCTTCGGACGCGGTTCCGGTACCGTGGCACTGCTGCTTTTGCGCGAGGATCTACCCCTGACGGAACCGCCTGCGGATGGCGTGCCGGTGAGGCGATTGTTTTTCTTTATCGCCCCGTCTCCACGCGCGCATTTGGACCTGCTTGCCCGTTTGAGCCGCAGCCTGGTTCAAGGCCCTTTGCGTGAATTGATGGAGAAGAACGCTCGCGATGCGGAAATCTTTCAAATTGTAGATACAATGGACGCGACATCCGGCGAGGCAAATTTATGACACAGGGAGAATTATTGTTATTCGCGTCTGCCGTCTTGTTTGGCAGCGTGGTCGCCGGATTCCGATGGCCCCGGGCCTGGCTCATGTTCGTTGTTTGCGGCGCGATAACCGCAATGGCTGCCGCAATGTGGACGCTTCAGGGCAGCAGTTGGGAGTGGCAAAGCACATTCATGCTGGGCGGCCAGCCGTTACACTTTAGGTTGGACAGCGTGAGTGCCTGGTTCCTCATGCTGGTGGCGGTGATGGGCGGAGCGGGAGCAATTTATTCTCACGAGTATTGGTCGGACGATCACTATCCAGATTCCGCGCCCAAAGGCCGCGTCTGGTGGAGCTTGTTTTTGACCTGCATGGGGCTGGTCTTGACGGTTTCCAACGGTTTACACTTTCTCATTACATGGGAACTCTTTGCGGTTTGCGGTTATTTTTTGATCACGCTGGATCGCCAGCGTGGTGAAACGCGGGCAGCCGGTTGGCTCTATTTGGCCGCCTCTCATGCCGGTACGATGTGCCTGTTTGCTTTTTTCGCCTTGCTGGCATCCCACAACAACGGTAGTTGGGAACTTGGCCCCATGCGTGAACGTACCGGGTTGGCCCCACTGTTCTGGCTGGCGCTATTTGGATTTGGAGTGAAAGCGGGTTTTTTCCCTTTGCATATTTGGCTGCCTTCAGCCCATGCCAATGCGCCGAGCCATGTCTCGGCCATCATGTCCGGCGTGGCCATCAAAATGGGTATTTATGGCATCGTGCGTTTCAGCGGCTGGCTGCCCGTCCCAACGGCCGCGCCATGGGTGATAATGGGCTTGGGGACGGTCAGCGCGCTGTTCGGCATCGCATTTGCCTTTGTGCAAAATGATTTCAAGCGGCTGCTCGCCTATTGCTCGGTTGAAAACATCGGCATCATCATGATTGGAATTGGTGTCGCCCTCCTTGCGGCGACGCACGGGGACGCCGCGTGGGGCCGACTTGCTTTGGCCGGAGCGCTATTGCACGTCTGGAATCATGGGGCCTTCAAGTCACTTTTATTCTTTTGTGCCGGGTCCGTATTGCACGCCACTCATACACGCGAAATGAGCAGGCTGGGCGGTTTGTTACGAACCATGCCCTGGACCGCCGGATTGTTTGCGCTCGGCTCACTCGCCGTCGCTGGATTGCCGCCGCTTAACGGCTTTGTCAGCGAATGGCTGATTTACTTGGGTCTGTTTGATGCTGCCGCAGGCAGGGAACCCATCGCTTGGTTTTCCATTCCCGCCATCATCCTGGCAATGTCCGGCGCTATTGCCGTAGCCAGCTTCGCCAAGGCCGTGGCAATAACGTTCCTTGGCAGGCCGCGCACGAGCACGGCAGCGCATTCCGTCGAATGCGGCATTTGGATGCGTGGCCCGATGTTGGCTTTGGCGTGTATCTGTCTGGCCATTGGCCTAGCGCCCAACCTATTTTGTCCTATCATGTCCGAAGTCGTGGCTGAATGGCGGCCAGGCCAGGAGGATATTCAAGCACTCGCGCCAATTGCCACGCTTGGCGCGGCCCAAATGACGTTGGCATTGTTAATTTTGGCTGCGACGGCGTTACTGTGGAGACAGACATGCCGTAAGGATTTGCGTCACGGACGAACTTGGGATTGCGGCTATGCGTTACCCACCGCCCGAATGCAATACACCAGCGCGTCATTCTCAGGCATTGCCGCAAACTGGCTCCGTCGGCTATTCCTGCCGGAACGCAAGCTCCGTCGCCCTCGAAGTATCTTCCCAACGGAGGCCGTCTACATGGAGCATTTCCAGGACGCGGTTTTGGAAAGGTTGATCAGCCCGGCTGCCGCAGCCGTTCAGCAACTATACAGCGCGGCGCGGCGCTTGCAGCATGGACGCCTGCAATTCTACATCCTCTATGTGCTGGCGGGAGTGGCTGGCCTCGGAATCCTGGTCATGATAGGAGGCGGGCAATGATGATCATCGCCAACCTCATCCTGCGACTCACGTTTTGGCTGCTGTTGGCTCCGTTATTGCCCGGCGTCATCAACAAGGTGAAAGCCTGGGTCGCAGGTCGCCGAGGCCCGCCGGTTCTCCAACTCTATTACGATCTTGCAAAACTTTGGCGAAAGGGAGTGGTGATGAGCGACCTTGCGTCGCCGGGATTTATCATCGGTCCGGCGGTGGCGTGGGTGGCGTTATTGTCATCTGCCCTGTTGATGCCGCTTGGCCCGGCAGGCAGTGTGCTGAGTTTTCGCGGAGACGTCCTGCTATTGATTTATCTTCTGGCACTGGCGCGATTCAGCCTCGCCTGGGCGGCCATGGAAACCGGGTCAGCATTTGAAGGCATGGGCACAGCGCGTGAGGTCAGTTACGCAGTACTTGGTGAGACAGCCATTATTACCGCGGTATTGGCACTGATTGTTCACAGTGGCAGCGTTTCTTTGATAACAATACTTTCACCGGCGGCGGGCGCTGGTGTGGCATTACTGGCGGCAGGATTGTTCATCGTGTTACTGGCGGAAAATTGCCGGGTACCTTTTGACGACCCAAGTACGCATCTGGAACTGACCATGGTTCACGAGGTAATGATTCTTGACCACAGCGGTCCGCCATTGGCTGTGATTCTGCATGGGGCCTCTATCAAGCTGCTGTTATTTACCATGTTGCTGGTCCAGGTGGTGCTGCCGGTCGGTGAAATGTCGCCTTTCATTGCGACGGGGGCGTTGGCCGCAGGAGTCGTGTTGGTCACGGTTGGCGTGGGATTGGTTGAGTCGTTGCTGGCGCGGCTCGCCTTTCGACGCGTCCCGCTGCTGCTCACTGTCGCATTTTTACTTTGCCTGTTTGCATTGCTGGTGGTGTGGAAAGGGAGGGGCTAGTGAACGAAACGTTGAACCTGGTCATTGGGCTCAGTATGGGACTGAATTTAGTAGCAGTGGGAAGCAGCCGCCTGCCCATGCTGATTCGCGCCATGTCGCTGCAAGGCGTGGTACTGGGCGTGATACCGCTGTTGCTTGAGCACGCGCAGTTCGACTGGCGCGTCGTCGGCGTCGCGCTGGCTACGATGGTCGTTAAGGGCGTCGTGATTCCGAGCCTGCTGCGCCGGGCTATGCGCGCGGCGAACATTGACCGCGAAATTGAACCGTTCATCGGCTTTGTGCCGTCGCTGTTGCTCGGTGCTGGCGGCACTATCGCGGTGGTGGCGCTGGCGCTCAATTTGCCGTTGTTGCCCGAACACGCCAAAACTTTGCTGGTACCCGGTTCGTTGGCCTCCATGTTAACGGGTTTTATACTGCTCATTGGCCGGTCGAAAGCCATTTCCCAGGTGTGCGGTTATCTCATCCTCGAAAACGGCATTTACCTGTTCGGCATGTTGCTCATTCAGTCAACTCCATTACTGGTGGAATCGGGGATATTACTGGACGTCACTGTAGGTGTGTTCGTCATCGGTATCATTGTGGACCGAATCCAACGCGCCTTTGATTCGCTCGACACCCGCAAACTGACCGCTCTTCGGGAATGAACTCTATCCTTCTTATCATTGTACCATTGGCCGGCGCTGTTTTGGCCGCCGTGTGGCCGGATAACCGCACGCGCCGATGGTTCCTGCCGGTCGTTGGCGGCGCGCACCTCGCCATGACATTCTGGCTGTTCATCCATCCGCCTCTGGTTACACCTGAAACCTGGCTGGGATTTGACCCGCTGGCCCGGGCCGTTTTGCCGGTCGTGTCATTATTATTTTTTATTTGCGGGATTTATGGGCTTTCGTACCTGCGCATACGGTCGGAACGTCCAAACCGCGTTTTTGTTGCCTCGCTGCTGGCGATATTGGGACTATTGAGCGCCGGACACCAGGCCCGGCAACTGGGGCTGCTGTGGATCTCGACGGAGGGTGTCACCTTGGCCGCCGTTCCGTTGCTTCACTTCAATAACACTGCCCGCGCTTACGAGGCGACATGGAAATATCTCCTGGTTGGCGGCACTGGAATGGCATTATCATTGTTGGGTTCTTTTTGCCTGGGCTACGCCTCGTTGAGCGGTGGTGGTGTCGGTAATTTGACCTTTGCCGGACTGGCTGCGCAAGGCACGGAACTCTCCCGTCCCTGGGTCTTGACGGCATGGGTGTTAATTCTTGCGGGTTACGGAACCAAGATGGGGCTTGCCCCGATGCACACATGGAAACCGGATGCCTATGGCGAGGCACCGGGCATTGTAGGCGCGGTCATGGCTGGTGGTGTGACTACGGTGGCATTCACGGCAATTCTACGGGTTCGTTCCGTGGTTGCGGCTTCCGGCGAAGGCGTTATTGTCAATAGAACGCTGCTGGCGATCGGGCTGTTTTCCATTTTGGTTGCGGCGCTATTCCTTCTGGGAACACGCGATTTCAAACGAATGCTGGCTTATTCAAGCGTTGAACACATGGGCATCCTGATCATTGGAGCAGCACTTGGCGGGGCAGGTTTATGGGCTTCCCTATTTCATGTTTGGAGCAATGCCCTGACCAAAGGTTCACTGTTTATGAGTGCCGGCAACATCCGGCGCGCAGCTGGCTCGCCTTCAATGAATGACGTGCGCGGTATGGCCGCCCTGACACCTCGTTCGGCGGCGCTCTTTGTCACGGGAATGTTCGCCGTGACTGCCTGTCCTCCATTCGGCCCATTCTTTAGTGAATTGCTGATGGTGCGCGCAGGCCTGGTTGCTAAACACGGCGTTGCTGTCGCAATTTTCCTTGCCTGCCTCCTATTCGCTTTTTTTGGAATGACGCGAGTGGTCTTTGGCATTGTGGACGGACGCCCTAGTCCGACAACCAAGGAACAGAGCAAAAAATTTGTCGAAACACTTGGCGTTGTTGCGCCGCCACTAATTCTGCTCGGACTGTCCGCGTGGCTGGGACTTTTCACTCCGGCAGTATTGCGTGAAGCCTGGTCGGCAGCCGTCACCCAACTATTTCCAGCACCGTGATCACCTATGGTCCATTTGCGTTGTTGCCCAATGCCACGAGCATTCCCTGGGCACAAATCCCCGCGTGGCCAGTGGCTCAACTGGTTCAAGCCACGGCAGCCGAACTGAGTCGCGGCGCGCGGCTATGCGCCTGGTTCGCTGCCCCGGAGGATGCCAGGGCATGTATTATCGCAGTGCTGGCCTACGATGCTGACAATACCCTAGCTGTCGGACGCAGCGAACCTTTTGCGGGGCCGTATCCATCGCTGACGATAACGCATCCCCAGGCTCACATGTTTGAACGCGAAGTCTGGGAACAATATGGTCTAATCCCTGCCGGACATCCGTGGCTCAAGCCCGTGCGACGGATGAATGGAAACGCTCCAGCCAATGGGGAATTCTTTCGCGTAACGGGTCCGGAAGTTCATGAAGTTGCCGTCGGCCCCGTCCATGCCGGAGTGATTGAACCGGGCCACTTTCGATTCCAATGCGCGGGTGAGGAAGTGCTGCATTTGGAAATTGCCCTTGGCTACCAGCATCGCGGTGTTGAAGAAGCCCTGATCGGCGGGCCATATCGTGGAACGATGAGCCAGATGGAAACAGTATCAGGTGATACCACCATTGCTCACGCGACGGCCTATGCCACTGTGATGGAGGCGCTCGGCGGCTCAGAGGCCCCGTTACGTGCCCAGTGGCTAAGGGCCGTCGCACTCGAACTGGAACGCCTGGCGAATCACACCGGAGACATCGGCGCGCTGGCGGGAGATGTTGCATTCCTGCCTACAGCGGCCGCCTGTGGCAAAATTCGTGGCGATTTCCTCAATCTTACCGCGCTGATTTGCGGGAACCGATTTGGTCGCGGCCTGGTGCGTCCAGGTGGCTGCCTTCACAACCTCGAAACTCCGCGCGCAGAGCAATTGCTCAAGCGTTTAAAGGACGCGCTCACCGACACAGCGCAAGCTGTCGGATGGTTCTGGGAAGCCGCCTCTGTTCGATCACGGTTTGAGAATGTGGGCACAGTTTTTCCGGCGCAAGCCGCCGAAATCGGATTGGTTGGCCTGGCTGCACGAGCCTGTGGCTTGGTGCGCGATGTCCGCTATGACCATCCGGCAGGCTGGCATCGTTTTGCTCAAGTGCCTGTAGCCGTATGGCCGAGCGGCGATATTTTTGCCCGCGCCCGTGTACGATCGCTGGAAATTCAGCGTTCGGGACAATATCTTTGTGAGCAACTCCTTGCACCCGCCGACGGCGAACGGTTCAGTGAACTGACGCCACTCGCTCCGGACACACTGGCCGTGTCACTTGTTGAAGGTTGGCGCGGCGAAGTTTGCCATGTTGCATTGACAGATGGTGTCGGGCATTTCCGGCGCTATAAAATTGTTGATCCCTCGTTCCACAACTGGACTGGTGTTGCGCTGGCCTTGCGCGGCACAGCCATTTCGGATTTTCCCATCTGCAACAAAAGTTTCAATCTTTCCTACTGCGGCTTTGACCTATGACGACCTGAACACTATGTATGTCCTTGATACCATTGCCCATCGTTTGAAACGTGGCTGTGAAACGATGGCCTATCCTGATGGCCCAGCGCCAGCCCTGCCGGACCGCCATGGCGGCGCGCTCAGAGTGGATGCCGACAAATGCGTTGAGGACTGTAATGCTTGTGTACCGATATGTCCGACGCAAGCCATTTTTCGACCAGAAGGCAAGTCAGTAGCACTGGACTTGGGCCGCTGTATTTTTTGCGCGGCGTGCGTGGAGGTTTGCCCGTCCAAGGCTATTACACAGACCGGCGACTATCGAATGGCGGCGCGTCGGCGCGAAGATCTCATTATGGGTGAACCAGAGAAAGAGCAGGTTCGGTTAGCTGTCGCACTTGATGAAAAATTACGCAAACTCTTTGGTCGCTCGCTTCGCCTGCGCCAGGTGAGCGCCGGCGGATGCGCGGCTTGTGAAGCGGATACCAATGTTTTGGGGACAATCGGCTGGGACCTCGGCCGCTTCGGGATACAGTTCGTCGCTTCCCCTCGTCATGCGGACGGATTGCTGGTTACCGGGGCGGTATCAAAAAACATGGTAATTGCGCTTCAAAAGGCATACGCCGCAGTTGCCACGCCCAAGGTCGTGATTGCGGTTGGGGCTTGCGCCATAGCCGGGGGCCCATTTATCGGCAACTCTCAGATTTTGAATGGGGCTGACCCAATCGTGCCAGTTGACCTATACATTCCCGGCTGTCCTCCCCATCCATTGACAATACTCGATGGCCTATTACGCCTATTGGGCCGCTTGGAGGAACATCGGTCTAACGGAAAACATTGAGGAAAAAATAAATTACTTGGGTATTGACAGGGCGTGGGTGCTTTCGTAATTTGGCAGGCGTCGGTAGTCTGTAAAAAGTCAATAAGCCGGTTGCCTCTTGAAATTTTGTGAAAAAGGTCAAGGGGAACGGTTTTTTGTCGTTTATGTTATCCGGTTTGAACAAGCGAATTTTGGTGCCCATGTAGCTCAGTTGGCAGAGCACGTCCTTGGTAAGGACGAGGTCATCAGTTCAATCCTGATCATGGGCTCCAGACAATTTGTAAAGAACACACAACGAAAAATTAATTATGGCAAAAGAGCAATTTCAACGAACGAAACCACACGTCAACGTGGGCACAATCGGACACATTGACCACGGCAAATCCACGCTCACGGCCGCCATTGTCGCCACGCAGGCGCGCAAAGGCCTGGCGACTCCGATTTCCTACGCGGACATTACCAAGGGCGGCACAGTGCGCGACGAGACTAAGACTGTGACAATTGCTGTGTCGCACGTCGAGTATCAAAGCGACAAACGCCACTATGCGCACGTGGATTGCCCGGGCCACGCCGACTACGTCAAAAACATGATTACCGGCGCTGCGCAAATGGACGGCGCCATCCTGGTCGTGGACGCTTCTGAAGGACCGATGCCACAGACCCGCGAGCATATCCTGCTGGCGCGCCAGGTAGGCGTTCCGGCGATCGTTGTTTTCCTGAACAAAGTTGACCTGGTGGATGACAAGGAGCTGCTCGACCTGGTGGAAATGGAAGTCCGCGACCTGCTCTCGAAATATCAATTTCCGGGCGACAAGGCCGCGGTTGTCAAGGGCAGCGCCAAAGCGGCCCTCGAAGCCAAGCCGGAAGGCGAAAAGGCCATCCAAGAGTTGATGGAAGCCATTGACGCGCAAATACCGCTCCCGACGCGCGAAGTCGACAAGCCGTTCCTGATGTGCATCGAGGACGTGTTTACTATTGAAGGCCGCGGTACCGTGGTTACGGGCCGTGTCGAACGCGGCGTGCTCGAGCGCATGGCGGAAGTCGAAATTGTCGGCCTCAAGGACACGCGCAAGACGGTTGCCACCGATATTGAAATGTTCCGCAAGTTGCTCGATAAAGCGACGGCCGGCGACAACGTGGGCGTGCTGTTGCGCGGCACCACGAAGGCCGAAGTCGAACGCGGCATGGTGTTGGCCAAGCCCGGCTCGATTACGCCGCATACCCGGTTTAAGGCGGAAGTGTACGTGCTGTCGAAGGATGAAGGCGGTCGGCATACGCCGTTCTTTACCAAGTATCGCCCGCAGTTTTATTTTCGCACGTCTGACGTGACGGGAACGGTAACGCTGCCGCAGGGTGTGGAAATGGTCATGCCTGGCGATAACGTGTCGGTGGAAATCGAATTGATCGCGCCGGTGGCCATGGAAAAAGGCCAGCGCTTCGCAATTCGCGAAGGCGGACGCACCATTGGGGCGGGCCGCGTGAGCGACGTGATGAAGTAAGACGAGTTTTAACCCGGGAGGCGGAGAAGAAGCGCTCCGTCTCCCTTTTTGTCCGAAAGCTTGGCGGCGGTGGCAGGAAAGATTGCCGCGCCGTAGTCCCTCAAAGCGGGACGGTTCGGATACGGCAGTAGCTCAATTGGTAGAGTAGCGGTCTCCAAAACCGTTGGTTGGGGGTTCAATTCCCTCCTGCCGTGCCAGCTTTCTGCGGAAGCGGAGTGAAGGCGGAGGCAGTTTGGTGGTGTAGATGAAGATGACGTCGCGGGTTGGAGAGGTGGCAGAGTGGTCTATCGCGGCGGTCTTGAAAACCGCTTTGGCGTAACAGCCAACGGGGGTTCGAATCCCTCCCTCTCCGCCAGCGTGGAGACCGGGCGGATTTGCGTGGCGAAAGAGCGCAGGCGAAAGTGATGGCGCGCGAAGCGATATTTGATATACTGATTTTTTTGTGACGACTGATTTGACGACAATTGTGATTCTGGGCGTTCTCGCCGCGGGAGCCTTTGCTTTTCTTTGGTGGAAAGGCTACATCGAGCGGCTGAACTTGTTTTTCAGGGAAACATGGCACGAATTAAAGCCGGGCCGGTGTTCCTGGCCCACGTGGACGGAGCTGCGCGGTTCGACCGTGTTGATCGCGGTCGTCATAGGCTTGCTGGGCCTGTTCGTATTCGTGCTGGATTTAATTTTTAACCGGATTTTTACAAAAGTTCTTTAATACATGCGGAGCCAATGGTTCATCGTGCAGACGCTTTCCGGCCAGGAACAAAAGGTCAAGGAAAGCATTGAAAAGCGCATAAAGACCGAGGAAATGCAGGACACGGTAGTGGAAGTCCTGGTTCCGATGGAAAAGGTCGTGGACGTGCGCGGCGGCAAGAAGACGGTCACGAGCCGCAAGCTTTGGCCGGGCTATGTATTTGTGGACATGATTTTGCTGGATGAAGACCGGCGCGTGATTGAAAAGCCATGGTATTTCATCAAGGAAACGCAGGGTGTCATTGGCTTTCTGAGTGATCCACCGCAGCCGACACCCACCGAGGAAGTCGAGGCCATCAAGGCGCAGATTTCCGCGTCCGAAGAAACTGAACGGCCGAAGGTCAATTTTGAAGTTGGCGAAACAATTAAGATTAACAACGGGCCGTTCCTCAATTTTAGCGGCGTGATTGAGGAGATAGACCCCACGCGCGGCAAATTGAAAGTGACCGTGAACATTTTCGGGCGCAATACGCCAGTGGAACTGGAGTATTGGCAGGTGGAAAAAGCATGATAGGGCGAACGACCGCGTCAACGATTTAGCGAACAAAACAGTATGGCAAAGAAAGTCACAGGACAGATTAAGTTGCAGATTCCGGCGGGCCAGGCCAACCCGGCGCCGCCCGTCGGCCCGGCACTGGGCCAGCACGGCGTGAATATCATGGGCTTCTGCAAGGAATTTAATGCAGCGACCAAGAATGACGCGGGATTGGTGATTCCAGTCGTGATCACGGTTTATCAGGATAAATCGTTTACGTTCATTACCAAATCGCCGCCCGCATCGGTGCTGCTCAAAAAGGCCGCGGGGATCACTGCCGGCTCGAAGACGCCGAACAAAGAGAAGGTTGGCAAAGTCACGCGCAAACAGGTTTTGGACATCGTGAAGATGAAGTCGAAAGACATGAATTCGACGTCCGAGGAAGCGGCGTTCCGGGTCATTTCCGGCACGGCACGCAGCATGGGAATTGAAGTGATCGGATAAAATAAAAACCGCGGGAGAGCCGAAAGCTCGATTGGACCGCACCAATAAAATGGCAACATTACATAGCAAACGATTCAAAAAAGCATTGGAGGTCGTGGACGGGAAAAAGGCATATCCGTTGAAGGAAGCGGTGGGTGTCCTGGCAAAATTCCCTAAAGCGAAATTTAACGAGACTATTGACCTGGCATTTCGGCTGGGCGTAGATCCCAAGCAGTCGGACCAGATGGTCCGCGGCACGGTGCCTCTGCCTCATGGCAGCGGCAAGTCGGTGCGGGTGCTGGTTTTTGCCAAAGGCGCTGCGGCTGAAGCCGCGAAGGCGGCAGGAGCTGAATTTGTGGGTTTTGAGGACATGATTAAGCAGTGCAACGAAGGTTGGGCGGAATTTGACGTGGCGGTTGCCACGCCTGAGGCGATGGTGGAAGTCCGCAAGCTGGGCAAGGTGCTTGGGCCGCGCGGGCTGATGCCCAACCCCAAAACCGGGACTGTGACGGACGACACGGCCAAAGCCGTGAAAGAAGTCAAAGCCGGGCGCGTGGAGTTCAAGACCGACAAAGCCGGCAATGTTCACGTGGTTGTGGGCAAGGCGTCGTTCAAACCCGAACAGATTGAGGAAAACGCGCGCGCGGTGATTGAAGCCGTGGCGAAAGCCAGACCGCAGAGCGTCAAAGGCCAATACCTGCAAAGCTGCACGCTCTCGGCCACGATGAGCCCGGCAGTAAGGGTGGACACGCGCGAATTCGCAACCGCCGCTTAAGCCGATTTTAACACTTTAACGAAACACGAACATATGCGTGCTGAAAAACAAATTTTGACCAAAGAATACGCCGCCCGGCTGAACGCATCGCCGTTCTTTATCGTGGTGGGATACCAGGGCCTGAAAGTGACGCACCTGACCGAACTACGCAAACGCCTGACACAGGCGGGCGCGGAAGTTCACGTGGTGAAAAACTCGATTTTCCGGATCGCAGCCAAAGAAGCGGGAGTTGCCGAATTGAACGGATCGCTCACCGGGCAAATGGCCGTGGTGACCGGTCAAAAGGACATTTCGAGCGCGGCCAAGGCGCTGAAAAATTTCGCGGCTGAATTTGATAAATTAAAGGTCAAGTTCGGTTATTTGAACAACCAACGCCTGGAAGAAGCGGGTATCATTGCCCTGGCGGATTTGCCGAGCCTGGAGGTGTTGCGCGCCAAGATCCTGGGCCTGCTCAACGCGCCGGCGACCAAACTGGTGACATTGATTAATACGCCCGCCACGCAATTGGCGCAGGTGATTAAGGCAAAGGTGGAGAAGGGCTAGGAAACGTGGTGCGAGGTACGTGTTGCGTCAAGTATGATTGGGCGGTCAACACGTACTTGACGCAACCTGCATCATGCAATACGTAGCAATGATTAACAGATTTTGGCTCGAAGTCGTTTCTTCGAGCCGATAGCAAAAGAGACAAACAACAAAGTAACAACGTAAATCGTCGGTTCGCGGGCCCGCGAACTCAATCCTGCAGGGGCTTCGGCAGACGACGAGACGAAAGAAAGGCAGAAGTAGTAAAATGGCTGAGATAGCAAACCTAGTAGAGGAATTGAGCAAGTTGACGATCATTGAAGCGGCTGATCTGGTGAAGCAGTTGGAAGCCAAGTGGGGCGTTTCCGCCGCGGCGCCGGTCGCGGTTGCTGCCGCCGGCGCTCCGGCTGCTGGAGGCGCAGCTGCGGCTCCTGCCGCCGCCAAAGACACGTTTGACGTGATTCTGGCGTCCGTTCCGGCCGACAAGAAGATTGCCGTGATTAAGGCTGTCCGCGAAGTCAAAGCCGGCCTGGGTCTGGCTGAAGCCAAGGCCCTGGTCGAAGGCGCGCCCAAGCCGGTGCTGGAAGGCGCCAACAAGGCCGATACCGACAACGCCAAAAAGAAGCTCGAAGAAGCTGGCGCAAAGGTGGAAGTCAAGTAAGATATTCATTGGGGCGGTGCTCAAGGGGCGCCGCCCCGACCGGATTTTTTTGGGGGAAATTGAAAAGTTACGAAAGAGTTTAAAAATTGAAAATTTGCGGTAACAAGTTCGCCGTTGAACACGGCGCGCTTGTTTATTGTCATTAAACAAATACAGAATCATTGTTGTCTATTCCGGTCTTCAAAAACGAGGAGGGCGGAGGATGACGATGAGGATGATAAATAAAGGTCCAAAATGCCATCGCGAGTCACTGAAAGAATCAACTTCGGCAAGATTAAAGAGATCACGTCGCCGCCGAACATGATCGAGTTGCAGACCAATTCCTATAAGGAATTCCTGCAGGCCGACACCACGCCCAAACGCCGCGACAAGCACGTTGGCCTTGAGGCCGTTTTTCGGGAAGTTTTTCCGATCGAGAGCTACGACACCAAGTGCGTGCTGGACTACGATTCCTATGAAATCGGCGAACCCAAGGTGGATTGGCTCGAATGTCTCCGCGAAGGCCTGACCTACGGCGCCCCGCTGTATGTGACTTTCCTCCTCAAAGAGGAAACCAAAAGCGCGAAGGAAGAGAAAGTGTTCATGGGTGAATTGCCCCTCATGACGCCGCAGGGCACTTTTGTCATTAATGGCGCAGAACGCGTCGTGGTTTCGCAGTTGCACCGCTCACCAGGCATCGCCTTTGAAGCAACCCAGCATGCCAACGGCAAAATGTTGCACAGCTTCCGCGTCATTCCTGACCGCGGTTCCTGGTATGAAGCCCAATTTGATACTAGCGATTTGTTGTACGTTTTCCTCGACCGCAAGAAACGCCGCCGGAAGTTTTTAACGACTACGTTCTTCCGCGCGTTGAGCTTTCTCGACCACGACGACAAGGAAAAAGGAAAGGGCAAGGACAATGGTGGCACCATTCGCG
>DASYYL010000199.1:0-8641 GCA_035933915.1 Verrucomicrobiia bacterium
CAACGATTTTGCCGTCCACAACAAAACCAATGTCCTGGCCTTCCGCCGCTTTCTTGAGCCAATAGCCCAGGCGTCCTCTACCCTCGGTGATCGTTAGAGTCTTCATACGCTCATTTTAACGTACAGAGCGGCGATTTCAAGCAGAACTTGAAAGCAATCTACAATCTTCCACCCGGTGGCCGCGGTGCAAACCGCAGTTTGAATCCTGGCCATCCATGGATTATGTTGATTCTTGAAAAAGGAAATGGGACATGGGGAAGGGAAAGGGCTAAAGGGAAATGAAAACGTGGGTCTTATTTTTGGCATCGGGTATTTTGGCGGCCCCAGTCGGCGCGCAAACAACCGCATCGACAACAAACTTTCCCTTCACAAGCCCGAGTCCAGGCACGATGGGCGCGCCATCAACTCCGGCAGCAACAGCGACAAACTCTATCCCAGGCAGTTCTTTCCATCGCAACATCAGCTCACAAATAGCGGCGTCGACAAACTTTACTTTCGCAGGCGTTCCAGAGAGCAAGCTGGGCGCGCCATCAACAACAGGGACGAACCGTTTCTTTGCCAGCGTATTCCAAAGCAAGATCGGCTCGCAAATAGCAACGACGACAAACTTTATCTTCGCAGGCGTGCCTGAGAGCAAACTGGGCGTGCCGTCAATAATAGAAACAAATCCTTTTTTCGGGCGCTCCTTCCAGAACAAAATCGGCGGGCAAATAACGACGGCGACAAACTTTTCCTTCACAAACCCTGCCGTCGGAAACCCGCTTAATCCAACATTCCAACAACTGGCCGCGCCGAAGTCAGACGAAGGCGGGTCCAACAATTTAATATCCGGCTCGCCATCAATGCCAGCGACGTCGACGAACCGTTTCTTTGGAAGCTCATTCCAGAGCAACATCGGCGCGACAACAGCGACGGCGACAAGCGCTATCCCGGCAAATGCCGCGCGAAGCGTGATCGGCGCGCCAACACAAATAACAAATTTTCTTTTCGCGAGCTCGACGCAGAGTTGGATTGGCCGGGGACAAAGCCTCTTTGCTGCCCCAACGAATGGCTACAATGTTCGCCTGACCGAGATTTCCCCGAACATTCTTCAATTCAACATTACGGCCACCAATTCAGTTGCCACGAATTGGTTCCTGGAATTCAGCACGACAAACGAATTCTTCACCGTTGGCGCCTATTCAAACGCCGTGAATGCGAGTGCCGGCGCCGCCAGACTTCAGTTTGGCGGAATGGGCAGGGGAAACAATACGTCCGACGGCGCTTTCAACGTCCTTGAAGCAACGTATTCGGCAAGTCAGATTGTATCGTTCGCCGCTGACTTTGTTCAATTAGACAACAATGATACCAATCGTTGGAACGAAGGAAGCATCCGATTTAACTCAACGATTCCCGACACCATAAATCTATTTATGGGCCCGATGGACATTTCGTTCCAAAAGAGAAATACGATTTTGACATGGTCAACGAATCTGGTGGGTTTTCAGTTGGAATACGCTACCAATCTGTCGGCGATCACCTGGTTTACAAATAATGCTGTGCCTGCGATTGTAGACGGCCAGTATACGGTCACCGTCACAAACGGGGTTTCGGCAGGAGCGCAGGTTTACCGGTTGATGAAGCCGTTGTAATAATTACAGAATTTGAAGTACCTTTGCCCTTGCCGCCTCAAATCATTTCGCTCGCTGATCTCGATGTGACAGTCAATGGCAAGAGCAGTCAATCTGTGGAAATTCGGGGCGACAAGCTGGTCTGGTCTGGCGCGCTCCCGGATGGGCCTACGCCCATCAGCAGTGCCTATTCCGCCACGGGCAAGGGAGTTTATTATCTTGAAACCCCACCGGGGAGTATTCTGGACACTTTCCAAATTGACCTGGCTGCAGTTGGCTCGGATGTTCGGATGTTGGAATTATCCCTTCAGCCGACAGCATATTCGCGAGGCGATGGCCAGACCACTTACACGTGGAATTACAAACACATCCTTTTCGGAAGGCCGATTGCGCTCGATGTTTTGGGCGTCGCGCCGATTGACCGATTGAGTGAACTGTCGTGGCTTGGTCCGGCAAGTGTGGTTATTTATGGATTACTGCTCGGATTAATCGCCAATGCCTTCTACATTTGCAATTTCGGTTGAAAGTAGGGGGATAAATTAAAGACCAAAGGCCCGGCGATTTCACCCGAGGCGGCGGGGGCGGGAGCGTGAGAATAGTGCCGTGGGTGCCATGAGTTCAACGTGAGCTTTGCTCCCTTTGCAACATGGCTCGCACAATTTTGCATTCGTTATATCCATATTTTCCGCCAAGGGATTCGACAATCGGCGCGAGGGATAAAAAGCCGTGGCGGGCGAAGGCGCCCGCAATTTCGCGTTGCGCGGCGGCGGAGACCAAACGACTTACGTCAATCTTTTCGCCGGCAAGCAAGGCTTGTTCAAGATGACCGTAAATGGCGCCGTCTTTGACGCCCCGAGAGCGCGCGATCTCAGACACGGTCTTTCCCTGGCGGAAAAAATGCAGCGTGTCGCGCACGGTATCGGTCAAATGTAAACGGCGCGGAGGTGTGGCGGGCGCGGAAAATGAATCATCTGCGAAAATCTGACGGGGATTCGACTGCAGGTGCGCTTTGATTTCGCGCGCAAAGGATTGGCCAAATTCGCGCATTTTCTTTTCGCCAATGCCGCTGACGCGAGAAAGTTCGGATTCGCTGGTAGGATAAAGCCGGGCCATTTGCCGCAACGTAGTGTCTGCGAAGATGACATACGGCGGTACAGCACGTTCGTCGGCAAGCCGTTTGCGCAAGCCGCGAAGTTTTTCAAACAGCGCTTCGTCGCACGCGATTTCTCCCACGCGACGTTCTACCGGTCCGGCTGCCATGGCTTTGGTCAGCATAATTTTTTGCCGCGATTTGAGCGCGACGCGGCCGGTATCCGTCAGTTCGACGACGTTGAATTTCTCAGCATTCTGGTATAAGAATCCCAAGCGGACCAGTTCGCGTCCAATAACCGCCCAGTCGGCCCGGGAATGTTCCGCGCCGATATTGTAGGTCGAAAGCTGTTCGTGGCCGAATTTCCTGATTTTGTCGGTGTCAGCGCCGCGGAGAACTTCAACCACATGTTGAATTCCCACGTTGAATCCACTCTTTTCGCGAATGCGATAAACGCAAGATAGGAATTTTTGCGCGGCTACGGTGCCATCCCACGTGGCGCGCGGCGCCAAACAGTTGTCGCAGGCGGAGCAGGGTGTTTGTTCATATTGTTCACCGAAATAGCCCAGCAAAAACTCCCTGCGGCATTTTCCAATCTCCGCGTAATGGATCATTTGCTCGAGTTGGTCGCGGGCGATTTCTTTTTCGGCCGGATTGGGCTTTTCGTCAATGAACCGCATCTGCTTCATGCGGTCGCCCGGGCTGAACAGGAGGAGGCACTCGCCGGGCAAACCATCGCGCCCGGCCCGTCCGGTTTCCTGGTAATAGCCCTCGATATTTTTCGGCAGATCATAGTGAATGACAAACCGGACGTTGGGCTTGTTAATGCCCATTCCGAAGGCGATCGTCGCGCAGACGACGCGAGTCTCGTCGCGAAGAAATTTCTCCTGATTTTGCGAACGTGCGCTGTTTTCCATACCGGCGTGGTAGGGCAAGGCGGGGATACCATCCTGGGAGAGTTTTCGGGCAATGTCCTCCGCCGTCTTGCGGGCCTGGCAATAGATGATGCCGCTTTCTTTCGGTCGTGAGCGGATATAAGAAAGAATTTGTCCGTACGCGCCAGTTTTCGCGGCCACGCGATAAATCAAATTTGGACGATTAAAGCTAGCAACATATCGCGCCGGTTCTTTCAAATGGAGCTGCGCGACGATATCGTCGCGCACCCGCGCAGTGGCGGTGGCCGTGAGGGCCATCATGGGGATGCCTGGAAATAATCCGCGGAGGTTGCGGAGTTGGCGATATTCCGGACGAAAATCGTGACCCCATTCGCTGATGCAATGCGCCTCATCAATGGCGAACAGGTTCACGTTCCATTTCTTCAAGTCTTCAAGAAAGCCCGAAAGCATCAGCCGCTCCGGCGCGACGTAAAGCAACCGAAATTCGCCATTATGCAATCCGCGCAGTCGCGGACGTGATTCGCCGGCGGCGAGGGAAGAATTGAGAAAAGTAGCCGCCACGCCCGCGGCTTGCAACGCATCAACCTGGTCCTTCATAAGGGCGATCAGAGGAGAGGCAACCACGGTCAATCCTGGGCGCACGAGGGCCGGCAATTGAAAGCAAAGCGATTTTCCGCCGCCGGTGGGCAGCACCGCAAACACGTCTTTGCCGGCGAGCGAATCGGAAATGATTTCGTGTTGCAACGGACGGAATGAACCGAAGCCAAAATATTTTTTTAGCGGTGCCAATAAATGATCGCGGGATAGCTGCACGCGCGGAGGATAGAAAGGAAACCAGGAAGATGGAAGAATAGAAGATGGGAGATGGAAGCAAATGCCGTGAGTCAACATATGTGCTTACGACATGCCGGAAATTGCCCGGCTTTCTCTTCGAATGGCTTTCAATTATTCGACCTTTTTCGACATGGAGATCCTGTAAATTCTGTTAATCGTGCCCGGACCTTCTAACGAAGAGTGAAACCACAATATATGGCGTCGTGTCCAGTAAAAACGCACAACTAATTGTGTTTTCCGTTGGAGAAAATTTGAAATAAACATTGTGTGAAACGAGCAATTTTCTTATAATTTTTGAGTCCTGAAACCAAGCGTTCAAGGGCATATTTTTCGGGAATTTTTTATGTCTAATACATCTGATATGGAGTCTGGAGATTCGACGGTGACGACGGCGGTAAAAGGGAGTTACGGCGCGGCGCAATTGGGAAAATTGGAGGGGTTGGAAGCCGTTCGCAAGAAGCCGGGCATGTATATTGGCGGCACTGATGAGCGGGCACTGCATCATTGCGTGAGCGAGGTTTTGGACAATTCCGTGGACGAACATTTGGCGGGCCATTGCGACAAAATCGAAGTCACAATTCAGGTGGACGGCTCGATTTCAATTCGGGACAACGGGCGCGGCATTCCAGTGGACATACATCCTCAATACGGCATTCCCGGCGTTGAGCTTGTGCTGACGACGCTGCACTCTGGCGGCAAATACGGGCAGGGCGGTTATAAGTTTTCCGGCGGCACGCACGGGGTCGGCGCCAAGTGCGTCAATGCGGTTAGCGAATGGTTTGAAGTGGAAGTCTCCCGCGACGGCGAAGTCTATCAAATGGAATTTGAGCGCGGGAAAACCATTAAAAAACTAAACGTCATCGGCAAAGCCAAGGGAACCGGCACGTTAATCACCTTCAAGCCGGACCCGGAAATTTTTCACGACACGACAGAATTCAAGGCGGACATCATTGCCCAACGCCTGCGCGAGCTGGCGTTCCTGAATTCAGGGCTGGAAATCGCTTTCACCGACGAACGGAACACGGATTTGAAGCCGGAGACGTTTTATTACAAGGACGGCATCGATCAATTTGTCCGCCAGCTCAACAAAAGCAAGGAGCCGCTGCATCCCAAGCCCATTTCGTTCCAGAAAGCGACCAAAGAAAAATTGGACGAGAAAGAAATTGAAGTGATAGTCGAAGTCGTCCTGCAATACAACGACAGTTACAACGACCAGGTGCTTTGCTACACAAACACGGTGTACAATCCCGACGGCGGCGCGCACTTGAGCGGTTTTCGCAGTGCTGTGACGCGGGCGATCAACCAGTACGCGAAATCAAACGAGCTGCTGAAGGAAAAGGATCCGCAAATAACCGGGGACGATGTGCGAGAGGGGCTGACAGCGGTTATTTCAGTGAAGCATAGCGATCCGAAATTTGAATCGCAGACCAAGGTGAAGCTGCTTTCACCGGAGGTGGAAAAAATTGTGGGTTCGGTGACGTATGAAGGTTTAATGGCCTATTTCGACGCCAATCCTACGATTGGCCGGCGAATCATTGACAAAGGTTTGAACGCAGCGCGCGCAAGGGAAGCTGCCCGCAAAGCGCGCGAAGCCGTTCGAAAATCCGCGCTGACTGGCGGCG
Source organism: Verrucomicrobiia bacterium (assembly GCA_035933915.1). Taxonomy (GTDB): domain Bacteria; phylum Verrucomicrobiota; class Verrucomicrobiia; order Limisphaerales; family UBA11358; genus UBA11358. Next base: position 6,053 of record DASYYL010000199.1, read on the forward strand.
GTTTGCCGGGAAAGCTGGCGGATTGTTCCGACCGCGACCCGGCCAACACCGAGCTTTACATTGTCGAGGGTGATTCCGCCGGTGGTTCGGCGAAGCAAGGCCGCGACCGGAAGTTCCAGGCAATTCTGCCCATCCGGGGCAAATTGATTAATGTCGAAAAGGCGCGGCTGGACAAAGTGCTTCAGAATACCGAAATCCGCACGATGATTACGGCCATCGGCACTGGCATAGGCGACAGCGCAGGTGAAGGCGCGTTCGACATTAGCAAGTTGCGCTATCATAAAATCATCATTATGACCGATGCCGACGTGGACGGTTCCCACATTCGCACGCTGCTGCTGACGTTCTTTTACCGGCAAATGCCGCAACTCGTCCGCGACGGCTTTGTCTACATCGCCCAGCCGCCCCTGTATTCGATGACTCGGAAGAAACGCACCGAATACGTGGACGACGACGCGCAATTGAACAAAATACTTTTGCAAATCGGGACGGAAGAAGTACACCTGAAGAACCTATCCGACGGGCGTGAATTTTCGCCCAAGCAGCTTGAGGAGATACTGCAACTCCTCGAATCGCTGGACAAATACGCGAGAGTCATTCGGCGTCACGGCGGTGATTTCGGCAACTACGTCGAGAACCGAAGCGAAAAAGGAACATATCCAGTCGTCCTGATTAAAGTGCGGGACGGCAACGACGAAACCGTCCACTATTTCGAAAACCTGGACGAGGTTGCAAAGTTTAAGGAAGAGAATTCGGACCTCTTCGGGGATACCGAGTTTCGCGAAAGGGCGGAAAAGAACCGGCTGCAAATCCGCCGGGCGACCGAGGTGGACTTGCACCTGGAGAGCAAAGCCATTGCGGATTTGCTTTCGAAATTGGATAAAAAAGGCCTGGACGTGGCCCATTACTCGGCCCAGGACAAGCCGCTATTTGAATTGATTGAAGGCGAGGGCGAAAGGGCAACGGTCGCGCCGCTTTTTTCCATACCTGAGATTTTGAGCAGCGTCAAAGCCGTTGGCAAAAAGGGAATTCAAATGACCCGGTTCAAGGGGTTGGGCGAAATGGACGCAAAAGAGCTTTTCGAGACGACGATGAATCCGATGAAACGAAAGCTGTTGCGCATTGATTTGACCGATGCAGTGGAGGCTGAGGCAATGTTTTCGAGGCTGATGGGCGAAGAAGTTGAGCCGCGCCGGCAGTTCATCGAGGATAACGCGCTGAACGTCAGGAATTTGGATGTTTAAAAAAACTGAAGAAGAGACTTGACGTTGTGGTCTCATGTGACTACATTGGGAGCATGAAAAGAAAGAAATCATTATCTTTGTATAACAAACGGGCTCCGAAACCCGGGGGGGGGCTGATAGAGTTGGCGCCAGAAACAGCGGGCCCTATGGTTTTGCGCGAAGCGATCGCATTGCGCGGCGTGGGCCTCTCAATCCCGGTGCGAGCGGCCAAGGCCAAGTTCTCGGCATTGCTGGAGTTGGTTGCGGGGGGCCAGGAAGTGACCATCACCTGTGATGGCAAGCCCAAGGCCAAACTGGTGGCGGCAGCGCGACCTCGCAAAGTGTTCACCGGCACATGGGACCAATTGAAAAAACTGCCGCTTCAGAGCGAAGGGCCGTTTGCGGAAGAGATCATCCGTGCTGACCGCGATGGTCGCGGGTGGTAATAATGTACCTGGATTCCTGTATCATCGTAAAGCTGGTCAGCCACGAACCGGACAGCGAGGCGTATCACCGCGTCGTCGCCGGAAAGCCCGTTGTGACGTCCGAATTGGCCGTGACAGAAGTGCGATCCGCCCTGCTTGCCAAAGAGCGAACAGGGCGGATTTCGGCTCAGGCGCGACACGCCGGTTGGCGGCTCTTTCAGGAAAAGATCCGGGACGAAGAATTTGTTTTGCTCCCATTGAGCCGCCAAATTATCGAACGGGCCGGCGGAGTGATTGAACAATGCCACCCGCAAGTTGTATTGCGAACGCTGGATGCGATTCACGTGGCGACCGCGGAACTCTGCGGTGGCGAAGAAATGTGCAGCAGCGATAACCAGGTGATCGGGGCGTCTGATTTTATTGGCCTGGCGTTCGTGCCGTCCCTGAAAAATTACTAAGATTTATTTAACATGCCTGACGAAAACAAGCCCCAGGACCCGAATAGTTTGCCTGTAAGCAGCACGCCGTTGTTTGCCGCGGGAGAAAAGATCGCAAAGATCAATGTCGCAGAAGAGATCAAAAACTCGTTTCTCGATTATTCGATGTCCGTCATCATTTCCCGCGCATTGCCTGATGTGCGCGACGGCCTGAAACCTTCGCAGCGACGCATCCTCTATGCGATGCATGAATTATCGCTTTTCCCAGGGCGCAAACCCTATAAATGCGCAAAAATCTGCGGCGATACGTCGGGCAACTATCATCCGCACGGCGAAGCCGTAATTTATCCCACGCTTGTCCACATGGCCCAGCCGTGGGCAATGCGTGAAAGGCTGGTGGATGGCAAGGGGAATTTCGGTTCCGTGGAAGATGATCCGCCGGCGGCCATGCGTTATACGGAGGCGCGCCTTACCCACCTGGGCGCGGCTCTGATGGAAGACATG
>DASYYL010000210.1:0-4625 GCA_035933915.1 Verrucomicrobiia bacterium
CAGGCAGGAAGAAATCTTCCAGGCCCGCGATAAAAAGCTTGAAGCAGCACGAGAAAAACGCAGACTAAAACGACAAGAACAAATGGCTCTGATTACTTAACTCATCCGCGCCACTTTTCCAATTCACGCTGAACCAGGACAAATTGAAGTGCATCAGGTGCTCGGAACCTTTATCAAAACGCGTTCCGCGCACATTGCATTTTGATAATTTAGAAACCATTGCATAATGCACGAACCTAAACCTGGCAATCTCGATTTCTCGTGATTTCATGTATTTTAGCAATGGCACAAAACTCGCAAGAGGAGTTGTGTAACGGATAAGTTTGAAGAAAACGCGGAATCGCCAAGGAATGAGCGCGGACAGAAACGTCCGCGCTTTTTTTGAAAATCAGGTGCTCGCGCTCGTGTAGTGACGCAGGGAAAGCCGCCAGAACCACTGGGAAATTGCCGCCCATATCAATCCCAGCCCCAAAAGGACGGCACAGGAGGAAGGCGCAGTCAATTTGTCCGCCAGTACCCGCACGGGCACATTCGAGACCAGCAGCACGGGCAGCGCGAACGTAAACACAGCCTTGAACACACCGCGAAACGCGTCATCCGGCATCCGGGCAATGTTAAAAAGATTGTAATAACCCCAGACAATTCCCTGCGCGCGCACCGTCCAAAAGCTCACTGAAGCCAACATGAACATCAGGGAATAATGGATCATCAGGCCAACGACGCATAAGGCCGCGAAGCCGCCCAATTCCAACAAGGTCAGATGCAGATGCAATTGGTGCGCTGCAAATGCCATGACACACGCGGCAAACGCGGCATTGGCGAACGACGAAATGTCCACCTGCCTGGTCGACACGACAAAACGGGTGTTTACCGGCAACAGCAATAGAAAATCCATTTTGCCCGTGCGAACCAATTCTGAAAGATTGGTGCAATTGACCAGAAAAAATGCCTGATAGATCTGCTGAATAAAATTACTTGCTCCAGTTAGCAGCACCACCTCCCAGGCCGACCACGATCCAATTTGCGAGGTTTGCGTAAACACCACACCGACAAAACTCAATTGCAATCCAAACCACAGCAGTTCGACAATGATCCACAGGATAAAATTGCCCTTGAAGGACATCTCACGCGTAATTGAAGTCCTCCACAGCGCGGCGTAAATGCGGATGTACCGCCCCATACGAGAAAATAGACTCCCGGACTCCGCGGACCCAGTGGGCTTCAAGCCTTCAAGCTGAACATTCATGCTCTAAACCAATTTCTTTAACCTGGCGTCTTCGCCCAGCTTTCTGACAAGCTCTTTCACTTTTTGCGCCTGGCTCTTGTGGGCCAGGAGCACCGCGTCGTCGGTTTGCACCAAAATGCTGTCGCGCAGGCCAACGACGGCTATGGGCGTTTTGTTCTTCGTTCGCGCGTCAAAGATAATGTTGCGCGCGCCGTCCACGTGAATGAAATCGGCTACGGCGCAATTGCCTTCAGGATCAGCCTTAAGATGCCGCGCCAGGGCCGGCCACGCGCCCAGGTCGTCCCATTCCAATGCCCCATCAGCCACGATGACATTTTGCGCATGCTCCATGAGCGCGTAATCAATCGAAATCTTTTTAACGTCCGGATAATCTTTTGCGAGCGCCTTTGACAGTTTTGAAGGATTGTTCGCGATCTTGAACCAGCGCTGGCATGCCGCGAACATTTCCGGCTGATGCTTTTCCAAACCGTTAGTGATGGTGACAAAGCTCCAGACAAACATTCCTGCATTCCAGCGATATTGACCGCTGTTGACGTATTCAATGGCCCGTTCGAAATTCGGCTTTTCGACAAATTGTTCCGCTTTAAAAAAAGTGGTCTTGTACTTTTTAGCGCCATCCGGCGCTGGCAACTCGTTGCCCACGCGAATATAGCCGTACCCGGTCGCCGGTTCGCTGGGCTTGATTCCAATTGTCACTATGGCCTGGCCGCGCGAAGCCAGATCGAACGCGTCACCCAATATCTGCTGAAACTTCTTCGCATCCGGCATAACGTGGTCCGCGGGCAAGACTGCCATAACACCCGTTGTGGAACGCGCCCCGACCAACGCCGCGCCGAGCGTAACCGCAGCGCAAGTATCGCGTCCAATGGGTTCGGCGATGAGATTGGCTTTGGGGACTTTGGGAAGCTGTTTTCGCACTTCCGGCAATTGGGCCTCGTTAGTAATAACGAAAATGTTTTTCGGCGGCACAATGGGCGAGACCCGCTCGACGGCTTCCTGTAAAAACGATTTCTTGCCAAGAAGCGCGAGCAATTGCTTGGGAATCTTTTCGCGGCTCAACGGCCAAAACCGCTCTCCGCGGCCGCCGGCCATGATAATGACGAAACGGTCCTTTAAGTCAGCCTTTGTGCTCATAATTTCTATCCAAAACTCATGACGACATCGTAATAGAACCAGGCAACTCGTTATCCGGCGGGCTTATCCGCCGGCTGGCTATCACCGGCCACATCTTCCTTGTCTTCTCCAATGACTTTGGCGATGGCCTGAAGCTTGTCCTCGGTCTCAAGCTCGATCAATTTCACGCCCTGAGTATTACGCCCAGCCTCTCGGATGCCATTCACTGAAATTCGCACCATTTGGCCCTTGAACGTAATAAGCATTATTTCGTCGCTGTCACGCACCGTCAACGCGCCAATGACTCCGCCGGTCTTTTCGGTGACCTTCATGGTGATACGGCCCTTGCCGCCACGCGACTGCTTGCGAGCTCCGGACTCACTTTGCACAAGATATTCCTCGAACACAGTACGCTTGCCGATGCCATTTTCCCCGGCAACCAAAAGAGAGGCGTCAGGCACGACAACGGCCAGAGCGACGGCTTGATCTCCCTTTTCCAAAGTTATGCCTCTGACGCCCGCGGCCGATCTCCCCATCGAACGCACGTCAGATTCACTGAACCGTATGCTCATGCCATCGTGTGTAATGAGAATCACATCGTCACCATCGTCGCCGCCTTCGATGCTGCCGCGCGTTAGTTTGACATTAATCAGCCGATCCCCTGAATCAATCGTAATTGCTATGATTCCCCCCTTGCGAACGTTTGCAAACTCAGCCAGCTTCGTTTTTTTCACGGTGCCATGCATTGTGGCGAAGAAAAGCTCTCCGGCTTGCTGCCACGTCACATCTTCCTTATCGGCGCCCGTTTTGGATTCAACCCGAATCAGGGCCGCAATGGTTTCGCTGTTTTTCAATTCCAGCAAATTCGCAATGCTCCGTCCCTTCGCAGCGCGGCCCATGTCTGGAATTTCATGGACCCGTTCAACGTAAACGCGGCCTGTATTGGTAAAAAACATCAAGTAATCATGCGTGCTCGCCGTGAACAGGTGCTCGATGAAATCTTTGTCCTCTTCCGTACCGGCTTCGCGGGTTGTCATGCCAATGACGCCCTTGCCCCCGCGCCGCTGCGCGCGATAGCTGGAAATGTTCGTCCGCTTGATCAGGCCGCTATGCGTGAGCGTAATAATCACGCCCTCATTGACAATCAAATCTTCTATGGCGATTTCGCCTTCGTCCGGGACAATCTGCGTCATCCGTGGTGTGGCGTATTTTTCCTTAATGGCCATCAGCTCATTTTTGATGATGGCCATGACACGCGCTTCCCGGGCCAAAATGTCGAGCAAATCCTTGATACGTTCGAGCAACTCTTTGTATTCGCCCTGCACCTTGTCGATTTCCAGAGCGGTCAATTGATACAATCGCAGCTCCAGGATGGCATCGACCTGCCGCTCGTTCAACGCGTAGCGGCCATTGTCCAGTCGCTCCTCACTCCGGATCAGAATTCCCCAGCGCTCGACCTGTGCCCGATTCCATTCAAATGCCAGCAATTTCACCCGCGCTTCGTCCCGCGTTTTGGATTTGCGAATGATGGCAATGAACTCGTCCAAATTCGCGAGCGCAATGAGGTAACCTTCCAGCAATTCAGCCCGTTCCTCGGCCTTTCTCAGTTCAAAGCGAGTTCGCCGCAGCACAACCTCGCGGCGATGATCGATATAACATTGAATCAGGTCTTTGAGAGTAAGTGTCTTGGGCCGGCCGTGATCGATTGCCAGTGAATTGACAGCGAACGAAACCTCAAGCTGGGTGTGTTTGTAAAGATTGGCAATGACCACCTTCGGGTTGCCATCCCGCTTCAACTCCATCACCAGCCGCGTATTTTCATCGGACTCATTCCGCATCGCCGAGATTTCCGTGATAGTTTTTTCGTTTACCAGGTTCGCGATTTGCTGTTCGAGCGCGGCCCGGTTGACGTTGAATGGAATTTCAGTAATGACGAGTTGCTCCCGGCCTCCTTTCATTTCTTCGGCGCCGACCCGTCCGCGCAATTTCAGGCTGCCGCGTCCGGTCTCAAAGTAATTTTTGATCCCTTCGACGCCGCAAATGATGCCGCCAGTGGGAAAATCCGGGCCCTTGATGAATTTCATCAATTCCTTGATGTTGATATTCGGGTTATCAATTTGCGCGCAAATGCCGTCGATGATCTCTCCGAGATTATGCGGCGGCATATTCGTAGCCATGCCCACCGCGATGCCCGTGCCGCCATTGACCAGCAGGTTCGGAAACGCCGAGGGAAACACCGTGGGCTCCGTCATTCGCTCGTCGTAAT
>DASYYL010000229.1:0-16841 GCA_035933915.1 Verrucomicrobiia bacterium
CAAAGAAAAAGAGGGTAGGTCTGCACTACAGCCCTTTTGAAGCCCTCCCTCAGAGTACAACCCCTTACACTCAAGTACTTACAATGTCGCAGCCTCCCAAATTCCTTTTCCAAGGCTCGAATAGCGGAAGTCGGGTTAGCGCGCAGTGGGAATTCTATCACGTAATTTCCGGCAGAGGAATCGTCCGTCACAAGGACGGCGCCACGCCGATTGAACCCGGCGACGCATTCATTTTTAAACCCAACGAACCCCACCAGATTATCAATAACGGCACAGACGATTTGATTTTTTATCTCGTGGCGGATAACCCAATCAACGAGTCGTGGTACTATCCCGACAGCAAAAAGTGGAGCGTGCCGATACCGGAACGCAGATATTTACGCTCCGATGCGCTGGATTATTATGATGGCGAGGAATGATATTCTCTTTCCTGTTGTCTTCTCTCAAGTCCCGAATTACATATACGTCGCGCGCACGCGCCGCACAGCGTGAAAAAATACTGGCACGTCATCGGCATCGGCATCCAGAATAACCTGACCTACCGCGTCAACTATTTGACGCGGACGCTGTTCAGTTTTATTCCTCTCTTTGCCATGCTTTCCCTCTGGCGGACAGTTTACACCAACAAACCTTCCGGCAGCGCGCTTTCGGGCTTCACGCAACCGGAAATGATTTTCTATTACATTATGGTCGCCGTCGTGGACGTCCTCACGGCCGTCAACGAAGACGATTGGCAAATCGCCGCCGACATTCGCGAAGGCAACATCAGCCAGTTTTTGCTCAAACCGATAAATTATTTGTGGTACCGGTTCTGCCTGTTCCTGTCCGGCCGCGTCGCCTTTACGACCATGGCGTGCGTTCCGCTGGCGCTGTTCATCCTCTGTTTCCGAAAAAATCTCATGCCCCCGCCGGACGTCCTGGCGTTTGTCGCATTCATTGTCTCCATGGTTCTCGCCGCCCTGCTTCAATTTTTTATTTCGTACACCATAGCCATGCTCGCGTTCTGGCTGCTGGAAATTTCCACCCTGATATTCATCCTCTTCGCGTTTGAATACCTGGCCAGCGGCCATCTCTTTCCGCTGTCCATGCTGCATCCCGGCCTTCAGCACGTCCTCATGTTTACGCCCTTTCCGTATCAGCTTTATTTCCCCGTGGCCATTTACATGGGCAAAATTTCGGGGACCCAATTGGAAACAGGCTTCATCGTGCAAATCCTCTGGGTCCTGGCCGCCTTCACCCTCGCCCGCTTCGCCTGGGCGCGGGGGATAAAGAAGTATGCCGCGTTTGGCGGGTGATTTACCCATCGTAGCAGCCGACGTGAGGAGGCTCTGACCAATTCGCGGTTTAATCATCCAAGCGTCTGTCTCTGGCCCAGCGTGTCCAACCATGGTCCAACCAAAGCCGCTTCAACGCTTCAACGCTTCAACGTCACGAAACCTCGAACCTTGAACCTGAATCCTTTTGGAACTACCCTTGCCAAATGTCATCAGCCAAATCCTGGCGCGTCGAGGCGGTAATTTTTTTCCTGGCCGCGCAGGCACTCTGCTGGTTTTCGGGCAACTTATTGGTTGTGATGCTCCATAAAGCCCATGTCGCCGGCTTTAAGGATTTGGAGACCGGTTTTGGCCCCGTTTTAATCGCCACTTTGAGCCTCCAGGGCGCTACCTGGATTTTGATGCCCGTTTTCTTTGGACTGCAAAATATCCGCATGCGGGACGGCCTCGGACTGGCCAAAAAAAAGCTCTTCCTGGCGCCGTTGCTGGCGATTGGAGCGCTCATTATTATCCTGCCCGCCGCCGAGGGGCTGCAGTGGGTGTCCATGCGGCTCATGGACAAAATTCACTTGAAATACCAAACCGAAACCGCCGTCACTTTGTTCACCGGGGCCACTTCCCGGCCGGAGCAGATTTATCTTGGCATTTTTGCCGTCGTAATCGCGCCCGTGGCCGAGGAATTCGTTTTTCGCGGTGTGCTGTTCGCCTTTATAAAACAGCTCGGTTTTCCAAAACTCGCCTGGATCGGCGTCAGCCTCCTGTTCGCCTTGATCCACGCCGACGTCGCGATTTTTATTCCGCTCTTTGTGCTCGCGCTCGTCCTGACCTGGCTCTATGAAACGACCGACAGCCTCGCCGCCCCCATTGCCACCCACGCCCTCTTTAACGCCGCCAACCTGGTTCTACTCACCTATGGTACCCAGTGATGACTGAATTCGACCTCATCGCCAAACTGACCAAATCCCTCCCGGCCAACGATACCGTCGTCACCGGCGCCGGCGACGACTGCGCCGTCCTCGACTTCGGCCTGCCTGGAAAATTGTTTTTATTCAAAACCGACGCCGTCGTCGACGGCGTCCATTTCACCCGCGAAACGCCGCCGGAAAAAATCGGTCGCAAAGCCCTGGGCCGATGTTTGAGCGACATCGCCGCGATGGCCGGAACCCCGTCGGCCGCTCTGATAACCATCGGCCTGCCCAAAAGTTTCGACCCGGAATTCGTTGCGAAAATTTACGACGGCTTGAACGCCCTGGCGCGAACATTTGGCGTGGCCATCGTCGGCGGCGAAACCACGACGAATCCCGGCGGCATTTTCATTTCAATTGCATTGCTGGGAACGGTTGCGCGCGGAAAACAAATCCTCCGCCGCGGCGCGCGCATCGGCGACGCGATCTTTGTCACCGGCGAACTCGGCGGCTCGCTTGGCGGAAAACATCTGGATTTCGAGCCACGCATCGACGAAGCGCGCTGGCTCGCCGAACATTTCTCCCTCCACGCCATGGCCGACTTAAGTGACGGCCCCGCCGGCGATTTAAGGCATATCCTCACCGCCAGCCGCGTCGGCGCGGAGCTGCTGAAAACTGCCATCCCTGTTTCCCGCGCCGCAAAACTACAGGCAAAAAAGGGTGCTTCCGCCAAACCGCCGGTCATTGCCGCGCTCACGGACGGCGAAGATTTTGAACTTCTCTTCACGATCGCCGGCAAAGACGCCGTCAAGTTGCTCGACGCATGGAAACAGAAGTTTCCGAAATTGAAATTGACCTGCATCGGAAAGATTGTTGCCGGCGAAGGGATTTTTCTTCGGGACAAGAACGGAGTGCAAAAGTTGGATGCGCGGGGGTATGCGCATTTTGGCTGATCCGCAGGCTCGCGGGTGCCAAGGAATTGGCGGCTTTCCTCAAATTACAGCCTCATATAATCGCTCCGTGCGGAAGGCCATAAGAAGAACACGGCCTGCCGGTGCGTCAAAACCACCTCCCCGCGCAGCGCAGATTCTATTGGACGCCTAAAACCAGTCGTCGGTCAATGCGTGCCAAAAGAACTGGACGGAAATCTTCAAGATTTCTAATCCTTGACATGGTATCATGTTAGACGGGAATTCTTAATGCCCACTGAAGCCGCAACAGCAATTGCGTATGTCGGAGCCTTCGTAGGCTTGGTCGGAGGCGGTGTCGCGCTTTTTAATAGCTGGAAGTCGGTTTGCTGGAAGCGTGCCGAATTAGCAAACACTTATCTTAAAGATTTCAACAACAATTCTGAATTGGTTTTTGCAGGTCGATGCCTTGATTGGAATGGCGGCAAGCTGATTTTGCCTGAAAGCCTTCGTCCATACATGCCAAACAATGCCGCAATTATCGAGCATGACCGAAGAATATTTGCGCATGCATTACGACCCGATTTACAACTAGGGGACATGGATGACGATCCTCGGATCCAAATTTATCGAACCTCGATGGATTCGTTTTTATCGTGGCTTTGCCTTATCTCCAGCGCTCTTGAGCGAAAATTATTTTATGTGGCGGACATTCAGGATGTTGGGTATTGGGTAGCGAAAATACAAAGCGAGCAGGATTTACACCCTTTCATTATTGCTTACGGTTATCAACAAAACATCGAAAGACTCATTCGAGTTTTTCGGCAGCACAAATCCCCCTACCAAAATTGGGTTTTTCCAGTGAATGATGTTGGTGCAAATCTTCAATATGAACTAGGGCAAGAGTATTCGCGCAACAAATCAAAGAAAGGTGGGCGGAAATAATAAAAGCAACAGCTTCTACTGTACTTTTACTGCACCTGCACTGCGTCATAAGTACTTGACTTATAATGCAGCGGGTGAAGGGAATCGAACCCTTGCATCGGGTGTGCCTCATCTGCCAGGCGATAGTCGGAATCGGACGTAAATCCCCACTACCTGTGGCATAAATACCACGTTCTATTGTGGTTTCAAGCGGGATTGGCTGCCTTTGGCCGGGGCAGGTAAGCGCCGCACGATTCACGCACCACCAAGTGCGGCGTCAGGTTGATGCATCGTGCGGGAAGCGTCGGCTCGGCCAGGCGCTCCATCATGGTCCTAAAGGCGATTGCGGCTATGTCACGACATGGCTGGTGAATAGTGGTCAACGGCACTGATACCAGGGTGGCGTATTTGACATCGTCAAAACCCACTACGTGAAAATCGTGCGGCACATGGATGCCTTGTGATTCCAATGCTCTAACAAGTACGGCCGCTGTGTCGTCGTTGGCACAAATGAAGGCGTCCGCCTGCCGTCCGGCAACCAGAGAGCGGACAAATTTAATGTCCGCAGGGTCGCCCCAACGAACCCAACCGGGATCCGGCTCGATGCGATTTCGCACGAGTGCTTCGCGAACGCCGGCGATCCTGGCGTCGACCGTGGAAGCGGAAAGCAGACGCGCGACGAAAAACAATCTCCGGCAGCCCATCTTGATCAGGTGCTGGGCTGCGATGAAGCCGCCAGACATGTTATCAATGCCTACAAGGTCAAAATCGCTGCGCTCGGGGAAACTCAGCAGGTCTCGATCAATGAGAACGACGGGGATGCCTGCTTCGCGCAGCGATTCGGCCAGCAATCGGTTGGCCTCCTTTTGAGTCGCCTGCAATTCGACCGGGGCAAAGAAGACACCGCTGATTTTTCGCTCGATGAACTGCTCACAGATTTCCTGCGCATGCTTAAGGCTTGCATCGTTGTCCTGGCGCGGGCTGCTTGATCCTCCCCAGAGCAGGCCGTAATCGTTGACACGTGCCAGGCTGGCGATCTCTCCGCAGATAATTTGAAAGATTTCGGTGCTCGACAGGCCTGGGACGAGCAAGCCGAGGACACGCGTCGTTGCGGATCGTCTGCCATCTGTTCGCAAATAGGTGCCCGAACCAGCGCGCCGCTCGATCAAACCTTTGGCTTCCAAATCACGCAACGCCCGCGCGACGGTGGGTCGCGAAACTTTGAACTGCCGGACCAATTGGATCTCGCTGGGCAGTTTTGAGCCGTCATCATATTTCCCGCTGGCCACCTCTGTTTCAAGGCGCCGACTGATTTCATTGTGCTTGAAGTTCAGACTTTTTTTCTCTGATGACATGAGAGATTGGATATGACAGCTATGGAAGCAGTAATATCAACTACTGACATTTCTGTCAACTATCCATTTGCCGATTGGATTATCGAAGCCTTAGAGTTCGGATCGTAAATCAAAATCAGCCTTCATTGGTGCCATCGTTTATGGCCTCAAACCAAACAAATACGTTATTGTTTATGAAACGGTTCTTGTTCCTGTGCCTATTTTTTGTCCCAGCTCTTTTTTTCAGCGCAGGCTGTGAAAAGCAAGTGCCCATAAGCGAACCACCCACCGGGCCCAGGCATGTCATCGCTCTGATACCAAAATTGACCAACACGGTGTATTGGCAGTCAGTTCTTGCCGGCGCGCAGGAAGCCGGAAAAGACTATGGATACGAAATCATCTGGGCGGGTCCGGATCGGGAGACCAATTATGGAGCGCAAATCCAAATTCTGAAGGACGTTATCGCACGCCGTGTAGAAGGTGTAGTAATTGCGCCTGTTGACCGCACTCAACTTGTTGCCTCAGTAGAACGACTTGCCGCCTTGAATATTCCGTGTGCCATTATTGATTCAGGGCTGGATTGCACGCATTTTGTTTGCATAGCCTCCACCGACAATTATGAGGGAGGAGTGCTGGCCGCGCGGCAAATGGCAAAAGTGCTCGGTGGCAAAGGCAATGTGATCGTGGTTCGACACATTCCTGGTTCACACGCAGCGGCCAAGCGCGCAAGTGGTTTTACAGATACTATTGCGAAGGAATTTCCCGATATCAAAATCGTCGATTCAGAATCCGGCCAGGACCAGGCGTCCATTGCAAAGAAAGTGACCGAAGATATGCTCCGGCAACATCCGGATGTGCAAGGGTTGTTTGCCTGCAATGTCGATCTCTCAGTGGGGGCGCTGGAGGCACTGCAAGAGCTGAAACGCACAGATGTAAAAATGATTGCGTTTGATCCTGCAAAGTCGCTGATTGACAGCTTGCGATCAGGCAACGTGAAGGCGATTGTCGTACAGGACCCCTACAAGATGGGATACGAGGGCGTTAAGGCTGTGGCTTTGCATAACAATGGACAATCCAGTCCGCGGCTGATTGACACCGGTGTTGAAGTTGTGACCGACGGAAATCTCACTAATCCGCGGATTATGAGGCTCCTGGGAGAACAACAGTAACTCACTAAGCATTTTTAAAGGAATTTCAAAGAAACTATGTTTGTTTGTTCTGCGGGATTCAGCTCTTATGGTCATGACAGCTTCGAAAGCAGCCATGTCAAGTATTTTCAAAGTTGCCTAGTCTGCATTTGTAGATTTCGCGAGAGCCAGCTAAATAGGTCTCAATCCCAACATGTGGAGCGAATCGTCTGATATCGGCAGACTCATGTTGGGAAATTAAGAGTGATCCGGAAATGGCCGGTAAAGCTCTTCGAAGATTCGGGATGGCAGATTGAGCAAAACGATAACCAAAAATAACGAAAGAAAATGAAACAGAAGACCATAAAACTAATAGTCCTTGCGGCTGCGCTCATCGGGGTCGCCATCCCGGTGGCCTGGGCCAACGAACAAGACACCAATCTAACGACAGTTGCATATTGGAAATTTAACACGTTAAGCCCCATTTCCGAGAACCCCGTAACAGGCGTTGGCTTTTTAGATCTGGCAACCAACGTGGGCCAAGGCACGGCGCCTGGCTCGGGCGTCGTTCCGCCCTCGGTTCAGAATCTTTGGGTATTAGGCCCGATGGCCGGAAACCCGACCTTTTCCGCCATCCTGCCGCCATCTGCCATGTTTAGCGCCAACAATTATTTCAACCCCGGATCGGCCTCCTGGAATTGCGGCGCCGACGAATATAGTGGTGCGGGCGGAGAAGTTGACTGCGACAACGTGACTTATGGCACAAATTTCGACACGGCCAGTTTTACCGAGGAAGTCTTTTTCAAAACGGATTATACAAACGATCCGACAATGGGGACAGTGAAACAGACCCTGATTTGGAACCATCAAAGCTCTGCTTACGGAGAAATCCAACTCAATGAGAGCGCCAGTGTAAACACCAATGACATCGGTTGCCTGTTGTTCTGGGGATGGAATGTGGTGGATTATCCGTTCGTTCGTATCACAGCGGCACAAAATGGCGGCCACCGCTTTGATGATGGCCAATGGCACTATGTTTGTTGTCGTTACAATGGTGTCAATTTGACCATGGACATTCTCGTCGTAAATCAAGACGGCACCAGTGCCGAATCAACGACCTATATTGGTTCTCCACTCAATCCAGGCGGCTCCGGCAGCCAGGGGCCTTTCATCGTCGGAAACGACGAAGGTGGCAGCACTCCTTTTAATGGCCTAATTGATCAGGTCCGTTTTTCCAGCGCCGCGCTCCCTGACAATCAATTGCTGGCCAATGTGTCGGGTTGCAATCCCATCACCCTCAACATCACGGCGTCAGGATCGGCTGACTACACAAATTCGTTGCCGACGACCAATATTGTGGCTGTGGGGGGTGTATTGAACATCGCGCCAGTGTATTGGAACCGAGCCCCAGGAGCTCAGTTGGAAGGCGGCCCGGCTCAATTCACGTGGCTCTTTAACGGTGTCACTGTGGCAGGGCAGACCAATATGAATCTTTATCTATTTCCAATCACGCCAGCGTCGGCAGGCGCTTATCAATTGATTGCATCCGCTCCTTGTGATGGTTCCGTCACAAGCGCCCCGGTCGTGGTGCAGGTCAGCCCCGTGGTCAACCTTGCCCGCTGGAGCTTTGAATACACGGATACGAAATTTTACCCGCAGGCAACTGTGGATGACAATCTCACTGGATTTACCAACGGTTACTACGACTTGATTACCTTCAACAATCAACCCAACCAGAGCGGAATTGGCGCCAACGGCGAAATCCCGTTGACCAACGATGTCCCCCCCGCTTCCATGTTTATCAATGGTTACGCCGGCGGAGCCAATGCCTTTGATGCATCATATCTAGCCGGCCAGGATGGCGTCGTATTTTATCCCTTGGGCAGCGGCCCGGGTGATCCATTTGATTTTCAAGGGTCGTTCGCATTGCAACTCTTTTTCAGGACCTACGGCAACCAAAGCGCAAACGGATCTATGGCATTGATTTGTCAGGGAACCGATGGCGGGAACACCGTCCGTTATAGTGTCAATCTCAATCAGGCTTCTCCAGGTGGAATTGACTTCAACATTAACAATTACTCGGTCCCGCCCCAGGGTCCAGCCGATGAAGATACCAACGCCGGCATCGAATCGGTATCGGTGACAAACCAGAATTATGCCGATGGCAACTGGCACTATATGCTCGCTCAATATAATGCCGCTGCAAATACCATCAGTTTGAATGTCGCCAATGTGGACGGTACTGGTACCAATGCCACTGTCACATTGCCGCCCGGCTACGGTCCGTTACCAAACAACTCTGAAGGCAATCTCTTTGTCGGTCGCTACCGGTACCCGTGGAACGACGACAACCGCAACTTAATGGGCGAAATTGATGAAGTGGAAGTTTCAGCGGGCCTGGTCAAATTCAGCGGCAGTCAGGAGGGGTTCCTGCCAGGATTGGTCGTAGTGACCCCAGTGATTACCGGCATTTCAGCAAATGGTTCCGCGGTTATAATCACCTTTACAGGAAGTCCTTCTGATCCGGCCTCAGCATTCACGTTAATTGGATCACCAACTTTGAGGGGAACGTATTCACCGTTATCAGCGACCGTAACATCGCAGGGCAACGGCCATTTTGAAGTCACAACGACGAAGAGCGGCTCTGCCGCTGAATTTTATCGAATCCAACGGTAAACAAATGAATACAGGCGGCCTGGCGGTCGACGACCGCCGGCCGCAATATTAAAGAGGGCCAAACTATGAAAAATATTTGCCTGGAACCATCGCCGGCGCGTTGTCGGGGTTTCACGCTCATTGAGCTGCTGGTGGTTATTGCCATTATTGCGGTTTTAGCCTCCATCTTATTGCCAGTCCTGGCATCCGCTCAACGCCAGGCGCTTCGCGCCGGTTGTTTGAACAACCTCAAGCAGATGACCACATACACTCAAATTTACACAGATGAGAACAACGATTACTTTCCGACGGCTTTGGGCACAACGTATGGCCAATGGGACCCGCTGGATGAACAAAGCAATTGGTGGGCGGCGGCTATTTGCGGCGGCCAGACAAATTACTACAAGTCATTTCATTGCCCCGCTGTCAACACCTCAATAACGGAGAACGGCGTCACCTGGTCATGGGGCTTTAATTTTAACCTCGTCGGTTACGGCTATAATTCATTCTTCCTTAGTTGCACACCGAATGCTCCCGCAACCCTCACCGTTTCGGGATACAAATTTGCGAGTGTGGCAAATTTCAAGCGGAGTACAGCCAGGCATCCGGTGGATTTGCTGGTGTTTGCCGACAAGCAACCGAAACCTCCCAGCAGCAATCCGACGGCCAGCGGCACTTTGTGGTGGCCGCACGCCAGCATGCATGCGCCAAGCTCGACCGGTAATTATGAGGGGGTGGACACCATTCGGCACAATGCGGGAAAGTTTCCCGGTGTCTCCCCCGTGGGGTTCTCAGATTGTCATGTTGAATTAAGGCGTGAAGCAAACATCAACCCGCCTGTCGACCCCCAATCGGGCTCATATCAGGGATTAATCAATTCGCAGTATTGGGACCCTTTGCAATCTGCGGGGCAGAGATAACCGCTCCAACACCTTGATGTGGAACGTCGAGATCCGCTGGAAATGACCATGATCGCATTTGAAAGCATACTATGAAGGCGCGCATTTTCTTTTGGTCGGTAACGTCTGCCCTCGCCGGATTTCTGTTTGGATTCGATACAGTTGTTATTTCCGGGGCGGAACAGACGATTCAGAAGCTATGGGGTTTAAGTGCCGGCATGCACGGGCTCGCCATGGGGTCCGCTCTTTACGGCACCGTGATTGGCGCGCTTCTCGGCGGTTGGTTAACGGACCGGTTTGGCAGAAAAAAAGTGCTCATGGCCATTGGCATATTTTACGTGATTTCGGCCTTGGGGTGCGCATTCTCCGCGGGAGTATGGTCTTTTATCGTAGCGCGTTTTATTGGGGGCCTGGGCATTGGGGTTTCTACCGTTGTCGCACCTATGTACATATCTGAAATCGCCCCGGCTGCTTACCGGGGCCGGTTGGCGGGGATGTTTCAGTTCAACATTGTTTTTGGGATTGTTATTGCCTTCGGTTCCAATGCACTGCTTTCAGGCATCGGACAGCAGGCATGGCGTTGGATGCTCGGCGTGGCGGCGTTCCCATCACTGATTTATACGGTCTGCTGTTTCAACCTGCCGGAAAGTCCGCGATGGTTAATCGGGCGCAAGGGCGACCGGAGCGCAGGCCTGAAAGTGCTAAGACTGATCGAGCCAGAAGCATCATCGTCTAAAATCGAAGCTGCCGCCGACGAAATTCTGGCTGCGTCCTCCGCGCAAATGACGTCAATGCGTTTTTGGACCTGGCAATTACGCTTGCCGATTTTGCTGGCAATTTTAGTCGCATTTTTTAATCAGATGTCCGGCATCAATGCTGTGCTGTATTTCGCGCCACGGATTTTTCAAATGATTGGTTTGGGGCCAAAAGCCGCGTTGTTACAATCTGTGGGCATCGGGCTAACGAACTTGCTTTTCACCTTTATTGGGCTGTGGCTTATTGACCGTCTGGGCAGGCGTACATTGTTGTTGATCGGAGCGTTTGGTTACATAGGGTCGCTTGCTTCGACCGCCTGGGCATTTTTTACCCAACACTACGCGATCGTTCCAGTCTGTATTTTTGCTTTCATCGCCGCTCATGCCATAGGACAGGGCACGGTCATTTGGGTTTTCATATCGGAGATTTTCCCTAATCGACATCGCGCCGAGGGCCAGACCCTGGGCAGTTCCACGCACTGGATCTTTGCAGCGTTGTTGACAACGTTCTTCCCTAAAATGGTCTCGGTATTTCCGCCGGGCTATGTCTTCCTGTTCTTCTGCGGAATGATGGTACTGGAACTAATCTGGATCAAGGTGATGGTTCCTGAGACCAGGGGCGTCTCCCTGGAAAAGATGCAGGAGAAATTGGGCATAAAAATGGAGAACACATCCGGTGCGGTCGCACTGGGCAAAATGCCTGCCGGCACCGATGCAACCAGGGTTAATTATGAGCTTTAAAATTGTAGGAATCGGTGAAGTGCTTTGGGACTTGCTTCCTTCGGGTCCACAACTCGGCGGTGCTCCCGCTAACTTTGCTTATCATGCGCATGCGCTTGGCGCCCGGGCGACCGTCGTCACACGCGTCGGTAATGATACCCTTGGTTCCGAAATTCGACTGCGGTTTAAGCTATTAGGCATCCCCGGCGATACCATTCAGGTGGATGAAGCCGCGCCCACCGGGACGGTGACGGTTTCACTTTCCGGAAATGGCATTCCTCATTTCGACATTCGTGAGCAGGTTGCCTGGGATCGCATCTCTGTTACCGAGAGCGCGCTGGCAGCCTTGCGGGCAGCAGATGCGATTTGTTTCGGGACGCTTGTTCAGCGTAGTGACTCCGCGCGGGTCTCTGTTCAAAGATTGGTCGCTGCCGCGTCACCGGAGGCCCTTCGGGTGTTCGATGTTAATTTGCGCCAGAACTTTTTTTCCCGCAGCCTCATTGGAGAGTCTTTGCGGCTGGCAAATGTGCTCAAACTGAACGAGCGGGAATTGCTCATTCTGGCCGAATTGTTTCGTTTGACCGGTTCGACGAGGCGTCAGATCGAAGCTCTTGCGCGAAAATTTGGACTGCGGCTGGTAGCGCTGACACGCGGCCCGGCTGGCAGCTTGCTATTTCAAGCCGGTCAATGGTCGGATTGCCCTTCGGTTCCTATCGAAATTATTGACACCGTGGGCGCTGGCGATGCATTTACCGCTGCGCTCGTGATGGGACTGCTGCGCAAAATGCCGCTCGACGAAATCAATATGTTGGCGGACGAAATTGCGCGTTATGTCTGTTCCTGTGCCGGGGCGACGCCGCCATTGCCGGAGCGATTTCCCAAAAGGTTTGTCACTCAGGATAACCATTTCCATCCTGTGTCCAAACCGATTGCGGTGCTGAAGGTATGAACACTAGTGTGGCGGCTCTATATTTTGGCACGGCGCTGGCCGCCGCGGCCACCGATTTGCCAGGCAATTTTTCCGAGCCTTTCCGTCCGCAGTATCATTTCACACCTCAAAGCAATTGGATGAATGACCCTAACGGCCTGGTGTATTATGACGCAGAATACCATTTATTTTACCAATACAATCCGTTCGGAAACGTCTGGGGACATATGAGTTGGGGGCACGCGGTTAGTCGCGATATGGTGCGCTGGAGATATCTGCCCGTGGCGCTCCCGGAAGCGGACGGAATTATGTGCTTCTCCGGCAGTGCTGTCGTGGACTGGCATAATACCAGCGGATTCGGTCAGAATGGCCAACCCCCGATGGTAGCAATTTATACAGGCATGCGCGTTGCTGATGGGCGCCAATTCCAGTGCATCGCATATAGCAACGATAAAGGCAGGGCCTGGACTAAATATGCGGGCAACCCGGTCATCGACATTGGTTCTGATAATTTTCGCGATCCCAAAGTGCAATGGTTCGAGCCGTCTAAAAGCTGGCTGATGACAGTGTCGCTTTCGGCCATGCACAAAGTCCGCTTCTACCAATCGAAAAATCTCAAACACTGGACACTCCTAAGCGAATTCGGCCCGGCCGGCGCCACCAGCGGTGTTTGGGAATGCCCCGATCTCTTCCCACTCGCCGTTGATGGCGATTCCACCCGCGTTAAATGGGTCCTGACTGTTAACGTCGGCTCCGGCGCGCCTGCTGGCGGTACTGGCGTTCAATATTTCATCGGACAATTTGATGGCATTCATTTCACCACGGACACCAACTCTCAGCCGCAGCCAACTCCGGCTTTCATGCCGGATGGCCAAATCATCGCCGATTTCGAGGGTAAGGACTATGGCGATTGGAAAGTTACTGGTGACGCATTTGGTCCCGGTCCGGCACAGGGCCGGCTTCCGGATCAAAATCCGGTTGCCGGTTATCTCGGCCACGGTTTGGTCAATAGCTATTACCACGGCGATGCATCCACTGGCACATTGACCTCCCCGGAATTTAAAATAACAAGCCCCTGTCTAAACTTCCTGATGGGCGGCGGCTCCCAGCCGGAAACACGAATGGATTTGCTTATTGATGGCAGGGTTGTCTGTACTGCCTCGGGCGAAGACAATGAACAGCTCTCCTGGCATTCATGGAATGTCCGGCAATATGAGAACCAAAAAGCGGTGCTGCAAATCGTCGATCAGGCAACCGCCGGCTGGGGCCACATCTCTGTCGATCAAATCATGTTGGCCGATGCCCCGGCTCATCCCGCCGTCGATCCGGCTCTTTGGCTCGATTATGGTCCGGATGATTATGCGGCTGTTTCATGGAATGACATCTCCCCGGCTGATGGCCGCCGTCTCTGGATTGGCTGGATGAACAATTGGCAATATGGACAAGACTTGCCGACTTCACCGTGGCGAAGCGCCATGTCTATTCCGCGCGAGCTTGAGCTGCATCAAACGACCGGAGGCGTTCGTTTAGTGCAGGAACCAGTACACGAGTTGCAATCGCTGCGCGGCAAGCATTTTCAATTTCAGGGCGGAAATATTTCTGAAGCCAACGCTTGGATCACTAAAGATCAAATTCAGGGCAGCCGGCTTGAGTTTATGGTTGAGCTTGGCCCGCAGAACTCCGGCGTCGAGGGTATGGATCTTTTTAAAAACTCCAATGATGAGACGATCATTGGAGTGGATCGAGATGCCGGAATGGTCTTTCTGAACCGGCGCCATTCGGGCAATGTCAGCTTCAACCCCAAATTTCCCGGTATTTATTCCGTGCCATTGCCGGAACCCAATAAGGCTGTAATGCTCCACGTCTTTGCAGACGCCTGTTCGGTGGAAGTTTTCGTGAACGACGGCCAGGCCGTATTAACTGCCCTCGTTTTTCCATCGTCGAAGAGTTGCGGCATGGAATTTTTTGGGCCAACACGTGCAAAAATTCAATCTTTCAATGGGTGGACACTAAAATCAATCTGGCGATGAATCTAATGCCTATGAAATTGAGGCAGCGGCGAAAAGCGACTGGTTACCGGGCCCTTCGGCTGATTGATTATGTCGCGGTCTGCCTTGTTTTCTGTGCAATCTCAGTTCTGACGCCTGCGGTATTGGCGGAGAAATTGGTCGCTCATTGGACATTTGATGAAAGCGGTCCGCCCTTCTCCGACTCGAGCGGAAATAGTGCCACCCTTACCCTGGACCCATTGACCACAGCACCCGTTACCGGACCTGGTATAGTTGCCGCAGGAACCCTATTGAATTGGAAGCAAGTGCCGGGGACATCAACCCGGCTCTCATCCACCAACGCCGCTCTTCAGACAGACAGCTTCGGATTCTCATTTTGGCTTCGCCCCGTTTATCTTGACCCGGGCAATAACTTGATTGCCAAGGAGATGCCTGCAACCACGGCCGTGAGCGGCAGCCAACAGATATCCTGGCAGGTGCGAATCAGTCAAACCAATTCCAACGGAAGCTCTCCGCTGGAATTTGTCGTTCGTGGGAATAATCCGGCTACTGGCAATTTTTTTGGCAACGTCCTTTCAGCGGTCACCGTTCCTCTCTTTACGAATAGCGCCAATTGGTTCCACGTCGCAGGCGGATACGATACGGCAACGGGCAGCTTGACTTTATTTGTCAACGGCCTGGAATCGGAGGCCACAAACAGCGTCGCGGGGGCACAAAGTTCGGACGGCAGCCCCTTTGACGTCGGCAGTGTGAAGAACGGCGCAAACTACGTCGCAGATGCGCCTCTGATTTATCTCGACGATCTCCAGCTTTATAATGGGCCGCTGACAGCCGTTGATGTCGCATTCTTGATGGCCAATCCCGGTTGTGTCAGTCAATCGTTCATCATTTCAAACCTATCCGGTCCGGACCCAAACGGTAATATGGTGATTACGTTCAATTCCACAAACACAGCCATTTACAATGTCGAGGCATCCATCGACCTCTCCACCTTTATACCAGTGGCCACTCCTATCGCGGTTGGTAATGTGACCACGGTGACAATACCGAAATCGAGTCTGGATGAGACGTTCGGCCCCGCAAATCGATCGGAATTATATTTCCGGGTCAGCCAGTTGATAATCTCAAACAGCTGCGACTAATCATGAAAGACCAACTCAAAATAATACTGCCCCTGCTGATAAGCCTAATTGTGCCGCCTTTCCAATTGGTGGGCCAAACTTATAAAGAGTTGTATCGTCCGCAGTTCCATTTTACTCCTCCAGGCGGGTGGATTGGCGATCCGGACGGGCTGGTTGAATTCAATAACATTTACCATCTTTTTTGGTGGGGACACGCCACCTCCTCCGATTTGGTTTACTGGAATCTATTGCCGTGGCCGATGCAGGGAGGCGACGGCTCTTTTTCGTATTTCAGCGGGTCGGCCGTTGCCGATACGCAAAACACAAGCGGTTTCGGAACTGGCGCCACGCCCCCGATGGTGGCCGTTTATACTGCCAATAATAATACGACCGGAATCCAGTCCCAATGTTTGTCTTCGAGCGTCGATGGAACCAATTTCTTTTATTATTCGAATAACCCAGTCCTAAATTTAAACAGCACTTCCTTCCGTGATCCCGATGTTTCCTGGGATACGGCCCGGAACCGCTGGGTCATGGCTGTCGCCCTCTCAAACCAACATATTGTTCAATTCTATGCATCTGCGGACCTTAAGACGTGGCAATTCTTGAGTCAATTTGGTCCCGTAGGAGCCAGGGAAGCAGATTGGGAAGATCCTCTATTTTTCCAACTGCCGGCTGGCAATGGTGCCTCTGGTGAAAAATGGGTGCTTGCTGTGGATAAAAGCCCGAACAAAATTCAATATTTTGTCGGAAATTTCGATGGAACAACCTTTACAATCGATCCGCTGACGCGGTCTTTTATAGATAATGGAACTGGAATGGACGGCGATACGTTTGCGGATTTCGAAGCCCCAAATTATGGTAATTGGACAGCTACTGGAACAGCCTTCGGCGTGGGGCCCGCGCAAGGAACGCTTCCAAACCAAATGCCCGTCAGCGGCTATGTCGGCCACGGCCTCGTTAACAGTTACAATGGCGGCGATGCTTCGACCGGGACACTGACGTCAGCCCAATTTACCATTACAAGAAACTCAATTGGTTTTCTAATCGGTGGCGGCAATCACCCTGGTTTGGCCTGCGTCAATCTTTTGGTCAATGGTTCGGTCGTCGAGAGCGCCACCGGAAATAACAGTGAGACGTTAAGTTGGGTCACCTGGAATGTCTCACAGTGGGTCGGGCAAACTGCTCAAATTCAGATCGTGGATAATTACACAGGCGGTTGGGGCCACATTTTGGTTGACCAAATCATGTTCTTCGACCTGTATGCTGATTTCGAGGAGGG
>DASYYL010000052.1:0-3905 GCA_035933915.1 Verrucomicrobiia bacterium
ATCGCTGTTCCCTCTCCGCTCCCATCCGATGGGAGGGGTGAGGTGAGGGCTCGGTTTCTGGCTCGTTGACCGTTAGATATACCCGGCAAAAACCTCACTCATTCCCTGCCGCCAAAAACCGCTCGGCATCAATCGCCGCTGCGCAACCCATTCCCGCCGCCGTGATGGCCTGCCGATAGACATGGTCCGAGCAATCCCCGGCCACAAAAACGCCCGGCACATTGGTCCTCGATCCTTCCTTCCGGATGATAAACCCGTTGGAATCCATTTCAATCTGGCCTTTAAAGATCGTCGTGTTTGGCATATGTCCGATAGCAACGAAGACTCCAGCGCAATTCAAAACGCTTTCCGCCCCTGATTTAACGTTCTTCAGGCGCACGCCTGTGACTGCGCCATTGTCCACGCCCAAGACTTCCGTCACCACCGAGTCCCAAACCGGCTTGATTGTTTGGTGCGCGTGAACCCGCTCAGCCATGATTTTCGAAGCCCTCAACGTGTCGCGTCGGTGAACGAGAAAAACTTCCGAGCCGAATCGCGTGAGATACAGCGCTTCTTCGCACGCCGAATCGCCGCCGCCTACAACCACGAGCGGTTTCTTCCGAAAGATGGGCAGCGCGCCATCGCACGTCGCGCAATACGTCACCCCTTTGGTCTCCAATATATCTTCCCCGGGAACACCCATGTGTTTATGGCTGGCGCCAGTCGCGATGATGACCGTTTCAGCCTGCACCGTGTCGCCATCCACGACCAATTCAAACGGCGATTTTCTAAAGTCTGCTTTTTCCAGGGTCCCGAAACTGGTCTTTGCCCCAAACCGCTCGGCCTGTTTTTGCATGCGCGTCATCAATTCGCAGCCATCCACGCCTTCGGGAAATCCGGGAAAATTCTCGACGATACTGGTGGTCGTAAGCAGGCCGCCTGGCTGGCAGCCCATAAGCACCAGCGGTTGCAAATTCGCGCGCGCCGTATAGAGCGCCGCCGTCCAACCCGCGCAACCCGAACCAATGATAACAACTTTATGCATAGTCAAGGTTTGAAAGAATGAGGTGTTTGGGAACCAGTTTCAAACTTCTTTTCCTGAATTCCTGTTTTCCTCATTGTTTAATCTGTGCAATCTGCGAACGCTGCTTCATTCCCATCTTTGATTTTTCGCCTCCGACCGTATATTCTAAAATAAAATAACACGACGAATGAAAATCCAGGCTCTTACCATCGGCATGTCGGTGCGCCACCCGCAATATGGACTCGGTATCGTAAAAACTATTTCCGAGCAAACGGCCGAAGTGCGATTTAGTGACACGCTCCGCACTGTGGACCCCGAATTGAGCGGGCTCGTGCCGGCGGAGCCGGGCATGACGGTGTCCGGCCTGGATCAGCCGCTCAGCCAGTTTGTGGAATCCATCGTCGAACGCGTCCTCGAGCAACTTGGCGTGGAAAAAATCCGACACCACAACTGTGGAACTGGGCGTACGCTGGCAAAAAGGCAAAATCGTGATGCACCCTTCCGACCCGACCTTGCAGACCAAGGAAGTGCCGCTGGAGGTTTTCTTTCATAAGATCGTCGGCGTCCGTAACCAGTTGCGCGTCCTGGAACAAAAGATCAATTCCCATACCGCCCTTTCCGACGCCGACAAGGTGGAAATGCAGCAATATATCAGCCGGTGCCACGGCTCCCTGACCACCTTCAATTTGCTATTCAAGACCAAAGAAGGCCAATTCTCCTCAAAAGGGGAATAGGGAATTGCCACTTGCCCCATTATGGGCTCGCGCGAACCTGGGTGTTCTCCCCAATCCCGCAGCCTGGCTGGCCACCCACTTTTCGTTACGCAACCACCTAACGAACGCTGATTTTAACCGCTCATTTTCCAGAATAAAACCAATGTGCCTCGTTAAGTCAAATCCTCGAAATTGCCAAAAAAAGCGCGCCATTTTTCTAACTTAACGGCTCGTTTAGGCCTTCGTTAAGCTCGTTAAGTTTTCAAAAACCTATACACACGTTTTCGCTTAACGAAGCCGGGAAGAGGCATCTGACGATCCGGCAAATAATACCGATGACCATTCATTCGTCGACCTCTTCTTTTTCGGCTCGCCCACGCCAAACTTTTTGCTAGATTTGTCAGCCGTTTCAAATGATGACATCCGCGCAAATCCGGCAATCGTTCCTCGATTTCTTTAAATCGAAAGGGCACACCATCGTTCCCTCCAGCCCGCTCATGCCCGATTCGCCAAACCTGCTTTTCACCAACGCCGGCATGAACCAGTTTGTGCCGATCTTTTTAGGCCAAAAGAAGGCGGATGTTTCCAAATGGGCCGGCGCAATTCCCGGCAGCGATACCCGCGCCGCCGACACCCAAAAGTGCATCCGCGCCGGCGGCAAGCACAACGACCTGGAGGACGTGGGCCTCGACACGTATCACCACACCTTTTTTGAAATGCTCGGTAACTGGAGCTTCGGCGATTATTTCAAAAAAGAGGCGATTGATTGGGCGTGGGAACTCGTTGTCGAGAAGTGGCAGTTTCCACCGCGGCGGCTTTACGCAACGGTGTATGCGCCGGACAAAACGCAGAATGATCCAAGCGAATTTGACCAGGAAGCCTGGAACCATTGGGCGGAAAAGTTCAAGAGCGTCGGCCTGGACCCGAAAATCCACATCGTCAACGGCAACAAAAAGGACAATTTTTGGATGATGGGCGAGACCGGCCCGTGCGGTCCATGCTCAGAAATTCACGTGGATTTGACGCCTGAAGGCACCACCGAAGGCCGGCTGGTGAACAAAGGCGACGCCCGATGCATCGAAATTTGGAATCTCGTCTTTATCCAATTCAATGCGAACCCGGACGGCACTTTCTCGTCCCTGCCCGCTCGCCATGTGGACACAGGCATGGGCTTCGAGCGCGTCACCAGCATCATTCAGGGCACGAAAGGATTGAAAGATTTTGTACACGCAAAAATTTCCAACTATGAGACGGACATTTTTCGTCCGATTTTTGACGCGCTTGAAAAGTTAAGCGGAAAAAAATACACCAGCACTCTGCCGGGCGCTGTACCTCAACCCGACGACCTGCCACTCAAATCCAGCGGCGAATGCCAGACGCGGATTATTGAAGTACCCGAAGCGCCAGCGCACCCGGGCCCAGCCGACGATGATGATGGCACGCCTGATGACACCGAAGCCGTTGTCTCATCGGAACAAATCGCCCTGGACATCGCGTTTCGCGTGATTGCCGACCATATCCGTACTTTGAGCTTTGCGATTGCGGACGGCATCCAGCCGAGCAACGAAGGACGCGGTTACGTTCTTCGCCGCATCTTGCGGCGCGCCGTGCGGTACGGGCGAACCCTCGGTTTTCACGAACCGTTTTTTTACAAACTCGTGGACGTGCTCGTCGAAACGTTGGGCAGCGTTTTTCCGGAAATCCGCGCGAAGCGCAAGCACGTGCAGGACACGATTCGAATTGAAGAAGAGGCGTTTAATAAGACGTTGGATAAGGGAATTGAATTGTTTACAAAACGTATTGAGCTGCAGTCGAAGATTTTCAGCGGAATTGCGAAATTTCACGACAGTGGTCAAATCCCCCATTTCAGGCAGAGCCTCGGTAGGTTTCCGGACAGCATTGAAGCCTCCAATGAATCCTTGATGGAGTTACGCAACAATCTGCACGGTTTGGTCTTCTCGATCGACGTGACAAATCAGAAACTACTCAAGCAAAATGAAGCCGGCGATTTCTTTAAACTGATTTTGAAGGACGCGTCCGCTGTTGGCATCCTAACTAAAAATGAATTTGCAGTTTTTGCAGAAATGATTGGCATATATGTGGCCCTCTACTCTGCAGCAGGTGGCTATGTGAAAGATTTCTTGGAGGACCATGATCTGGACGAGGCGGACCCAGAATACGCCGAGAAC
>DASYYL010000065.1:0-23037 GCA_035933915.1 Verrucomicrobiia bacterium
CTGACGAATGCTATTCTTACTACGGCGGCGGGGCTGCCAATGTGAGCGATGCTTACGGAACGGCCCTTTGGACGTTGGATTTCATGTTCACCTCCGCAATCAATGGCTGCCAGGGCGTCAATTTCCATGGCGGCGGTAATACGGCCATATACACGCCGATCTTCGATAACGGCACAAATGTGATCGAAGCCCGCCCCGTGTTTTATGGACTCAAGATGTTCTCGCTTCTGCCCCAGGGCCGAGTCCTGCCCGCCGTCGTCTCACTGGAAACGAACATTAATTTCACGGCCTATGGCGTGCGCGAGGACAGCGGCGCGACCTGCGCGGTATTGGACAACAAGGAAACGAATGATTCTGTCGAAGTGTCTATCAACTTGGGATCGATAGTCACCGCCGCGCAAATGATAGAATTGACCGGGACGAATCTCGCCAGCACCAATGGCTACACGATTGGTGGCGCCACTATCAATCCGGATGGTTCCTGGGCTGGCGGAGTCCAATCGGTGCTCGACGCAACAAACGGTCAACTGACCGTGACGGTTCCACCGATGAGCGCGGTTTTGTTGAACCCGGTGGCCGACACGGTTTTTTGGACTGGCGCCAGTTCGTCCAATTGGGGCGACAGCGGGAATTGGCTGTCAAATTCGCTCCCGACTTCAGCCAGCGACGTCGTTTTCGAGTTTCCGGGCGTTGGCAATTTCAGCACAATTTTGGGGCAGGACACCACAGTGAATGGCCTTGCCATCCAGGAGACCGGTCCGATTAGCATTTCCAGTAATTCCCTTACCATCAATTCAGGGGGCATCGACATGTTGTCGGCCTCTAACAATGCAACCATCGATTCGGCGTTGGTGCTGGGCGCATCCCAGAATTGGGCCATCGCGCCGGATCGTGTGCTCACCGTCAACGGCCCGATGAGCGGAGCAGGCAACTTGACCCTGTGGCAGGGCACCGTGATCTTGACAGGCACGAACAGTTGCACCGGCGCCACGACCGTCAGCAACGGAATGCTGGAGGTGAATGGCAGCATGGCAAACCCCATCGCAGTGACCGGCGGGACATTAACCGGCACGGGGGTGTTGACCGGCCCAGTTTCCGTAAGCACGGGAGGCGCCGTTTCGCCCGGTCCCGGTTTCGCGGAACTTTTCGTCAGCAACACGCTGGCTGTGCAATCGGGTGGTTCAATTTCCATGGATGTAAACGCCGCAACTGGAGCATCGGATGAAATCGCAGGCGTTACGCAACTCACTTACGGCGGAGCATTGGTCCTCAACAACCAGGCCGGATCATTTTCCGCGACGAACACCTTCAAGTTGTTCGGCGCCTCGACCTGCGCGGGTGCCTTCAGTTCGATCTCGCCGGCGTCCCCGGGCACGGGCCTGGATTGGGACACGAGCACCCTGGCAACAGATGGAACTTTGCGCATTATCAATGTGGTGATATCCCGAACCACCAATGTGGTGGAAAGCCGTATTGGCAACCGCACCTCCGGTAGCGACAATCCGGCTTTTTCCTTTAGCGGATTCTCGAGTACCATTTCCGCCACCAAAAGCACCGCGCCCGGATGCTCCTCGCCGGGCAGCAGCCGTTTCTCCAATACCGCCAGCACCTCAACCCGATTTTCCGTGACACCGTCCTTGCTGGCCGGCACGACCTATTCCGTCTCAGTAAGTTGGGGTTACAACAGTTACCCCTATGGAGAAACTCCGGGTATCGTAGTCAGTCCCACAGCCACCGGTGTGTCGAGCCGTACATTTCCAGCCACCACGACCGTCTTTAGCAGCGGCCCGGGTGACGCCACCAACAATACCTGGGAGACCGTCGGAAACATTACTCCAAACGTGAACAACCCGGTGATCACCTTCAACTGGGTCAGCGGGCTGAGTTCCGAGCGATGGTATGCGGACGCGGTCCGGTTCATCTCGCAACCGCCCAATCCGGGTCCAATGACAGCCGGCCAGGTCGGCGGAGATATTATATTGAACTGGCAGGGCAACTTCATCCTGCAAAGCGCCACCAATGTTTTAGGCCCTTACACTGATGTCCTGGGTCCCGTCGTAAACGGTCCCTACACAAATACGGCAGGCCCAACCCAGCAATTCTTCCGCCTCCGGCAGTGAGTGGTTGACCACCTCACTCTCGATAACAAATCTCAAAACGATTCCCTGACGCGTCTTCGAAAAAGACGGCATAATAGCCGGGAACCTCGAATCCAGGCCCCTCGATGTTGCGCCCTCCGGCTTGCCGAACGACGTCCGCAAGTCTATCCACCTCGGCGCCATTAGACGCCCAAAAGGCAATCCGACATTCGTTGGCAATATGATTCGGCGACTCCGTGACGCCAAAAAATTCCGCAGCGCCCTTGTCACTGGTGCGCTCATACTGAATCCAACCGTCAATTTTGGCGTCTTTGGTGAAACCGAGTGCTGGCAACAGAACTCCGTAAAACGAGCGAACTTCCTCCAAATTTCTCACTCTTAAATCAATGTGATCGAAACAGCGCATTGTCCGACCATCACACCTTAATCGGCAAAACCAGCATCACACGATTGTCCTGGTAGAGACGGCGTTGCAGCTCGAAAACAGTATGGTTATGAAACCATCGGCCAACACGGTTTTCGTCATCGAACACCAATTGTCCGGCGAAGACTTGTGATTGCGGGAATTGTTCAGCCACGTCGTTGCACAGTTTTTCCGCTTCGTCTACGATTTCGGTCCCCAGGGCGATGTGGGATTCAGAATAATAACCATGTCTTCCAATATAGGAAACGTAGCGCTCCACCTGGGCTTTCGTATGTTTGCGCAGGTTTTCCACTTCCATCGCGCCTTTGAAATTGCCCGCATCCAGCAGCCCCACCTGCACGAAGACGAAGTTATGATAGACCTTCGGAAACATCCGGATGACCGCCAGCAGCGTGTGCAAACCAATGCCATTGAAACCATGCACGAGAAACACCGCCGTCCGCGCATTGGTATCACGCGGCGGAGATGGCTTGAGAACGGTTTCAACCGCATGATCCGCCATGGCTGCCGCCACGAGCTCATTCAGTCGTTCCAGCTTCTTTTGCGTCTTTCCGTAATATCGTTTCACCCAAAAAGCCACGCCAACCAGGATGCCGGTCACCAGCAACGTCACCCAGCCGCCTTCAAAAAATTTCACCAGGCACAGGGAAATCAATATGCTGCCGGTCAGGAACAAGCCCATCCCGTTGATGACAATTTTCCTTCCCCATTTCGGCTCCTGCGCGCGCAACTGCCACCAGTGACGCACCATGCCCAGTTGCGAAAGGCTGAAGGTAATGAATACGTTGATGCTGTAGAGCACCACCAGCACGTCCACCGATGCTCCCGTGAATAACACCACCAGCAACGCGGCGAAACCCATAATCAACACGCCGTTTTGCGTGACCAATCGATCGCTCAAGTTGGCAAACGGCGACGGCATCCAGCGGTCCACCGCCATATTCGCCAAAATGCGCGGTCCGCCAAAAAATCCGGTTTGCGCCGCAATGAATAGCAGCGCTGCCGAGGACGCCATGGCCGCCACGACAAAACTGTGCCCGAGCCACCCGGGCCACGTCGCCGTGATTTTTCCAAATAACACGGCGTTCAGCGTCTGGCCGTCCACGTGTTCCACGTGATATAGGAGATACGCAAGCAACAGCCCGCCGACGATGAACGACAACGATACGCACATATAGACCATCGTGCGTTTCCCCGTTTGCACGCGCGGCTCACGCAGGGAATTAAGGCCGTTGCTCACCGCTTCAATTCCCGTATAAGTGCCGGCGCCCAAACTGTAGGCTCGCAGGATGACGGCGAAAAAACCAAACAATCCTACTTCCGCGCAGTCGGATTTCACGTCCGTCGCCAGCCCATGCCCGATTGTCGGCAAATCATTAAAATGCGCTACGACCGCCCACCCGATTCCAAAGGTATACGTGGCCACGAACAGAAAAAACACCGGCACCCAAAGCACGACTGATTCTTTCGCCCCACGCAGGTTCAATAAGGTCAGGAAGATGACGATCCCAACGGAAAATTTCAATTTCCACACCTGCCATTCCACCGGCAACATGCTGAACAAAGCATCCGTGCCGCTCGCCACACTGATGGCGATGGTCAGAACGTAATCGCCGATGAGCGCACAGCCGGAAACGACACCTACTGTCGGCGAAAGCAATTTGCTGGCGACCAGGTATCCGCCGCCGCCTGATGGGAACACCTCAATGATTTGCGAGTAGCTGAGGCAAATGATGACGATCGTCAGGATGGAGGCCCCCGCGACAAAAAGACTCAAATGGGTATGGCCCTTCAACGCCATGAATGCCGCTTCCGGACCGTAGCAGGAGGAAGATAATCCGTCTGCGCCCAGTCCCACCCACGCCAACAAAGCGATGAGCGACATACTGTGGAAAATCTTTTTATCCGAAAGATTCCGCGCCTTGCCGATGCACACTTCCTTGGCCAAATTAAGTATGTTCATCGAAAAATGGGACCATTTCCGGTCAAATGTTCCAGCCCCAAAGGCAGTCGGCAACACAAATTATGTGCAGCCCGACACAACTTTTTCATTGCCAATAACGGGCCCATGAGCTCGTGGGGGCCATTCGGGTTGGCGAATCTCGCCGTTAGGCAGGAATTACCGCATCACCGGTTTGATGTCCAGCACCGGGGTGCCATTGATTGCATCCAAACCTTGCAAGATGAGTCGGCGACCGTCCCGCCTAATTATCCTTGCGATTGAGGCATCAAGCCGATTTGGCCGGTTCTTTCCACGCTGGGCAAAAATGCCGACCTTTGGCCATGCCGTGTTCCCACGCGGATGACGTGCGCCCCCCTCAATCTTGTCCTCGGGCACACGGTCGAAGAAATACACAATTTCGACATGCGAAAATTCTTCGATGCCGTCGAACGCTTCCAGATCAAATTCAGGAACCAAATCGATTTTCGCTTCGATCGCAACCCAAACGTCATCGGTTGGGTCAGCGCGCGGACTGCTTGCGTACCCAATTGGTGTCAATGTTACGAGATCGGTCATCGGGGGCCATTTTCGTCAACTCTCTGGCATTATCTCAAGCGATAATGAATAATCTGAATAACCGATCGAACGCCAAAAGTTGACGGCTCGCTTGTTCGCGGTCAGAACCTCAACCGTCAGCCTTTTGCTCTTCGGCCAAATTTGCGATCGAAGAATCTCGACGGCGCGGCGACCAATCCCCTGGCTGCGGCGATGGCGAACGACAAAAAGCTGGCGGAGATAGACCTCCTGTTCCTGTTCGCGAAACAGCGCGTAGGCCACGATCTCACCGGCATCCTCATAGACCACGGCGCGATATTCGCCTGAGAGCCAGCTTCGCATCCGCTGCTCAAGCTCGGGCACGGTCATCGCGTTGCGATGTCCCTCGTCGCGGATCAACTGGTGATTTAGCTCCGCGAGCCGCGAACAATCATCCAGGGTTGCTGTCCGAAATTTCATAGATACCAGTCGCCTGCCGGCTCCAAAACTGCCCGCCCCATCGAAGCGCGGCAAGAGGAAAGACGGGCCTGGTGGCCGTGCGCAAGCACCCACTCAAAAGAGGGGTATATAACCAACCGCAATTTTTCTAAATTGATCCAAAATCTGACCAACCAATTATCATGCGCCGAACTCTTAAGTTTTTCGCACTTTGCATTTTATTGCTCTGTACCAAGGCGCGGTGCGCTCCCCGTTTCAATGTCGTTGCATTCAACGCCGGCAAAAATGATTTGGCCCATATCAGCTTTGTGCACGAAGCCAACAAATGGTTTCCCCAAGTGGCTTTGAAATAGGGACAAGCACAAATTCGACAAAACAAACCGGACTTTGTCATTCACGTTCGCCAATCAAATCCAGGACCAATTCGTCATTGACAGTTTACTGTGGCTGGGGAAATACGAGTGGCGTTCGAAGCGCGTATGGTGGGTCACGACGTGCCCGTCGTGACAGCGCGCGCCAGTCAAGGTATAAGCTATCTGACGTTAACACTCCAATTCGAGAGCACAATCGAGCAAACCTCTGGGACGCGGCTGATAATCTTCAACTCGATCTGGTTTTGGCCCTTCGGAAATTTTATCTCCGACTCGTAAGTCCCACACCATATCGAAGTATCGCCTTTAGCCTTCGCTGCGAGAACCCACTCCTCATGCTTTTCGCTCCACAATAAATCTTCAACCAACTTTGATTTCCGCCAGTCCGAGACCGTATCAAAGTCTTCGACATCGAGTGGCTTTTTTGGATCGCCCAATCGCACGAAAATATCCGAATCTACTCGCCCGTAGGAGTTCGAGTGCGACACGCGAATGACTGCAGGCGCATTGGAACTTGGCGGATCCGGAATTGTGATGGCGTGGAGAACAGACTCGCCGGTCAACTCAAAATAGATCTCGGTGGTGGAAGGCTCTACCATCTTCCATGATACTTGTCTTTTTTTGGCAGCCATAATCGCGTAACGCGCTTGACAACTCATTTTATAAACAAAACCCAACTGTTATGGCCAACCTGGCCGAATCCGCAATCCGCAATTCCTTATTTCCGACTATACCGCACATACACCACCAACCGCATCGCGGCATAACTGCCCGCGTTGCCCGCAAACGTCCAGTCCGGATTGTCTCTCGCCTGGTTCCCAATGCCCACGTCCGCATGCAGGCCTTCGCTCCAGTGATTGATGGCAAACAACGTCTGCTTCGCGTCGTGGTTATGCACCTGCATCGAGCCGTAACCATCCGCGGGTTCCGCCGGTTGATCGCCAAAATCGAAAACCGCATCCGACGCATTCGGCACGTGGGCGCTGTTGGTCTGCGCGTAATTGTTCGGCCAAAATTCGATGTTGCCGCCCGATAATCCCGTTCCCGTGATGATGGTTCCCACGTTGGAAAATACATCCATATTGGTCACGCTCTGTTGATAAAATTCGCCGGAGCCAAAGTACGGAACGCCAATCTTTTTGATGTCGCTCGTAAATGCGTCCATGGACACGAAAAGGTCCTGGCTGTTCTCATCCTGGTCCTTCAATTCCACAAAATAGGCGATTCGGTCAAACGGCCGATCGATTTTGCTGTGGTTATCCACGTTGTACGAAATCGTATGGCCCAGCTTCGTCAAATCCAGGCTATAGACCACGCGATAATCCTTTGACTCCGGCACGTTCATTCCCAGCCAATCCCGTTTGGGTATTTTCCCGGCCCGAAAAGCGCCCGCCGGCAATGCTTCCCGGTTCATCAAATTCGGCTCATCCAGCCCGCTCCAGGCAAAACGCAACGCCACGGGATTTGTCACGCCCGTTGCCGAAAGCACGACGCTATTGCCGTCAATCTGCGCGTTCGCTTTCACAAAACCCCCGTTGTCCGCGTCGATGATTTCAAAATCATCCAATGGCCCGCCATCGCGGCTCGCGAGACCGCTTCCGATGTTATCGAATTTGACCCGGATCGTGTTGCCCTCGATCTTCATGGATTTGAACGTCGGCCCCGAATCCACCAGGCCCTTTTGCCCATACGTCCTGGCTAGCGCCATTAGCGCCAGGCGGTGCCCAACGTCCTGCTTGTCCTTGGGATGAATATCCGCGAGGTTGCCGATGTCATTGACAACGGCCATGCCGGCATTGGGAATCGTATTGGCCGCAACGGTCTGGGCTTCCCAAAGCCGAGCCAGGTTTTGTGGATTGTCGTGATAATTCCACGGAGCGATTTGCACGAAATAGAACGGAAATTCGCCTTCACCCCAAATCTTACGCCAGCCCTCTATTAGCGCCTTCATGCGCTCATAATATTTCATCCCCTCCGACTCATTTGCCTCGCCCTGATACCAGATCGCCCCGCGCATTGCGAACGGAACCAGCGGATGAATCATGCCGTTGTAAAGCGCAGTTGCCTGTTGCAAATCCTGCGGGCCCTGCAATTCCTCTGGATACTTCGGCAATGCCGGCACAACCGTTTCCGCAGCCATCGCATTTCGCGCCGCCGCAAGCCAGTGATCAAATTGCTCGAGCGTATTCGCCAAAAGCTCTTTATGAACCGGATTGTGGGGGTTTCCGGCTTCAACCCGCTTGTATTCATCCTTTAGCGCCCGAACTTTGGCAAATCCCTCCGGCGGCGTCCACGATTCGATGCGCGTCCCGCCCCAGTCAGATTCAATCAGGCCCACCGGTACGTCCAATTTTTGGTTCAATTCCCGGCCAAAAAAGTATCCGACGGCGGAAAATCCGTTCCAGCCTCCTTCCGTCACGCTTTGCGGCGTACAAACTTTCCATTTGCCGTCAATATCGTTTGTAGGCTGTCCCAGCCAACTACGCTGCACAAGCAGCAGCCGAATGCCCGGATGATCCGCGGCGGCGATTTCCTGCGCCGAATTGTTCACATTGCCCATGCCGAACTCCATATTCGACTGCCCCGAACACAGCCAAACTTCGCCAATCATGACATCGTCATATGTCACAGTACTCGAACCGCTCACCGTGAGCGTGAATGGACCACCCGCCGCCATGGCCGGAAGCTCCACTTTCCATTCGCCTCGCTCGTTTGCGCGGCCACTCCGGCTCTCCGACCCCAACTGCACCGTTACCGTTTCACCCGGATTTGCCCAACCCCAAATGGTGATCGGCTTTTCCCGTTGCAACACCATATGACTGCCAAAGACATGCGGCATACGAATTTCCGCCCGCGCACCTTGCGAAAGGCCAAATGCAGCAAATAGTGTGAAGAAAAGAATCCATACACGTCGGGACGGACAAAACGATTTATTTTTCATATAGACTTGGGCACGAATCTTACGCTGACCTCGCGAATCGACACAAGGACTTCCGAGAGGTGGGGACGGCGGGCTGCGCCGTTATCGCCCGTATACCGGGCGGAACATTCGCGAAACAACGTCCGACCGCACTCGTTCCGCCCGCTCTGCGCGGGCGGACACATCGCAGCGCGATGTCCCTGCCAACATGCGCTTTCTTTCCCTTGTTACCTCCCGCCTCAAACAAACGTCCTATTAGAATTGCTTTGACGCCAATCGGCTCGACCATTAAAAAATCACATCATGTTTTCACTCAAACGTTTTTGCATCCTTCCACTGTTCTCATTTTTGTTTCTTGCCCAATCCGCCATCAAATCCGTTGCCGATACCAATGCGCTTTATCTGGACCCGAGCCAGCCCGTTGAGGCGCGCGTCGATGATTTGCTCTCGCGGATGACGCTCGAAGAAAAGGTTTCGATGGTCCATGCAGATTCCGCCTTCTCAACGGCGGGGATTCCGCGATTAGGGATTCCCGAACGCTACTTTTCCGACGGCCCGCTGGGTGTGCGCGAAACGCTCGGGCCTAAATATCAGCCCCGGAGTGTGGGCGATGATTTTTCCACCGCCATGCCCGCCGGTATCTGTCTCGCCGCGACCTGGGACACCAACATGGCCTGGCTCGAAGGTGAAACCATCGGCGAAGAAGCCCGCGCCCGGCGTAAAGACATCATGCTCGGGCCCGCGCTCAATATCTACCGGACCCCGCTTTGCGGACGGAATTTCGAATATTTCGGCGAAGACCCTTATTTGACCGGGCAGATCGCAGTGGGCTACGTCCACGGCGAACAATCACAGGACGTTTCATCGTGCGTCAAACATTTCGCGCTCAACAACCAGGAGCGCGAACGCACGAGCATTAACGTGGAGGCTGATGAACGCGCGCTGCGCGAGATTTACCTGCTAGCGTTCAAAGCCGCGGTGCAGCAAGGCGGGGCCTGGTGCGTGATGGGCTCTTACAACAAATTTCGCGGCCAGCATTGCTGCGAAAATGATTATTTGCTGAACCAGATATTAAAGGGTGATTGGGGATTCAAGGGCCTGGTTATGTCGGACTGGGGGGGAACGCATAATACGCGCGAGGCCGCGCTCAACGGCCTGGACATCGAAATGGGCGATCGACGCAATTTCAATACTTGCTATCTGGCCCAGCGTTACCTGGACGGTTTGAAAAGCGGTGAATTTCCCATGTCCGGATTGGATGACAAAGTACGTCGCAATTTGCGCGTGATGTTTGCGACGCATGTGCTTGACCCCGGCCGCACCAACGGCTCGCTTAATACCGTCGCCCATGAGATGATCTCTCGCCGCGTGGCCGAGGAAGGAATTGTGCTTCTGAAAAACGAGGGTAACATCCTGCCGCTCAATACCGCCGGTATCAAAACCATCGCCGTCATCGGCGATAACGCCGTCCTCGAACAGGACCATGGCGGTGGCAGTTCAGAAATCAAAAGCTTTTTCGAAATTTCCCCGTTGCAAGGCATCGTTAATCGCGCGGGCAAAAACGTGAACATTATTTTTTCCCAGGGCTATGGTACAAATGGCGATCCTGAATTGACCGGCCGCGCTATCGCCGCCGCCAAAGCTGCGGACGTCGTCATCTATGTCGGCGGCCTGCACCATAAGGGTTACGACTCTGAAGGGGACGACCACCCGGACTACCGTTTGCCTTATGGCCAGGACGATTTGATCCAAAAAATCGCCGCCGCAAATCCGCATACGATTGTTGTCCTGCTCGGCACGCCGGCCGAAATGGATGGCTGGGTGGACCAGGTGCCGGCAGTGTTGCAGGCCTGGTATATGGGCATGGCAGGCGGAAACGCGCTCGCCGCGATTTTGTTTGGTGACGTCAATCCCGGCGGCAAATTGCCTTGCACGATTGCGAAACGGCTGAAAGACTCGCCCGCGCACGCCCTCGGCGCTTACCCCGGCACAAATGGAGTGGAAGTCTATAAAGAAGGATTGCTGGTCGGCTACCGCTGGTTTGATACCAAAAACATTAAGCCGCAATTTCCCTTTGGCTACGGATTGAGCTACACATCCTTTAAATACTCGAACTTAAAACTGATCAGTGGAGATGATTCGGGCCGGGCCATTGTCACCGCGCAATTTGACATTGAAAACACCGGCAAAGTCCCCGGCGCCGAAGTCGCCGAGCTTTACGTTCACGAACGGAAACCAAATCTGTTCCGGCCTGAGAAAGAATTAAAAGGATTCAAACGGGTAATGTTGCAACCCGGCGAAACGCAAACTGTTTCGATACCCCTGGATCAAACAGCATTCGGATATTATGACCCGGACAAGAAAAGCTGGGTAGCGCAAAAAGACCGCTTCCAGATTCTCGTCGGCGGTTCATCGCGGGACATTTATTTGAAAGAGAGTTTTAGCCTGCCGGAAACGTTGAAATTTAATTAGACACAATGAACAGAATTTACAGAATAATCTTTAAGCCCGCGTCGCGCTTGCGTTCTAGCGCGGGGAGGCAACCCCGAACACTTTCGGGAGACACCGCTTTCGAAGGTGTGATCTCATCCGGACTGAATGTCTCAGCCCATTCCAAAGCGCTTTCACGGCCACCGCACTCCAAGACCGGGCGGCGTTTAGAACGATCCCTGGAGATAAGGCATTCCTCCGTTTCAACGTTTCAACGTTTTAACGTTCTGACGTTTCTCGCACTGTCCCTGCTCTTCGCCGGCTGCCAAACCGAGCATAAACAACGTGAAGGAGCATCCGCTCCTATCCTCCACACCACCCCGCAAGCCGTTCTCACCGTCATGCAGCGCGTCGCCGATTGGCAACTCGCCAATCCCTCGGCCCACAAACCAACGGATTGGACCTGCGCCGCCGGCGATGACGGATTCATGGCCCTGGCCGGCATTTCCGGCGACCCCAAATACCGCGACGCCATGCTCGCCATGGGCCAAACCAATGGATGGAAACTCGGCCCGCGCCAGTATCACGCCGATGACCAGGGTATCGGCCAGGCCTACACGGAACTCTATTTCCTCTACCGCGACCCAAAAATGATCGCGCCCATGCGCGAAAAATTCGATTGGATTCTCGCCCATCCTGCTACCACCGCCAGCCTGAACATCAGGCAGCCCCACGGCGCGGCCTTCCAATTATGGACCTGGTGCGATTCGCTCTTCATGGCGCCTCCATCCTGGGTTCGATTGTACTCCGCCACCGGCGACGAACGATACCTGGATTTCGGCGTCACGAACTGGTGGCGAACGACCGATTATTTGTATGACACAAACGAACATCTCTATTATCGCGACAGCACCTACTTCAACAAACACGAGGCCAACGGCCAAAAGGTTTTCTGGAGCCGCGGGAATGGTTGGGTGATGGGCGGCCTGGTGCGAGTGCTCCAATATCTGCCGATGAACCATCCGGACCGTCCGCGTTTTGAACAACTGTTCGAGGACATGGCCGCGAAAATTGTGTTGCTTCAACAACCCGATGGCCTTTGGCATTCCAGCTTGCTCGATCCGAACAGTTATCCAATGGCCGAAACCAGCGGCTCGGGCTTTTTCACTTACGCGCTCGCCTGGGGCGTCAATCAGGGTCTCCTCGATCGCGCGACCTATGAGCCAGCCGTGGCGAAAGCATGGACCGGCCTTGTCGGCTGCGTGGATGCCGCCGGCAAACTGACGCACGCGCAGCCCGTTGGCGCAGATCCCAAAAAATTTGATCCCAGTGCCACCGAAATTTATGCTGTCGGCGCATTCTTATTGGCAGGCAGCGAGGTTTATCGGATGGCAGTCGTGCAGAATCCAAGTGCGCGCGTCGCCACAGTCAGCGTCACCAATCCCTCCGATTTTCGTCGCGACACGGAAACCGTCGAACTGCACATCAATCCTTCAGGAATTGCAGGAAACATAAACGACGTTCTGCAATTCCCAAATGGCTCGGCGTCCGTCATGGACGGGGTTTCGTCGCGCATATTGGATTCGCAAGTTTACGCCACTGTCACGAATTATCAAAAGTTGCTCTTCCAGGTTGATCTCGCTCCGCATGAGACGCGTACGTATAACATTTTAGACGCATCGGCATTGGCCGCCACACCGCGGCCGATTGTCAAAACTTTCGCGCGTTACGTCCCGGAACGAGAAGACGATTTCGCCTGGGAAAGCGACCGTATCGCGCATCGCATCTATGGCCCGGCTCTGGAAACGTGGCAGGCGGAGCCGCTCACCAGCAGCGGCATAGATGTCTGGATTAAACGCACCCGCAACCTTGTCATCGATCAGATGTATCGAACAATGAAGCTGTTTAACACGAACGGTCCTTCGCAGGACGACTTCAAGGTGGGCAAAGCAACGCGCGGCTGCGGCGGATTGGGAATCTGGAGCGATGGCAAACTCCACGTTTCCCGAAATTGGCGCTCCTGGAAGGTCATCACGACGGGGCCAATTCGGTCCGAATTTGAACTAACTTACGAAGCATGGGACGCCGGCAATGGCCGGATGGTGAGCGAAACCAAACGCATCAGCATTGATGCCGGATCCAATCTCAGCCGCGTAGAAAGCACATTGAACAGTAACGATAAATCCCCCCTCGATCTGGGCATCGGCCTGGCCGAACGGCCAGGCGACAATGTTTTTGTTTCTGACGATTCACCGGAAATTGATTCATGGCAAAACAGCACCGCCAAAGGTTTGGTTGTTCAAAACCAAAGCGCGGGCTCGATGACCTATTGGCAGCCGCAGGACTTTGCCAAAGGCGTCATCGGCACCGCTATCATTTTGCCGGCAAACAGCATCGAAATGTTCACCAACGACAATCCAGATTTGCCCGCATCCAAATTTGCCCCGCCTAGGCACACCCTGGGCGAAGGCCAGCCGGGCCTGCGAAGTTTGCTGGCCATTGCGCCCGCGCAGGTCGGCGTGCCCTTCGTCTACTACATCGGCGCCGGCTGGGACGAAAGCGGCGATTTTCCAGACGCGGCGTCGTGGAACAACTACATCCGCCATTTCATCAAACGCCGCGACCAGCCGCTGCAAGTAACCGGCGGAAATTGATCATCCTCATGTGCGTAGCAGCCGACGTGAGGAGGCTCTGACTATTTCGCGATTTGTACCATGAACTGCTGTTATCGTTCGTCGTATCAAAATATCGGGCGATTATTCTCCCTCTCCCAGCGGGAGAGGGCCGTGAGGGAGACCCTTTCGAACGACCTTTTCCGCATAACTACGGCCTGGAACCGGAAAATAATCGTCAACTCGTTTGACCCTGCCTTCATTGTTCCAGCCACGAGACTCCGCCCGACGACGGAAATTGATCAGAAGGCACGTACTTTTGGGCAAATCGCACTTCGTCATCGGAATGAAGGCGATTGCCCGCCGCGTCAATCAGCGTAGCTGTGACGAAGACAATTTCGACTTTGTCTCGGTTTTTCTCTTTGACGGCCTCTGAGATCCGGTCTTCGGTCTTCCCATCCGATATAACCCTGTACTTGGGAAAAAGAACCAGCGTCTGTCCATCGTATAAATTTTTGTTCAGCGCGGCCTCGCTTGCCTGAAAGACCGGCGAAAAGTCGCTCCCGACGATATTGGCGGTAACATTCGGCACAAGGCCGCGTGAACTGCTGTAGCCCAGGAAATCAATGTGCGAAGCGATTGTCTTCAATTGAATAGTATAGCCGTCAGAAAGGAGGTTTGGAAATACATCAAGAATCGGCCCCGTCTCGACGTGTTCGGTTTGTGGAACAGACGCGCCGGTTGACGCCTCGGCAGTAAAGTTCGTGACAATTGGCTGAGTAATGGTCGCCCGCATTTGCGTCTGGCGTCCGCATAGGGTCGTCGCTTCCGGCTCGGCCAATTCTTCGGATCCCCCTGGCGATTCAATTTCGTGCAAAAGAACGCGAAAATCAGGATTCGGCAAAACCCATCCATTCGTCAGACCGCGAAATGAGGATTTTACCACAGCTCTCGAAAAAAACGTTCGCGGCACTTCAATAAAACGGGCCTTGATATGAATCTGCGGCGGCGCACACGACAAAACCTGAATTGCCCTGGAAATGATATCCAAATCCTGCGGAGTCGCATAAACGAATAGAACCCCGAGGCCATCATTATAATATACAGTCTTTGGCGGATCGAGATCTACCCCAAGGCTTGAGAAAAATGTCGCGGCCATTTTGGTCATTTCGCCCGTCGGTGCGCGTGAAATTCCGTACGGCGCTCCGTTGTTGGCAACATTGTCTTTCAAGTTTGAATAAAATGTCCGTGGATTCACTTTAAACGTTCGCATCTCCAGGCCGGGAGTCGCGGCTGCGCGCCCGGTGGAAACAATCCTAACGTTCAAAACCGCCACGAGGTTGGATGAACCGTTCGCATTCGGCGCGCGAACAGCTATACCGCCATCGTCGTCCGCAGTTACTTTGCTATCAACTTCGAAAACGTGGGTCGTTTTTAGCCCATGCTGAACGGACACTGAAATGCTTTCCACATTAACTGCCAGAAAGATGTTTGTATCGTGCACCAAAGGGTCACATTCGATTCGAAATGCATTTGTCGAATTGCCGACATACAGTTCAGCGGTAATTCCCTCACCGGTCTGAATACGTGGCCGCGCAACAGGATGCAGTCCCATTGATTTGATTCGCTGGTTAATTGTCTCAAGCTGCCCGGGATCAGCCGTCCAGGACGGCGCAGCACCATTTCGCCCGCGATGCCAGGTTGCGCCGGCAATCATCTTTTCGAAATGAGCGTCTGTCATCCAGAAAAGTTCCGCTTGTATCAAAACGACCTTTCCCACCGGCCTGTTAGTTTCCACGAGGGTCCATTTTCCATCCGGACGATTGAGTTCTTCAATCACGCGACGGATAATCTCCAACTGTTCAGGTGTATTCAGGGTTTTGACCTCTCCTGTCTTTTTATTGAATGAAAGCCCGTGCGGTGGACTACAATGGACACCATTTTCCTCGAGAATATCTGAAATGATCGCGGAATAATCGTTAGTATTGGGTTTCATTGTCCAGTCCGCGCGAGCTTTGATGTTCCGAATAAACAAATCAGGATTCACATGCAACGTCATGGTTGTGTCGTTTGAATCCGCAGGAGTCGAAAATGAATCGGGCGTTTCCTCCGGCCCCTGTCCCATCGGCAACGCCACCGCGCTAAACGCAAAAATCCCGCACAAAGACAAAAATGTTATGCCGGCTTTTCGCGGAGGGCGAAAATCCACCAACCGCTCGACGCGCTGGCGTAGCGCGCTGCGCGACTCCAAAATGCCGACCAGGCCCAGGCTTGCGAGCGGACGCCGAAACGCATACTTCGCTACCTCCAGCAACGTCGGAGCGTAAGCGTCCGCTCCATCGCGCAAAGCAAGCATTACGGCATCGTCCACGGCTTCTTCACGGAGGCGACGGATTCGGGCGTTGGCCAGCCAGAGCAGCGGATGCCACCAGTATGCAATCTGCAGCAGCGTTTGCGCGCAGTTCGTCCAAACATCGCCGCGGCGCAGATGAACCGTCTCAT
Source organism: Verrucomicrobiia bacterium (assembly GCA_035933915.1). GTDB lineage: Bacteria > Verrucomicrobiota > Verrucomicrobiia > Limisphaerales > UBA11358 > UBA11358. The sequence goes on from DASYYL010000065.1 coordinate 16,294, forward strand.
GCAGCAGTACCGCGCGTAGCTGGCGAACGGAAAGCTTGGCGGCCAGCGCCCGTGGGAGCAAAATGACTGGACGCAACAATCCATAAACCGCCGGTGTTTGCGCATCGTCGATCAGCTTAAGGCGCGGAAGTTGCCGCAACCCGGTCAATTGCCGCGCCTCTTCAAGGATGGCATCCCATTCACCAGGCGCCGTTGCCGCACGGCGAACGTTCTGCGCAACTCGCAGCCAGCGAAACGCAAGCCATGACAACAATCCCGCAGCCGTCGCAATTGCCACGAGCAGGGCCCAACCGTCACCACTAAATTTCGGTGGCGGCAAGACCACTACACCCGCTGGCGCGACAAAATTATCCGGGACCGTGTCGCCAAAACTGACGCTATAATTTTGAATCACAGGCGGCTCAACGGCCGGGTGTGTCCTCCATAACCACCACGTCGCCCCAGTCGGCAGCGACAGCGCAGGCGGCAGTACCAATTTGACTAGCACCACCATCCAGAGCGCATACCGGACCGAGGCGCGAATGCGCCGGGCGCTCAACAAATCAAACGCAAAAAGAACGGCGATCAGCAGACTGGACTGCCACAGCATCGGCAAAGCAAAGCTCAGGAAAGTTTCGCCCCTATGGTTCAGCGTCTCGACGCATTCGCTCATAGGTTTTTCTCCTGTTTCTTGTTTTTACGTCTGCTTTTTCCAGCCCGGACGAGAGCCTCGATTTTTGCGAGCTCACTTTCATCCAAATCCTTGCATTCTAAAAAACATTGCACCAGGGGCGCAAACGCGCCGTTAAACGCATGATTGAGGGTATAAAACAATTCGCCGCGCTGCGCCTGGCGGCGAGTAATGGCGGAATTGTAAATGGTGATCTTGCCGTCTTTCCTGGCTTTGAGGAGACCCTTGGCCGTCATCCGGTCCATCACAGTGCGCACTGTGGAATAGGTCCACCCGGTCGATTGGGCCAGTTTGTCACGGACTGCAGTGGCAGTGCAGGGTTCGGTGTCCCAAATGACTTTGATGACGGGCCATTCAGCCCCGGTAAGTTGCACGCGGTTCTTTGACATGCCCACTATCATCTCTACAGACGTAGAGCACGTCAAGCCGAAAATTTACATTTGTAGAGAATAGACGGCTAATTGATTCGCAAATCGATAGTCCTCGAAGCGCATTTTTGAAACTTTTCGTAAATGCCTGAGCGCATCGATCTCGCATCAAATTCCCTTTGGGCGCACCGGAGGATTTCCGCGCGATACTTCATTTTCGGCTCCGGCTCTGACAGACCTTCCTGCAATTGTTTGCCAAGATTTTCCGGATCGCCCCCGGTAGCGGAAATGCCCACCGCGTACTGCGATGCAATTTTCATCACAGTACTATCAGGATGGCCAATCATAATAATGGGCAGGCCAGCCGCCAAATAACTCACAAACTTGGTCGGCAGACTGAAACGATTATAGCGGGGATCGTCATCGGCGAGTTTCATCGGCGAAACGCCCCAATCACATTCTTTTAATGCCTGAGACAGTTCGCGCGCAGGCAGGTTTCCATGTTCTTTCATCCAGCCTGCGTCAAACCACTCACGGGAGCGGTAGGAATGGTCTCCGAAGAAATCAAGCATAACTGGACGCGGCAGACGGCCGCGAATCCGGCCCACCGAGCGAACAAACAGGGCAAACGTCTCTTCAGCAATGATGGTTCCGGCGTAGGCGATCCGGATTGTTCCTTCGTTTCGTTTTGACGCAGCAGTCAAAAAATCAAAATCGTCCTGCTCGAGCCCAGCGCGATCGATCGAGCCATCAGCGCCGGTTCGCGTCCGCAAGTCGTCGACCATGGCCCGGCAGATCGCGTCGCGCGTCGTCGCCGAAGCATAGAGTTTATCGGCCATGGCAGCCATTTGCCGGCTTCGATACTCGCCAAACTTTTCAATAACTCCGCGAATGTCCATGTAATCGTGGATTGAAACGTGGAAGCCCGTCTTTCCGCCGGGCAAAACCCGCGCGAGCGGCGGAATCGCCCAGCAATGGGGAATGACCCAGACGACGTCCGGTTTCAGGCCGGCCAGGGTCCGCTTGAAATGCCGTGTCGCCCACGGAACCCAAAAGTGCTCCAGGAGGCAGGATTTTTGCGCGCGCCAGCGCCGGTTGGGATAGAGTTTTGGAGGAATTCTCGCGATGCGATGCGAGGCGACTTTTTGTCGAAGAATCTGTTCTTTCCGGGAAAGACAGCTCCACCAGAATAGCCTTTCCACCGGCCAATCCTTTAGCATCTGCCGGATAACCGCCGCGCCTCCGCCCGGCGCATCTGGCCAGGCCTCGGTTGCAATTAACAAGCGAGGAAATCCGGATTCCATTCAATCCGATTTTTGTTTGCCGGTAATCCGCAGGCAAACCTGCTCTCCCTTGCAATTATAGGTCAAATATTCGTATTTAATATTATGTTCCGTGACGAATTCCTGGAACGCCTTGAATTCTCCCTCCCTCCAGCCCGGATAATTAAAATATTCATCGAATACGATGATCGTTCCCGCTTTGATTCGCGGCGCAAGATTTAAAAGAACCGTTTTCGTTGACGAATATAAATCGCAATCGACGTGTAAAAACGAAATGTCCTGCGGATGCTCTTTGAGAAACTGGGGAAGCGTTTTATCAAACCAGCCCTTGACCAGGGTCACATTCGACCGGACCCCGGGCAACGCAGCGACTTTAAAATGTCCAGCATCCAGGCGGGTGCGCCATCGTTCGGGCAAGCCTTCGAATGAATCAAAGCCGTAGACGATTGTTTGGATCTGCCCCGCAACATGGTTGATCGAGTTGCCGGTGAACACCCCAAATTCCAGATAAAGACCCGCGGTATCATTGATCTGCTTTAATGCAAAAGAGAGAACGTCCAAATGCATCTCGAGGGGCTCGACCGACACCATGCGCGCGGAAACATAATCTGCGGTATCGCTCAATGCACGACGCTGCAATTCAGCCTCGATGTCATGCCCGTCAATGTTGCGCCGCCGCTGCAGCTCAAATCGAGTCGCCCATCGAAACGGGGCTAGACTTTTGGTTATCCAATTTCTTAGCACGGCCAATACGATAGGAAAAGGAGAGGGCCGAGTCGAGGCCAGAGCGGATTTGCGACTAGGCGTCCAAGCGGCACGAACAGAATGAATCAGGAAGCGAAAAATTTTCTTAGTTGGTGGCGTTGGTGGCGCAACAGCCATGCTGCCATCAATCCCCCGTGCAGGGCGGCAGGTATTATGAGCTAAAAGGATTGCGCGGGTAAAAATCTGCTCGCCGCAAATAAAACCCCGCCGATGGCAATGCCAAGGAAACGGCCGGCGGTCGAACTCAATCCCAAATCCGTAAAACCAAACGTGCCGTTCAGAGTGCTTACATACATCCAAAGCGCATACATGTCAGGCCCCAGAAATTGAAAAAATAGCGGCACGGAGACAATGTTCACCGCCGATATCACGAGCAGCGGGGCCATGCTCCAAAGAAATTGTCGTTTGATTCCCAAAGCCAGATCCTTAACTTTTAGACATTCGAATTATCTCTTGAAAAACTTCAAGGTGTTGCCGGACATAGTTTTGTGGCGAATATCGCCGCGCCATGATGGCCGCGTTGCCCGGCGCGGATGGGCATCCTTTTGCGATCCAGCCGGCAATTGAGCCGGTCAGCCCCGCCCAATCTCCCGGCCCAAAAAGTTCGGCGTCAACCGTTCCATCGGCAATTTCGACAATTCCGCCGGTACGGGCGCCAAAGAACTTCAAATCCCGGGCAAATCCCTCGGAAACAACGCTTCCAAAGGCCTCTTCCGTGGGAAAATGGATCATGCCCGACGCGGCGTCGAAAATTTGGACCATTTCCGCATGAGTTGGCGTTCCGAGATAACGCGCGCAACCCGCCGCTTCCAATGGCTTGATGCGGTGAAGGAACTCTTTCGTGTAAGGGTCGCCTGACGCCAGGCCGACAAATCGAAATTCAAATTTCAGGCCTCGACGGTACAGCTCTTCGGCGACGTTCAGCAGTTCCACTTGCCTCTTGCGCGGGCTGATGACTCCCGCAATGACCAGCGCGCGCTCGCGCGGAGCGGTGCGAACTGGCGGCATAAGAAAGACGCCGCGCATCCCCGGATAGATAAGCCAATTTCTGCGCGCCCGGCCCTCAACCAATCGTTGCATGTAACGCGAATTGCAGATCACGCCATCCGCTCGGGGAAGCAGGAATTTTTCCATCTTCGCCGCCAGCCAAAAAAAACTTCCCGGACCGGCACGCACGAGCCGCGCCTGTTCCGTCATATTCCCCGCCATGGCGACCACATTTGGAAATCCCGAAAACACCGCCCCGACCGCGCCTTCGCGTTCTGTCCCGACGCCATAGACAATGTCCGGCTGAATTTCCCGGAATTTCTTTCGCATCGCTCGAACGCATCCCTGGTAAAGTGTCCGCATCCAGCCAAATTTTGGAACTTGCAAACAATGGAACCAAATATTAGGCGCCAACTTTTCCGGCGATTGCATGGGCTGCTGCGTGCATGAAACCACGTGCAACGTCAGTTCCGGCATGGTCGAAACGCCATCAATAATCGAATCCACGCCAGTCCCGAAACGTGGCGTGGTTTCACGGTATGTCCGCTCGTTCTGCCGGTTGTCGATGGAAATCAGGGCGATCTTCACTTTGAATACCACAAATAACGCCTGTCAACGAGTTGATTCAAGCGGCGCAGAATCTGTTTGCAAATCCATTGACTCTTGCCAGTTGGAAAGGACGCGCCGCTCGAACCGGCCACCGCCCGGATGCGTGGCTGCGTACCGAAGAATCGGACTTCGTCCGCCGGAAGCCCTTTCAGTTTGCGAAACAATACCCGTTCGATCCAATTTCCATTGCGGTCGTCGCACTGCCGATACATCCCCAGCGCCTGCCGCCGGTAAAAATCCGTCCGGGCCATAAAATAGTAAGTGCGCGCGAATGCCGAGCGCGGCAATTGGTCAATGAGAAGGCCGACATTCGCATTCCGCCGGCACTCGGCTAAAACTCCTGAGATGTTCAAAATTTGATAGCGTCCGCTGATTTTTAGCCATTGTTCCGGCGGCGGCGTCTCCGAAGCAATCCACGAATCGAGCATCTCAAATTCCTGGTAACCCTTCCCTCGCTCGGGGTTGGCCGAGGACTGAAACCGGCGCACCCGCAATCGTCCCGTTTCCTGAAATTCGGGATGTCGTTCGAGCGGGTAGGCCGAGTTCTCCAGGAAAAATACCGGAGCGAAGGGCAGGTAAAATTCCAAAGCGCTTATGTATTCCCGCAGTCGCTTTCCTGGATCGCTTGCAGCCGCTGAAACCCCATTCGGGATCACCGTGGCCGTCAGCACAATCGAAATTTCACCCGGCATTAGGCTGGATTGTCGAGTTTGGCAACGTTTGGTCCCAGCGTCAATCGCCTGGACAAATGCCTCGGCAACAGCCGCAAAACCAATCCACGGCACCATCGTGGCATGAACCTGCTCAAAAACTCCTTTGGCTCGAGCCGCATCCGCGCCAGCTTGCGCTCGGCCGCCCGCAGACTGGCCGGGGAAGGTTCAGCCGCCAGCTTGTGCGCGCTGAAAACGCCCTCCACGCTGAGGTCCAAAACCTCCGATTTCCAGTTGTCAAGCAGGCTTACATATGGGGCCAGCCACTTTCCCTTTCTCATACGAGCGTCGTGGGCGGCCAAAACACCGCCCGCGCAAATATGCGGCGCCAGCAGCTTGAACTCCTCGATTTGCTCAAGTGGACTATCACCGCCATCCAAAAATGCGAATCCAATTGCCTGATCTTCGGGGAGGCTTTTCAACAACGAAGGCAAAACCTCCATTGACATGCCGAACAAGGGAGTAAATCGCCCGGCCGCCTCAGGCGCCGCGCCGCGAATGTTCGCTATCATCCGCTCATAAATTGAACGGTCCGCCTCAATCCCATACAAATGACCCATCCCGTTCTTTTCAAGCGCGCGCAGGATGTGCAACGTGCTGCCCCCGCCCAACCACGTACCCACCTCCAACGCCACACGCGTTTTAACCGGGGCATTGGCAATCGTGTCAAAAATAAACGCGCGTTCCCGGGCGTTCAATTGTCCCTCGATTGTGGCACTACTTTCTGGCGGACGATTATCCATGCCGATTCTCTCATCAAGCTAGCTCGAAGCGTCTGCGGGCGAAAGCCAAATGTGCGGATTTCCATTTTATTTTCAATGAATTTTTGCTTTATTTGCCCGCCTGAAACCATGAATAAACTGCTCGTGACCGGTTCGTCCGGCCTCATCGGCTCGGAAGTGGTCGAGTATTTCTGCAAACTCGGCTGGGACGTCCACGGCGTGGACAACAATATGCGCGCCGACTTTTTTGGACCCGGCGGCGATACCCGCTGGAACCAAAAGCGCCTGCTGGCCACGCATAAAAGCTTTCGCCACCACGAATTGGACATCCGCGACCGGCCAGGTGTGGAGCAACTCATTGGCGCAGTAAAACCGTCGCTGCTCGTTCATGCCGCCGCGCAACCAAGCCATGATCTGGCCGCCTCGCGCCCATTTGACGATTTTGATGTAAATGCGGCAGGCACGCTCAATCTACTGGAAGCCGCCCGCCGACACGTGCCGGACGTTGTGTTTGCGTATATGAGCACCAACAAAGTCTACGGTGACCGCCCGAATACGATCCGGCTGAAAGAAATGCCCGCACGGTGGGATTACGATGATCCGGTCTATTCCAGGGGCATTTCCGAAGAT
>DASYYL010000070.1:0-24584 GCA_035933915.1 Verrucomicrobiia bacterium
CGGCAAAATCGTTGCCTTGCGTCCAGTCGAGGTCACGTCCACGGATTACGCGCTCCAGGAATACGGCCTGACGGCAAAAGAAATTGAGGACGCTGAACGCCGGATTGCCTCGGACCTTAAAGCCGAACGGTCCCGCGGGAAACTGACCGATTTTACCGGCAACAGAAATGATTTCCGTTAAACTCTCGAAGCGGTTCAAAAAGATTGTTCGGGATGCCGGCCGGGAAGACGAGGTCATCGTTGCCCTGAATCTGGTAAAGGAAGGGTTTGGGAATCCACACGCCCACACGAGGCTTTCGATCCGCAAACTCGGAAGGCGCCTTTATGAATGTCGAATGAGCCTGGCCTGGTGCCTGGTCTTTGAGGCGCAAAAGGGCGAACTGGTTTATGACTTCGCCGGCAATCATGACGAAGTGCAAAGTTATCTTCGCGGCCGCCGTTAAGAGAAAGGAGAACGCGAGACGTTCCCTTCGCGTCCTTATTGTTCAAAACCCCATTCTAAACATTATGTCTAAACAAACCAAATCGGCTCGCTTTTCGGAGAGGCAATTTTTATGCTCATTGGATGGATGTTACTGATAGTTTTTTAAAATACCCTGATACTTTTGTTCGCCGCCATATCGGTCCAAATGAACACGAAGCCCGGGAAATGCTCGGTTTGTCTGGCTTCAAAAATCTGGACGACCTGGCCAATGCCGCCGTCCCAAAATCAATCCGGCTTGATAAGAAGCTCAATCTTCCCGCCGCGCGAAGCGAATTTGAGGCGCTTGCCGAACTAAAAAAAATCGCGTCTGAAAACAAAGTGTTCCGGTCCTTTATCGGCATGGGCTATTATGATTGTATCACCCCATCGGTCATTCAGCGCAATGTGTTGGAAAATCCAGGTTGGTACACGCAATACACACCCTACCAGGCCGAAATCTCCCAGGGCCGCCTCGAATGCCTGCTGAATTTTCAAACGATGGTCGCGGATTTGACGGCGTTGCCCATTGCCAACGCGTCACTCCTGGACGAAGCCACGGCCTGCGCCGAGGCCATGACCATGAGCCACGCGATCAAAGACAATCGCAACGTCTTTTTCATTTCAGAAAACTGCCATCCGCAAAACATCGAAGTCGTTCGTACGCGCGCCAAAGCATTAGGAATCGAGCTGATCGTGGGCCATCACGAAAAATATAAATTCAACGAAAAGGTCTTCGGCGCGCTCGTGCAATATCCCGATACGTTGGGCGCGATCCAAGATTTCGGGACGCTCATCGAAGAAGCGCACAAAGCGGGAGCGCTCGTGACCGTCGCCACAGATTTATTGGCACTCACCCTCATCAAGCCACCCGGTGAATTTGGCGCGGACATCGCCGTCGGCAGCGCGCAACGTTTTGGCGTGCCGCTGGGTTACGGCGGTCCGCACGCGGCATTTTTTGGTACGCGCGATGAATTCAAGCGACAGATTCCCGGGCGTATCGTGGGCATCTCCAAAGATTCACGCGGCAGACCCGCCTTGCGTCTGGCGCTGCAAACCCGCGAGCAACATATCCGCCGCGAACGCGCCACGAGCAACATCTGCACAGCTCAGGCCCTTCTTGCAAACATGGCCGCGCTCTATGCGGTTTATCATGGGCCGGAGGGATTGAAGAAGATTGCCAAGCGTGTCCAGGCACTTACTGGTGCACTAGCATTGGGCCTGGAAGAAATTGGCTGCGGGTTTCGTTTCGAACACTTTTTCGACACTTTGGCCGTCCATCCAAAACAATCGCTCGGCGAAACATTGAATATCGCCAGCCGTCATCAATTTAATTTTCGAGCAATAGATAAAGATTCTATTGGTATTTCATTGGATGAAACTACGAGCGTAAGAGACATTGTTAGAATCTGGCAAATATTCAACGGTAACAAACCAGTCAATTTTTCCATTACGGACGGTGCCAGCGTCTCTGATGATGCGGTAAAAAATGCGCAGCACGCGTCCACGTTCCATCGGACTTCTTTATTTCTCACGCACAAAGTATTCAATTCCTATCACAGCGAAACCGAAATGCTCCGCTACATCAAGCGGCTGGAATCACGCGACCTTTCTCTCACGGCGTCCATGATTCCCCTCGGCTCCTGCACCATGAAATTGAATGCCGCGGCGGAAATGTACCCGGTTTCATGGCCGGAATTTGCAAAGATACATCCGTTCGCGCCGCTGGAGCAGACGCTTGGCTATCAAAAGCTCTTTGAACAACTCGAATCCTGGCTGAAAGAAATCACTGGTTTTGCCGGCATTTCCCTTCAACCCAATGCCGGCTCGCAGGGCGAATACGCAGGATTGCTCGCTATTCGCGCCTGGCATGAATCACGCAACGAAAACCATCGCAATGTCTGCCTGATTCCGACCTCGGCCCATGGCACAAACCCGGCCAGCGCGGTCATGGCTGGAATGAAAGTCGTCGCCGTTGCCTGTGACTCCAACGGCAACATTGATGTATCCGATCTGCGCGCAAAGGCCGAGGCCCACAAAAAGGATCTGTCGGCATTGATGGTGACGTATCCTTCCACGCACGGCGTGTTTGAGGAGCCGATTCGCGAGATCTGCGGAATCATCCACACACACGGCGGCCAGGTCTATATGGACGGCGCGAACCTGAATGCACAGGTGGGGCTGTGCCGTCCCGCTGACATCGGGGCGGACGTCTGCCATTTAAATCTCCACAAGACATTTTGCATCCCGCACGGAGGCGGCGGACCCGGAGTTGGGCCAATCGGTGTCGCAAAACATCTGGTCCCATTTCTCCCCGGCAATCCGATCGCCAATCAATCTGGCGGGGGACCAGTCTCAGCCGCACCCTGGGGCAGCGCAGGAATTTTGCCGATTTCCTGGATGTACATCGCCATGATGGGAGCGGACGGACTCACGGAAGCGACAAAATTTGCCATTCTCAACGCCAACTACATTGCCAAACGGCTCGAAAAATATTTTCCGACGCTTTATCGGCGCAGCGGCCTGGTCGCCCACGAATGCATTCTGGATTTGCGCGCCTTCAAGAGCGTAACGGCTGAAGACGTCGCGAAGCGGCTAATGGACTACGGCTTTCACGCGCCCACCTTGAGCTGGCCGGTGGCCGGCACATTAATGGTTGAGCCGACCGAAAGCGAATCAAAATATGAACTGGATCGTTTCTGCGATGCGATGATTTCCATTCACGCGGAAATGACTGCCGTCGAATGGGGAACTGCGGACGCAAAGAACAATCCGCTTAAGAACGCCCCGCACACGGCGGACCAGATTGCCAATGACGATTGGAACCGCCCTTATTCACGCCAGCAGGCGGCGTTCCCGGCCAAAAGCCTGCTCGAATACAAATTCTGGCCGCACGTCGGTCGTGTGGACAATGTCTTCGGCGATCGAAACCCGGTATGTTCCTGCGCGAGAATGGAGGACTATTAATTTTCCTGTAACTTGACATCCCGCACCTGCGTCCTAACCTTTGTTCAGCAATATGAAAATCAATATTATATCATTATCAGCAATCGTAACGGTTTTGGGCAGTTCAAGCTTGTTGGCGGTCACTTCGCCACAGACGGCCAACGTGCAGGCTCCGGCTATCACATCCGCCCAAATTCAGACAGTGGAATTCCGCAATTCAGCGGAAGAGGGCATGCTGCATCGCGCCTATCGCATCCTGGCCACCGGCGACCATGATTACCACGGCCACCGCGTCGCGGCCATGGGGCAAATCCACAAAGCCGCTGAACTCCTCGGCGTAGACCTGACCGGTGACGACAAGGACCGCGAAAAACAAGTCCTGTCAGACGACCGGTTGCGCGAGGCCCGTGGCCTTCTGCAAAACGTCCTGGGCAACGCTGATGTCAAAGGCCAGAAGCGCATTTCGCATCACATCGAGCTGGCGATTAAGGAAATAAACCTCGCCCTCCGCACGCGCTAAACACGTCACGCCGGCAGGCGGACAGTAAAAACCGCGCCGGCGTTTTCTTCGCTGACGGCGTCTATCGTCCCGCCATGTGCGCTGACGATAGCTTTGGAAATCGCGAGCCCCAATCCGGCATGGCCGGAAGCCCGCGATTTATCCGCTCGATAAAACCGTTCAAACACCCGCGGCAAATCCTCAGCGGAAATGCCCCGGCCCGTATCCTTCACAGTTAAAATCGCCATGTTGCCGTCCCGATGGGCGCCGATTCTCACCTCGCCGCCCTCATGATTGTATTCAATGGCATTCATCAAAAGGTTGGTCACCACCAGGCCGAGCCTTTCAACATCGCCCGCAATTTCAAGCGGCGCAACGTCCACATTAATTTTGATTCCGCGCCCGTCAGCCAGCGGGTGCACCAATTCGACGCACTCAGACACCAACTTTGAAAGATCAAGCGGCAAACGTGTCATCGGTTCCTGGCCGGCATCCAGCCTGGCTAATTCCAGCAACGCACCGATCAACTTTCGCATCCGTTGCGCGGCGCGCTGGCAGGCTTCAATGGTCTGCTTATAATCCTTCGCTTCGCGTTCGCGGCCCAGGGCCGTTTGCGTCTGCGTAAGAATCACCGAAATGGGCGTGCGCAGCTCATGTGCTGCGTCGGAGGCAAATTGCTTTTGTTGCTCAAAAGCCGATTCAAGTCGCGCAAAAGTCGAGTTCAGGATGACGGCCAATCGACCCAACTCGCTCTCGGTTTCATGAGCGTTGATGCGTTGTGACAGATCGCCCGCGGCGATTTTCACGGCTGTTGCGCTGATGTTCTCTACTGGTCGAATCGCGCGTGAAGTAATCCACCAGCCGCCCGCAAGGCCGAAGAGCAGAATAATTCCGCCAGCCCCGGACAGCCAAAACCCGGTCCTCTTTAATTCATTCAGTTCCGGAACAATCTGGCAGCCGACCCAAACGGTTTCACCAGACGGCAATAAATGCCCAAGAAATCGTTCCCGACCCCAACTGAACATCTCATGCGCTGCCTGCCGGGCCGGCACGCTTGCAATTGGGACGCCCGAATTTGTAGAGCGCGCTATCTCTTTGCCGTCGCGGTTCAGAATAAAATAATAAAATCGGTGCGGCTCGTTGGGATCAAACAGAGCATCCGCCTGCGGCGGCAGGTAAAATTCCTCGCGCGCAGGACCTGGCGGGGGAAAATCATCCGGCATTTCGCCCGGCGGCGGACGGTCAAACGGCCGCGGACCCGAGCCAAGTCCGGGCGGATGCGGATGAAGTGCGTCCGCGAGCACACCAAAACGCCGCTGCAACTCGTCATCAATCCGGTTGAATAGGAGATTGCTCTCCAGTTTATAGGCCGTTGATCCCAGTGCAGCCAGCACGAGCACCAGAATCAGTCCATACCAGATTTGCAATCGCCATTTGATGGACTTGAATATCTTCATTCGATATCTATCGTGGCAGCGGGCGTGAGCCAGCTCTGATCAATTCGCCCCGGGCAATGCGGTCCCAATAAAATTTGAGTCTCGGAAGTGCCAGGCGTTGTTTTCATTCAATGCAGTAACCGTGCCCGCGCCGCGTCACAATACACTCCGCGCCCAGTTTCTTTCGCACGTTCGAGACATGCACGTCCAGCAAGTTGGAAAAGGTGTCGTCGTTTTCGTCAAATAAATGCTCGTAAAGTTGTGTGCGCGTCACGACTTCGCCGCGGCGCAATACCAGGAATTCCACCAGTGAATATTCCCGCGCCGTCAGGTCCACCAGATTTTCTTTTACAAAGACATTTCGCGCGGCGGTGTCGATTTTGATTTCGCCAATTTCGAAAATGTTGGTGCTTTTGTTCCGGCTCCGCCGGATCAACGCCCGCAACCGCGCAAACAGTTCTGATAAATCGAACGGCTTAACAACGTAATCGTCCGCGCCGCCATCGAGCCCGCGAACACGGTCTCGGGATTGGTCGCGCGCCGTAAGCATCAGCACGGGCGTCTTCTTTATTTTGCGCAGGCGAGCCAGAATCTCCCACCCGTCCATTTTCGGGAGCATGACGTCGAGGACGACGGCATCGTAATCATAATTCTCGGCCTTATAAAGGCCGTCCTCGCCGTCATTGGCCGTATCCACGGCATAGCCCTTTTCGCGCAATGCCTGCGCCAGGCCCGCCAGCAGATCCGGCTCATCTTCGACGATTAATAATCTCATTCTGTTTGCAACGGTTTTAACAGGAAAGGCGGCCTTCCGCCAGTCACGTAAACTTTCGCACCGCAAACCTTAAGAAGACATGAAGCTGAAACGGTTACTTCGGATTCTCTTTTTCTAATTCCATTCAGTGGTGCGTATTGCGTGTTCCGTCAAGTATTGTTGAACCTCATTCGGCCATACTCGACGCACCACGGACCACGTCTCTTCGATCCCTTCACGTCTACTTAAGCTTCCTTCGCGTAAATTCGCCGCATGAAGATTCGCATCCAACCCGTTCCGACAAAAAAGTCCGCAATAATTCTTCTGACGTCCGCAACCGTATTTTTGTCACCGACGCTGCCGGTCGGCGCCGGCGATCCCCGCACGAACTGCTGGCTTACGATGTATAGCGCCCGGTATGCGCGCGTCTATACAAACAGCACGATGCAAATGAACGGCACTGCGTTGACGACCTGGCGAAACGGTTCGCTTGCGCAGTCGTTGCCCGCTTATTGCGGTGTGCAGGAAGTTTATTCATCAAGCAACTGGATTTACGTGCGCAGCACGGGTTTGGCGAGCTACACAATGGGACCGTGGTATTTGAATTCAGCCCATACTCAATTATTTCCAAATTTGCCGACGGACCAACAAGTCCTGTATCGCTTTCCACGCACCAATTGCGTGCCCGCAACCAGGACCGAAAACGGCGGCGGCCAAATCGGCATCTTCGTGGACGGGGTAGAAATGTTCAACAGTTGGGATGCCTACACCTGGGACCCAACCAACCAAATGAACGAACGGAATATAACCGGTTACTGGAACCGTGACGCTTACGTGAATGAAGGCGTCACTTTCGATCCTGGCAATGCGCATCAACAGGGAACCGGCGTTTACCATTATCACGCCGATCCGCTGGGCTTACGCTACTTGCTCGGGGACCACGTGGATTATAACCCGAATACGAAGACCTTTAGCGAAGACACTAACGCACCCGTAAAACATTCACCGATTCTGGCATGGACCGCTGACGGTATTCCGCTCTATGGCCCCTACGGCTATTCAAACGCGACCAACGCCAACAGCGGCATCCGGCGGATGGTTTCCGGATACATTCTACGAAACGGCCAGGATGGAACGAGCAATTTGACTTTGACGGGCAGGACAACCATCCCGCAATGGGCCGTACGCCTTTACAATGTCACATCCAACCAACCTGGCCCCAATGTGAGCCTCAATTATCCGCTCGACGACTACATGGAAGATAACGACTACCTCGGTGACCTCATCAATACGAATACCTGCACAAACTTTCAGCAAGGCGTCGACTTCGACCTGGATCAATTCAATGGACGCTGGTGTGTCACGCCTGAATTTCCTAACGGTATTTACGCCTATTTCGTCTCCGTCAATTCCAATGGCGCACCCGCATTTCCATACGACATCGGCCGCGGTTTTTACGGCAGTCCCATTGGTGGCGCGGTGTCCGCCATATCAGAAACAGTAACAACCAATTTTCTAGGCTATACCAACCTGGCTTCCACACTCAACTCGCCCGCAGTCAAATCCGGAACCGTCACCCTGACCTGGAGCGCTTTGGAAGGCGGCAGTTACGAAATTCAAACCACGACGAATCTCACCGCGCCATCCTGGACAACTCTGGCCTCATCAGTTTCTCCGAATGAGGCTACAGCTAGCTACACGAATGTGACTGCGGCCAATCTGATCTTCTATCGGATCGGACGAACGTCTGTCGCACCGTACCAGGGCGCCGGCACAACAGTCTTTTCAACCACCAGCCTCGCGCCGGGCGGCAGTGCCAGCCCAGGACAAACTGTGACCATTACCATTACCCTCCCGAGCAGTCCGCCCTGGCCGCCGGCGAGTGCCCCAATCACAAGCGTTACGCTCACCAATACGGTTTCCAAGACCAGCATCACTACCACCAACGAATCCGATTCAACTCAGGGAACTGTGCTGGCTACTTTTACGATTCCTTCGACCGCCCCCCCTGGCTCGCAAAACGTCATTATCGTGTTTCAACCGGCTCCCACTTACACGCTCATGGGCGGATTTACCATTAACTGACGGTAGCAACATGTCGAGAATCTGCCATTCAATTCTGCGGAGAGAATTAGGCGTCTGCCTGATTCTTCTCATCGCGACAGCGAGCGCTGGCGCGGCAACGTTGCAAATTCAAATTTTGCCTAAGTTTTCCGGCGAGGACATTCGGCCTGCGTCGCTACGTTATCAAACTTCTGCGGGCGAAATTTTTTCCGTCACACGGGTCAGTTATTTGGTGAGCGATTTTGAATTGCAACGCAATGACGGCTCGTGGCTGGCGTTTTCCAATTCCGTCGCCTGGCTCGACCTGGGACAAAATCGAAACACCTTTCGAATCAGGAACGTTCCCTCGGGTGAATTTACCACCATCCGCCTTTTGATCGGATTGAACCCAAATTTGAACCACGCCAATCCCGCGCATTTCTCGCCCGGCCATCCACTCAATCCGGACGTGGACGGACTTTACTGGGGATGGCAGGGCGGTTACGTCTTTCTGGCTCTCGAAGGATTATGGCGCAACTCCGGCGGCGAGCTTGACGGCTGGGCCTATCATCTGGCCCGCGACACAAATGCCGTCCGCATCACGCTCGCCGCGCCGCTGGAAATAACCAATGAAACCAGGCTCGGACTGGATTTCGACCTTGCCGCCGCGCTGAATGCACCCTGCCCTCTTTCGTTCACGAAAGACGGAACGAGTACCCACTCGCGTAACAGAGATCCCATCGCCGCGGCTCTTGTCAAAAATCTCGTCACCGCATTCCGCATCCGAAGCGTCACCGCCCTTAGTGACACGGCAATCGCCATCGTGGATCCAAGCCCCCTCTATTTGCCAAAAGGATTCACGCCCTGGCATTTCCAAATGAGCGCGACATTTCCCATGCCGGATTTGCCGCGCGACAACCCTCTCACCGTCGAACGCGTTGAACTGGGGAAACAACTCTTCTTCGATAAAAGGCTGTCCATAAACAATCAGCAATCCTGCGCCGATTGCCATTCGCCCGAACAGGCAATGACCGATGGCCGCCGCACTGCCCGAGGCGCGCAAGGCCAATCCGGAGCGCGCAATACGATGCCGCTATTTAACCTTGCCTGGAAAAGCAAATTCTTTTGGGATGGCCGTGCAAAAAGTTTGAGGCAGCAAGTTCTTCAACCAATCCAAAATCCAATGGAAATGGGCCAGACACTTACAAATTTGGTCGTTAAACTCGCAACTAACGGCAATTATCCAGCCCTCTTCAAGTCCGCCTTTGGTTCGCCGGAAGTGACCGCGGAGAAAATATCGCTGGCGCTGGAAAATTATTTACTGACGCTAACGTCGTTCGATTCGAAATTTGACCGCGTACTGGCAGGACAGGATAAATTCACGCCGCAAGAGCAACGCGGTTTCGAGCTTTTTTCCACCGAATACGATCCCCGCCGCGGCCAATTCGGCGCCGATTGTTTTCATTGCCACGGCGGCCCGCTCTTCCAGAGTCAGAGTTTCGCAAATAATGGCCTCGATTCGACCTTCTCCGACCTCGGTCTCGGAGCGGTGACCGGGAAAAGTTCCGACAACGGCAAATTCACCGTCCCGTCGCTCCGAAACGTCGCCCTTACCGCGCCGTACATGCACGACGGACGCTTTCAAACGCTGGACGAAGTTGTCGAACACTATTGCACCGGTATAAAGCGTAGCGCCACACTGGACCCAAATCTGGCCCGGCATCCGGACGGCGGCGTGCCGCTCACCACCGGCGACAAAAAGGCTATTCTTGCGTTTTTAAAGGCGCTGACGGACGAAAATTATTCTTCACCTTCACTTAAGGTGGCTTCGCTTAAATTGTCACCATGAAAATTTCACACCCGATGAAAGGGACCAAATTATGAAAAAAATTATCAAAGCAACACTGGCCCTGGTATCGTTTGCCGTCGGGGTCTTCCCCGTTTATGCGCAAGACGGTCCGCCCAATGGCGGTGGCCCCAATGGTGACGGGCCGCCGCATCATCATCGTCCGCCACCGTTGCCCTTGGTGCGGGCACTGGACGTAAATCACGACGGCATCATCGATTCTAACGAAATCGCCAATGCCAGCGCCGAACTATTGACCCTGGATAAAAACGGCGACGGCCAATTGACTACGGATGAATATCTGCCACCGCGCCCTCCGAATGCGGACAGTCAAAACTTCCGTCCTCCGCCCTCGCCTCTGATCGAAGCGCTAGACGTCAACCACGATGGCGTCATTGACGCGAGCGAAATTGCCAATGCGCCGGCAGAGCTTAAAACTCTCGATAAAAGCGGCGATGGTCGATTAACGCGCGACGAATTTTGCCCGCCGCCGCCTCGCGACATGGGTGATAGCGGTTCGAATGACGGGCCGCCACAAGGTCCTCCTCCCGACGACGCGCCCAACGGCGGACCGCCCGGCCCCCCGCCGACTCGGTAAAATTCCATTCGTGCGAATGGAAGCGGCGGATTACTGTAAGTCCGGGTGTGAAAACAGCAGTCCGCCGCGTTTTTTGTTCTAAACGGTGACCGAGAAGTGACGCCTCTATTTTTTACCAGCCGCCCTAAGAAAGTCCACAAGCGGGCCACATTTACTCAAATTCGCCTGCCACTCAAGGGCGGTTTTTGGCCGTGCGCCAGCGGCCAGCAAAATGTTCGCCACGCCAATATAACGTTCAAGAAGCTCCGGCGTGCATTGTTTATCACGCCGCTCTCCCAATCCATAGACCGCGTGCCAAAGTGGCGACAGCTCACGCGTGGGAGCATTTACTGCGGCGCCTCCGGCCACCAATGCCGCCGTAGCTTCCGGGTTCCCATCTTGCGCGGCTACAATCAGGGTGCGCTTGTCCGTCAGCGGATCCGGCACGTTCACATCCACACCCTCCGCCACCAATCTTCGAATGGCAGGCACATCATTCCGCCGAGTGGCGTCAACCACGAAGGTGGAATTCTTTCCTTTTCCAGGCACACCTGAATCCCAAAGGAGTTTGACCAACTCAATATATCCGCGCCAGCTTCGATCAATTTCTGTACTTGGTTCAAGTCGCCACTCGTCACCACTTCCAGAAGATTTTTTGCCTGGGATTTCCCTTTTGATTTGTTGTTCATGTCGTGAATGTTTTCAGCCGTGGTGCTTCTTTTCCTTCGGTATGGCTAGGCAGGCCATTTGCGACACCAAAATACCTTTTTGGTGACGAGTGAAAAGGGTGCGTTTTAGGTTCCCCCGAATATAGCCCAGCCATCAAACGATCAGGGTAAAATCAATCGATAGAACGTCTGACCGTTAGTCGGCACGACCGTGTAAGGCGAGTTGGTGGAAATGGCTCCCCACGGGCCTGAGAGATTGGTTGCCTCCAACAATTTTCCCGCGGCCCAGCTAAGCTGGGGATCCTTCACGCCGCTCTGCATATAAAGAAAGTTTGTCAGCCCCCACACCCCCAAATTACTGGACGTGCCCACATACACCTTTCCATTGGCGATTGTCGGGCACTGCATTTTTACATAGCTGCCTACACTTCCCGTCCAAAGCACCTTCGGAAACTTCACCGCGTTATATGCCCGCAAATTGCTGTCGCTTCCCATTTCCCACAATATGCCATTGGTCGTTCCGTTGGCCGAAAGCGTGAGTCCGCCAGGCCGGTCGCTCTCCGGAAACGTGCCAACCAACGGCGTTGTGTTGATGCTGCCGTTCGAATATTGGAATAATTTTGTCGGATTATTGGCGTGCATCAGGAACAGGTACCCCGTTGTTGGTCCCTGCCAATACACCGGTGATTTGCCGACGACGTCTCCTTGTGAAGACTCGGCTGTGAACGTTTGCGCAAAACCACCGACATGACCCATATTGTTGATGTCGGCCATGCACAGGTTCGTGTCCTTGCCGATGCCCACCGCATAGTGCGGCGGCAACAATACCACCCCGCCTGAACCAAAATCCAAATCCGCTGAACTGAGCGATGACCAATTCGCCGGGGTGGCATAATCTTCCACGGACAAACTGCCGCTCAATTTAATCATCGACTGACCGAAGTTTTGGCTGCCGTCAAACGTGCCATTTCCGGTCATGACGTAAATATTTCCATTCGTGTCCGCCGCCGGCGCCATGCCGCAGGACCAAATCCCGCCCTCGCTGCCGCCGGGCGTTGTGTTAAAAGTATACAATCGTAAAAGGTTGGTCGCGTTATAGCCCAGCAAAAAACCGTGATAAGCCCCCTGGTCGCAATGCGAGGCAAACCCCAGATAAACCACACCGTTCAATAGAAGCAGGCTTGATCGCTGATGCTGGATACTGCCGGTAAAACCAGTGGCCGCCAGCGTCACTGGTCCGCCGAATTTCTCACTGCCGTTGGTTATGCTCAGCGCATGTAACTCGTGGTTTCCCGACGCCAATTTCGTTTCCACATAAATTGTGCCGCTGTTTAAATCAATGACCGGAGTGCTGGTAATACCCACTACCGGTGACAAATCACCGCACGTAGCCGGCGAATACGGCGTGCCGAAGTTGGCGTGCCAATAAAGGTTACTGACAGTGTCCGCGTCAAACGCGTACACACTGTTGCTTTCGGTGCAGACATAAACCACGTTGTGAGTTCCGCCCCCAATATTCAGATTCTGGACATAAAGCGGTTGAGCATAAACCTGTGCGTCCACGTTATCGGTGAAAAGTTTCCCGAACGAAGCTGCCACATTGCCGGGTGTCAATATATTTTCCGAAGTATTGGCGCCAGTGCGCGAAAGGTCGTTGTGTTCCGTCAATACATTTACCGCCCTGGCATGTGGCAGAACCAACGCCATGGCCACCACAATAATCCCCCAAAACCCACTTGGGATCCGAAAAGCGATTAAGCGCAATCGACGTTGCTTATACCATCCTGGAACAAGTCTTGTCAACGTATAAATAACAATTAATGAGTGGCGAGTCGCATCTCACTTTTGCGCATTGAGCCCGGAACCGTAGCGCAGGTTTTCAAACCTGCTGACTTGAGTGGCTTGGGAAGCCGCGAAAGGGATTGCCTGAGCAAAGCGAGGGTAAGGCCGTAGGGCCGAGCGAGCGGGAGGGAGCGAACCAATCGCGGGTTTCCCAACCCGCAGGTCGTCCAGAGTTGTGCGACTAACGATATGGAGACCTGTGACGTTATGCCGAGGTTCACGGTGAGCACCTTAAGATTTCGCTCGCCTAGCTTGGCACCATGAACCAGACCGGAGCGCCGTGATGGGTACCTGGGGTACAAGCGTTGGCGGATTTTGTAGGTCGCGTGCCCTCACGCGGCGCAGGTTCGGACGCGGCAGGTTCAGGTAAAGGGTTTCTCTGGACCCAAACGCATTTTCCGGCCATTTGGCCAACCTGATACAACCCGCACCCTCATCATTTATAACATTTTTTCACGCAGGCAGTTGAAGCCCCATCATTATGGGTTAGATTCTATGTGCCATGGAGAATAGTTTGAAAATCGCGCAAGTTGCCCCGCTTTATGAAAGTGTCCCGCCCAAATTTTACGGAGGAACGGAAAGAGTCGTTTCCTATCTTACGGAGGCCCTCGTCAGCCTTGGACATCATGTAACCCTGTATGCCAGCGGCGATTCCGTCACCTCGGCCGAATTGCGGCCCGCCTGCCAAAACGCGCTACGCCTCGATAAATCCAGCATTGATAGTCACGCAGACCACGTTTTGCTCGCGGAAATCGTGCTCCAGGAATCCGGTGATTTTGACATCGTCCATTCACATATTGACTACGGCGCATATCCGCTCCTGCGCAGGATGGATACGCCGCACGTCACCACCCTGCACGGTCGGCTCGATATTCCAAACCTTCAAAACCTCTACCGCGAATTCGACGACCAGCCGCTCATCTCCATTTCAAATCGCCAGCGTCTTCCCCTCGCCTGGGCAAATTGGCAAGCCACCGTCTACCACGGCATACCGGAAAAGCTCTACAGCCTTAACGAAAGACCGGGCCAATATCTCGCGTTTCTCGGACGCATCAGCCCGGAAAAACGCGTGGATGATGCCATCGAAGTGGCAAGGCAAGCCGGCATTCCGCTCAAAATCGCGGCCAAGGTGGACAATATTGACCGGGAATATTTCGAAACAATCGTCAAACCATTGTTAAACAACGACGTTGAATTCATCGGCGAAATCAACGAACTGGAAAAAAGGGAATTTCTTGGAAACGCCATGGCGCTGCTCTTTATGATAGACTGGCCCGAGCCATTTGGTTTGGCAATGATCGAATCGCTGGCGTGCGGCACGCCCGTCATCGCCCGCCGCCGCGGCTCAGTGCCGGAAATCATTGACGACGGAGTAACGGGATTTGTTGTGGAAAACCTTGGCGATGCCGGGAAAGCGGTCGGGCAAATCGGCCAATTATCCCGCAAACGCTGCCGCGACGTTTTCGAGGAGCGCTTCTCCGCAATCCGCATGGCGCGAAACTACCTCGCAGTCTACAAAAAACTCATCGCCGCCGACGGTGGATCCGAACCCGCCAACATCGTCGCAGAGGCAGCTTAGCTTGACGCTATGAGCGACATCATTGAAGTCCAGGGCCATTATTACATCCGGGCCAACGCCTCGATTGCAGATACGGGCGCGCGTATCCTCAAGCACGCCGACACGTTTGCCATTTTTGACCGGCACGGCGACATTCGTCCGCTGGGTTTTGAAAACCAGGGAATCTTTCACGAAGGCACGCGATTCCTTTCCCGCTGGAAGCTGCTCGTGAATGGCGGCAGCCCATTGCTGTTGAGTTCAAACGTTCGCGAGGACAACGACTTCCTGATCGTTGACCTCACAAATCCGCCTCTTCCCGTCCCGAATCGGACAGCCGTCCAGCAAGGCACCATCCATTTCGTGCGAACCATTTTCCTTCTGGACAATAATTGCTTTGAACGAATCGAGATTTCCAACTTCGGCCTCGATCCAGTCGCGCTGATTGTCGGACTGGAATTCAAAGCGGACTATGTGGACCTATTTGAAATCCGCGGCAATGCTAGAAAGCAGAGCGGCAAGCTTCGTGAGCCTGTGATGTCGTCCGACGAAGTGATTTTGTCCTATGACGGCCTCGATTCAGTCCATCGCCAAACCCGTTTAAATTTTAGCCTAAAGCCTTCAAAAATTGCCCACGACCGCGCCGTTTTCGAAATGAAACTCAAGCCACGCGAGAAAAAGGTTCTGGACTGTCGGATTATTTATGTCGCGGGCAAACGAAAAATCAAAGACCACTCTTTCCATTCCGCATTCGACGTTGTCCATGTTGCCTACGAGAAATATCGTAAAAATCTCGCAATCATCGAAACATCAAATCCCCAATTCAATGAATGGATTGTTCGCTCGCGCGCGGATTTGCACCTGCTTCTCACCCAAACGACCGTCGGCCCGTATCCCTACGCCGGCATCCCCTGGTTCAGTTGCATTTTTGGCCGGGATGGAATTATCACAGCCCTGGAAATGCTTTGGCTACAACCCGAAATCGCCAAGGCGGTCCTCGCGCACCTCGCCTCGCGCCAGGCCACCGATTTCGACCCCGCCAAAGACGCCGAGCCGGGCAAAATCTTGCACGAAGAACGCAAAGGAGAAATGGTTTCGCGAGGCGAAGTCCCCTTTGGAAGTTATTACGGCTCGATCGATTCCACGCCCCTGTGGCTGCTTCTGGCCGGCCATTATTTCGAACGGACCGCCGACAAGGAATTCATCGCTCAAATTTGGCCAAATATCGAGCGCGCGCTGGAATGGATCGAAAAATACGGCGATTGCGACGGCGACGGTTTCGTTGAATACTGCCGCCGTGCGAGTGGCGGCCTGAGCAACCAGGGATGGAAGGACGCCGAAGATTCCGTTTTTTACGCGGACGGAACGCTCGTAAAGCCCCCGGTTGCCTTGTGTGAAGTTCAGGGGTACGTCTACGAGGCAAAACTCAAAGCCGCCCGGTTGGCCGAAGTTTTGGGACATCGCGATCGGGCGCACGAACTCCGGCTAGCGGCCCATCGACTCAAAAAACGGTTCCATGAGGCGTTTTGGTGCGAAAAAATCGGCAGCTACGCCATCGCGTTGGACGGGAAAAAAGAACCCTGCTGCATCCGTGCCTCAAACGCCGGTCAATGTCTGTTTACGGGAATCGCGCAGCCGGAAGCCGCGGCAAAAATCAAAGATGGGCTGATGAACGATGCATTTTTTAGCGGCTGGGGTGTGCGCACTATCGCCACGTCGGAAGCCCGCTACAATCCCATGTCCTATCACAACGGGTCCATTTGGCCGCACGACAATGCGCTCATTGCCTATGGATTGGCGCGTTACGGCTTCAAAGAAGCCGCCATTCGCATCCTGAGCGCGTTATTCGACGCCAGCCAATTTATGGAACTCGTCCGCCTTCCGGAATTATACTGTGGCTTCGAGCGCCGCGATGGCGAAGGCCCGACGCTGTATCCAGTGGCCTGCAATCCGCAGGCATGGTCGTCCGCCGCCGCTTTCTTCGTGCTCCAGGCTGCCCTGGGCGCGCGCATCGATGCAGAAGCCCATCGGCTTTATTTTGATAATCCGCACCTGCCCGAATCTGTCCGGCGACTGGAAATCAAAAACCTCAAAATCAATTCCAGCATCGTCGATATTTCTCTAATTCGCCGCGATGGCAAAGTCGCCCTCAATGTCCCCCGCCGCGAAGGGCAAATGGAGATCGTCGTCACGCACTGACAAAAGGACCAGCCTTCAGGCGCCAAAATCCAGAGAACCAAGACACTGAGGACACCAATTTAGTTGGCTTGATACCTGAAAATTCTCTGGTGCTCAGCCTTTGGAATTTGGTGCTTTATGAAGGTCAGCCGTTGGCGCTCAAATGTTTTCGAAATTCCAAACACGCCTCCGCCACACCCGGCGCGTTAAGCACCGCCGATACCACGCAAATCCTTTTCGTGCCTGCCGCCAGAACCTCATCCAGATTCTCCAAATTAATCCCTCCAATCGCGAACCACGGCACCTTCACGTGCTGCGCCGCCCACTGCACATATTCCAACGTGACCGGCTTTCTTCCCGGTTTTGTTCCGGTCGCATAGACCGGTCCAATCGCAATATAATCTGTGCCTTCTCTTATCGCCTCTCCTGCTTCATGAGGTGAATGAGTGGAAAGCCCTAATTTTATCTGACCGTCAGAAATTTTTCCTTTTGCCTTTTTCCTTTTGAATTCCCCGTAATCTTCCTGGCCCAAATGACAAAACTCCGCGCCAACCTCGCCCGCAATCTCCGGATAATCGTTAATCACCAGGCCAACGCCGGCTCTTTTGGTAATCGGAACGATGCGTTCAGCCATCCGGCGGATTTCATCCTGCGAAACCCCTTTGGCTCGCAACTGGATCAAATCACTGCCACCATCACATAGCTGTTGGGCGATCGTTTCCGGCGCGCGCCCCTTCAGATACGCTGTATCGACAAATGTGTACAGCCTGCAATCCTCAAGTGGTCTCATGCTGGGGTGCGGGGAATAATCCTGAACCAGTGTTATCGTTAGTCGCTACAAAACATCGGGCGACGATTCCCCCTCTCCCAGCGGGAGAGGGATGGGGTGAGGGAGATCCTTCCGGACGGCAATGTTCTACCGGTTCAGGGTGAGGTGAGGGGCCGTATTGCATTTCACCACATCGAACCGCTATTCCCGTGGCGGAAAATCAAACGTGATCTTGCCCTTTTCATCCATGACCAGATACGCGGAAAACGGCTTGCCGGCCTTTGAAATAAATTTATCCAACAAATCGCTTTTGTGGGCTTCGATAATTTTCGATGCCTGCGCCGGCTCGATAGGCTGTTGCGCAATTACCCTGCTGATCTTGAATTTACAAGGTTTTGAATCCGCCTGCGACCGTTCGCAAATATAACCGATTTCTGTGTCAAACACCTTGCCGCCGCATTTGGGACATTTTCCAACCACCGCCTTGCCGGCAAGATCAATTTTAGGCGGGGGTTCAGCCGATTTCCCATCTTTGGCGCCGCGGGCTTTCCGTTCGCGCACCGGAAATTCAAATTTCGTCCCGCCGTCTTTTACAATCAGGTACGCCTCAAACTTGCGATTGGTTTTCTTCGAAACAAATCCTTTGAGCAAATCTGTTTTGCCTTCGGCCAGCAACTTCTTCACCTGTTCAGGCGGAAATTCCTGCTGCAAAATAATTTTACCCGTCTTGAATGTGCAGGTCTTCGACGGCCCTGTGGCGTTCTGGCAGATATAATTCATCCCGGCGTCATAAACGTTTCCGCCGCATTTGGGGCATTTCCCGAGCGGCTCTTTGCCGGTGAAATCCACCGGCGCGGAATCCTCGCCGTTTTCCTTTTTGTCCTGGCCAAAATCAAATTCGGTCGTGAAATCCGGCTTCATCTTTATGATTGCCGCAAAAGGAAATCCCTTCGAACTGCGAAATCCCTGCAACGGACCGACCTGTTTCTTCTCTATCAACTCTTCAACTTCAGGAATTTCAAGCTGCCGTCCCAGGACGTTTTTCCAAAGATTAAAATCGCATTTCTGACATTGGAATTTCTTGTAATTCTCGTGGACCTCGCCGCCGCACTTCGGACAGGGTATTTTCAACGTCCCGAAATCGCCGGGAATGGTATCGCTGTCGTGGCTGCGCGCTTTTTGCACAATGTCACGCGTGAACGCTGCAATCTCGCGCATGAAATCCGGGCGCTTCAATTTGCCGCGCGACATTTGGTTCAACTTGAATTCCCATTCGCCCGTCAATTCAGGCATCGTCAATTCCTGGACACCCAGTCCGTTGAGCAGCGTAATTAATTGAAACGCCTTTGCCATCGGCTGCAATTCGCGCCCGTTGCGGACGATATATTTTTCCAAAATCAGCCCCTCAATAATCTGCGCGCGTGTGGCTGGCGTGCCCAGGCCTTTCTCACTCATGGCCGCGCGCAATTCTTCATCGTCCACCAGTTTTCCCGCCCCTTCCATCGCCGACAGCAGCGTTGCTTCGCTATAACGCGCCGGCGGCTTCGTGACATTGGCCTGCACATCCACCTTGATCGTCTTCACCTGCTCCTCTGGCTGAACGGGCGCGAGCGTGGGCGATTCGTCCGAATCGGCTTCCTTCCCATAGACTTCCATCCAGCCGGCCTTCACCATCACCTTGCCTTCGCTCTTAAACGGCTCGCTTTCCACGCGTGTAATGCGAGTCGTCACCAGAAATTCCGCGGGCGGATAGAAAATCGCCAAGAACCGTTTTGTGACTAAATCATAAAGCTTTTGCTCGGGCTCGCTGAGATGTTTCGGGGCCACGAGCGTCGGAATAATCGCA
Source organism: Verrucomicrobiia bacterium (assembly GCA_035933915.1). Lineage (GTDB taxonomy): Bacteria > Verrucomicrobiota > Verrucomicrobiia > Limisphaerales > UBA11358 > UBA11358. The sequence continues at coordinate 19,420 of DASYYL010000070.1, forward strand.
AAGTGATCCGAAATTTTTGCGTTGTTGAAAATCCGCTTGTTTGGCTTGACCCAATCGTTTTTTAAAATCGTTCCCGCAAACGGCGAATAACTCGTGCCCTGCAGCATCTCCATGGTGTTTTTGACCGTCCCGATGTAATCCTCCGGCAATGCGCGCGAATCCGTTCGCGGATACGTCAGTACTTTGTGCTTTTCATAGAGCGCCTGCGCCAATGCGAGCGTGCCTTTGGCCGAAAAACCAAAACGACCATTTGCCTCGCGTTGCAAACTCGTCAAATCATAAAGCAGTGGCGAAAGCGACGTCGTGGGCTTGCTTTCCTCTGTGACGATTCCGATTTTGCCCAGGCACTTTTTTTGGATCTCCTCCGCGCGCGCCAGTTCCCACACGCGTTCAGCCCGGAGATGTTCATCGCCATCGCGCTTTGCAAATTTCTCGTCAAACCATCGGCCTGTATATTCCCCCGCCTGCGCCGCGAACGTGCCGTGTATTTCCCAATACTCGCGCGGCACGAATTTTTTAATTTTTCCCTCGCGCTCGACCAGGATGGCCAGCGTCGGCGTTTGGACGCGGCCCACGGTCGTCAGATAAAAGCCCCCGGTCTTCGAGTTAAAGGCCGTCATGGCGCGCGTCCCGTTGATACCTACGAGCCAGTCGCTCTCGCTGCGGCAAACGGCCGCGTCCGCCAGCGGAATCATCTCCTCATCGCGCCGCAACTGGGCAAATCCGTCGCGAATCGCCGCCGCCGTCATGCTTTGCAGCCACAGACGCTGGATCGGTTTGTCGCTCTTGGCATATTGAACGATGTAACGGAAAATCAGTTCGCCCTCACGCCCGGCGTCGCAGGCATTAACCAGCCGGTCCACGTCCTTGCGCTTGATGAGTTTGAGCAGGACTCTGAGACGGTTTTCATTCCGTTCAATCGGCTTCAGATCAAAATGGTCGGGAATAACCGGCAAATGCGCGAACGTCCACTTGCCTTTTTTGGCCTCCACGCCTTCGGGCGGGACCAATTCGAGCAAGTGTCCGACTGCCGAAGAAATCACGTAATCGGCGCTTTCAAAGAAATCAGCGCTTTTGTTAAAACCGCCCAGAGCCTTGGCAATGTCCCCGGCGACGGACGGTTTTTCCGCTATGATGAGTGCTTTACCCATTATGTTGACGCGAATCATTAAGCTGCGTCACGGGGTCTGCGCAACACATTTTTTTAGGAATCCCTAAAAATCCCTCTCGCCTGCCACGCCGAAGTCTCGGGACGAACGCGGCGCCCCATCCTCGTCCTCGCGCTCGAAATCACGCCGCGATTGGCCCGGAAATAAGACCGATATGACGGATCAGACAGATAACACCGGAAAGCCAAAATCAACCATCCTGAGAACCGCGGATTGTACGTTTAATCAGACTTTTTCCTGATTAACCGCATCCCAACTACCGCCACGACCAATGCTCCGATAATGATGCTGCCATAAAAAATCCGGGTTTGTTGCGGGATCCGCTCAATGACCGCAATCGCCTTGGGTGGCGGGGCGCCGTTGGTATCGTCCTGCGTGTCCACTGTGGTCGAGTCAGCCTCAAGAGGATTTTGTATCCGGTCGATTTCTGACTGGCAATGCCCAATGATCCGATACAGCGAATTAATTTGAAGCATGTCCGCTTCCGTCAGCCTTTTCTTGGGGAGATCGCGGTTCGTGTAAAACAACTTTGTATTCGCGTTGAATTCGAGGTCGCTGCCACGAAACATCATATTGGGGTTGAGGTCGGAACTGACCCATGGACTCGTGTAAACCAACTGCTGGCTCTTCCGAACGTCAACTCTGTTGAAATCCGGAGTCATTGCGCCCGGATGAAACCAGCCCGGACGGTAAACGGACACATCGTAGCCTGCGTCGCGCCGATATGCTGTAACCGGTTGATTGACGATCGCTTCCACCTGATGCCAGGCATTCGTCAATTGCAGTTGAAGCGCGGCGATCTGTTCAGAATTGGTGTCCGACCCGGTCTGACCGTTGGATGTCTGGGCAGAAAGCCGGCCAACGGCACCTAACACAATGAACAGTGAAATACAAATCCGCTCTGAAAACCCGCGAAAGATGGCGTTCATAAAAAAGGTTGCTTCACCACATACCCAACGGCAAGCGTAAAGCGTTCGTCGGCAGGGAAAAGCAAAATTTCTTTTCCAAAACCTTCCTTTCCGTTAATTATCAGGTATATCCAATCATGAGCGAGATTGTTTCGACCGCATCGTTGCTGCACGAAAGCCGCACATTTCCACCGTCGCCGAAGATCATCCACCGGGCGCACATCAAAGCCGCGCAATATGCGGACTGGTACGCCCGGTCAATCCGCGAACCGGACAAATTCTGGCTGGAACAGGCCCAAACATTGGAATGGTTCCAAAAACCCACGGTCGCCTGCAAATATGTCTGGGACACCGACGCCCGCAAAATCGAGCATACTTGGTTTGAGGACGGCCAACTGAACCTCACGGCCAATTGCCTGGATCGCCACCTGAAAACCAAAATCCGCCATAAAGTCGCCATCATTTGGCAGGGCGAACCGGAAGAGGACGTCAAACGCATTACCTATGCGGAACTGCACAAAGAGGTTTGCAAATTCGCGAATGTGCTCAAATCTCTCGGCGTAAAAAAGGGCGACCGCGTGGCCATTTACATGCCGATGATACCCGAAGCCGCCGTCGCCATGCTCGGCTGCGCGCGGGTCGGCGCGATTCATTCCGTGGTATTCGGCGGCTTCAGCGCCGATTCCCTCTCAGATCGCATCAATGATTCGTCCTGCAAAGTGTTGATCACCGCGAACGTGTCGTTGCGCGGCGGCAAATCCATTCCGCTCAAAGAAATCGCGGACGAGGCACTGAAAAAGACGCCGTGCATTGAAAAGGTCATCGTCGCCAAACGCAACGACGCTCCCTGCAATATTGTTAGCGGCCGCGACCTCTGGCTTCACGATCTGATGCCGAAGGCGTCGGCAGATTGTCCGCCGGAAAGGATGAATGCGGAAGATTTTCTGTTCATTCTTTACACCTCCGGCTCAACGGGCAAACCCAAGGGCGTGGTTCACAGCACCGCGGGCTATCTGCTCTGGAACGCGCTGACCCATAAATACGTTTTCGATATCCACAACGATGATATTTATTTTTGCACCGCGGACATCGGTTGGGTGACCGGCCACAGCTACGTCGTTTACGGCCCGCTTTGCAACGGCGCGACCACGCTCATGTTTGAAGGGATTCCAACTTTTCCCGACGCGGGACGTTTTTGGAAAATCGTCGAAAAATTCAAGGTTACAAGCTTTTACACCGCGCCCACAGCCATTCGCGCGCTTATTCGCCTGGGCAATGAATGGCCCGGGCAACATGACCTCAGCTCCCTGCGTGTCCTGGGCACAGTCGGCGAACCGATTAATCCCGAAGCATGGATTTGGTATTACAACATTATCGGCAAAGCCCACTGCCCGATTGTGGATACATGGTGGCAAACGGAAACCGGCGGCCATTTAATTACTCCCCTGCCCGGCGTTCACACCTTGAAACCCGGCAGCGCGTCCCGTCCTTTCTTCGGCGTGGAACCCGTCGTCCTGCGCGACAATGGAAGCCAATGCGCGCCAAACGAAGGCGGCAAACTCTGCATCAAAAAACCCTGGCCCGGCATCATGCGCACGACCTGGGGCGACCACGACCGATTCATCAACACCTATTTCTGCACGTTCAAGAACATGTATTTCACCGGCGACGGCTGCCGCGTGGATGACGACGGCGATTACTGGCTGCTCGGCCGCGTGGACGACGTTGTGAATGTCTCAGGCCATCGCATCGGCACCGCGGAAGTCGAAAGCGCCCTCGTCAGTCATCCCAAAGTCGCCGAAGCCGCCGTTGCGCCCATGCCCCACGACATCAAAGGACAGGCACTCTACGCGTTTGTGACATTGAAAGATGGAATTTCGGACAGCGACGATCTGAAAAAAGAACTGGCGACACACGTGCGCAAAGAAATCGGCGCCATCGCCGTGCCGGACAAAATCCAATTCGCCCCGGCCCTTCCCAAGACCCGCTCCGGCAAAATCATGCGCCGCATCCTCCGCAAAATCGCCGAAAACCAAACGGACCAAATCGGCGATACCACGACCCTGGCCGATCCCGCGGTGGTGGATGCACTCGTCAAGGGCAAACAGTGACTAACAAATCATCGTCATCCTCAAAAACACGTGCCGTCATGTAGGCCGGGTTCCCCAACCCGGCGTCGGCGCGATAAATCCAAACTCTTTCAAAAACCGTTCCACCGGCGCTGAAATTTCCACCCGCTTTCTCGTAAACGGATCCGTATATGCCAATCTGATCGCCCTCAACCCCAATGGCAATTTGCCCTCACGCTTGCCATAGAGTTCATCGCCGACAATCGGCAGGCTTGATTCCAGCAGATGGATGCGAATCTGGTGCGTTCGGCCCGTGACCGGCTTTGCTTCGACAAGCGTAAATTTACCAGCTGTTTCCAAAACCTTGAAATGCGTTTCTGATTCTTTGCCATGGCGAGTATCTACCATCATTCTGCCCGGTTGTCTTGGGTCAGGCGCGAGTTTGAGGCGGGAAGTCCACTCCGTTCGGTGCCCACCCTTTAGGGTGTTCCCACTTAGATCCACGACAATGGCCAGATAAGTCTTCTCCATTTTGCGTCCCTCAAATAAATCAGAGAACGTCTCAACCGCGCCGGGGCTTTTGCCAAAAAGAAGGATGCCGGTGGTATCAGCGTCGAGCCGATGTATATGTCGTAGAAATTTCAGGCTGCGCGAGCGCGCCCAGAAATCACGCGCGGCAATCGAGGACGTAATGGCCGCCTGCAGGTTCCAGTTTGTTTTCTGCCACGAATGCGGCACAAGCATCCATCCGCGCGGCTTGTCCACGGCGATCACCGAGCGGTCTTCGTATAAAATCGGAATCGGCTCGCAATCAGGCAGTTCGATGGAGTTGGTTTTAGGCACGCCACGGGAAAAATAACAACGAAACACCAAAAAGAAAACCGAACATTGCCCAAGACCCAACGCACCGCGCTTGCGTCGTGGAGTGTCCCGACGCATCGGGATGACACCGCTTTCAAATCGCGTTTATCGTTCAAAACGCCCTTCCTCCTCCTTCGCGTTCTTCGCGCTAGACTCTG
>DASYYL010000216.1:0-3781 GCA_035933915.1 Verrucomicrobiia bacterium
ATCCCAACCGGCGCGGCGGACATCATAGGAGGTCACATAGCCGCCTGTTTCGTCGTTGGTATAAATTCCCCGGTCGCTAACGACGCTGGCCTGCTCGGTACCGACGTTTGGTTGGTTCGGATGCGTGGAGTGGTATTGGTCCATGTCCGGACCGTAATGGTAATTCCACCCACGAACTTCAATGACGGAATTTATGCCGCGGAAAACGTCTCCTTCCGGCGAGGCATAAGTGACGAGCCGCGTCGGATCCAGCTTATTGGCATAATTCTCCATTGTTCGCGCCACTTCTCCTGCCTGCGGGGTGTCTTGCACCATGAATTGCTCGTTGGCAATGCACCAAATCACAACGCTCGGATGGCTGCGGTCGCGGCGAATTTGGTCGTCCCATTTCTTCATGTTCTCTGAATCACTGCCCATCAATCGGCTCTCGTCGAGAACCAGCATTCCGAGCCGGTCGCAGGCGTCCAATAATTCAGGAGTCGGCGGATTGTGGGACGTGCGAATAGCGTTACAACCGGCCTGCTTAAGTTTTCCAACGCGAAACGCCTGTAACGCGTCCGGAATCCCCGCGCCCACGCCGGCATGATCCTGATGATTGCAGGTGCCATAAATTTCGTAACGCTTTCCATTCAAAAGAAATCCTTTGTTTGGATCAAAGTCAACAGTACGGATACCGAACGACGTTGTCATTTGGTCAACCATTTTGCCGGCTGCAAAAACCATCGTGTTCAGCTGGTAGAGTTTTGGCGATTCGGGCGACCAAAGAACCGGCGATGAAACCCTTGATTTCAATTTAATCACACCGCTTGACTGGCCTTTCAATTCTCCCGATTGGGAGAATTGCCTTTGCAGTTTACCGTCGGGAGAAATGATCTGGCACTTGACGGTTGCTGCGGCGGTATTGGTGAGTGTATTAAGCAGAGTAGCTTCAACGTGGATTGTGGCGTGACCAGACGGAATATTATGCTCGAAGGCGGAATAGACAAATATACCGTCCGGCGCGACGGCCACCGGCGCCGTTACATCTAACCAAACATGCCGGTAGATGCCTGCGCCTTCATAAAACCAGCCTTCAGATTCCGTTGCATCCACACGCACGGCGATCGTGTTTTCACCGCCAAAACGCACCACGTCAGTGATGTCCTCACGGAACGGGTAATAGCCTCCCTCGTGCCGGCGCACCAACCAGCCGTTGACCCACACCGTCGCATCGTGCATTACGCCGTCAAATGTTAGCCAAATGCGTTTACCCGAATCATTTTCCGGCAGGTCAAAGGTGCGGCGATACCAGGCAATGCTGTTCGAAGGATAACTTCGGCCAAGGGTCTTGAAACCATGGCTGCCATCCGCTGCCCAGTCAAACGGCAATTCGACGGCCCAATCATGCGGCAGGTTGACGGTGCGCCAGTAAACGTCGGAAAAATACTCTGAGGCGGGGCCGGAACCGGTGCCGGAACTTACGAGGTCCAGTGCATTTGGCCAATCGTCGCCAAGGTGAAATTTCCAGTTCGTGTCGAGCGAGAGATGTTCCCGCGGTAAATCGGCAGCCGCAAGCCGCGTAGCAACCAACGCAACACATATACCAGCCGAAAGGGCACGCATCAGGGAGGTAGTTGTCATCTCAATCGCATTGAAAGGTTTTACCGCCTTGCCAGGGCTGCGAGATAGAAAAGAAAGCAATTGAAGGTTAGTCCGCAGTCTTGACACCCCACATACCACTGGGAGTGTTGTAATTCACGATACCGCCGGGCCCTTTTGGTGCGTTCACTGTTTGTTGCCACATGAGCGATTCGACGTGACCGTCATGGAAGGCGTAGTTAAACCGATTGCGTTGCGCCGGATACAACAGGAAGCCTTCACTCATGCCCGTCGTTTGCGGATTATCTGCCGTGACAGCGGGGTCTATCTGGTTAAGACCGGAACCGGAACCATACGGTCCCACACACCAGGACGTCCAGGAATTTCCTTCGCAGTCCTGCGAATTAGACAGTTCCACCAGCAAAATCGTGCCGCTCGGGTGGCGGATCACAGACTCCGGGTAGCCGGGTGGATTCCAATTCACAGCTGTGGCACTTGGATCATTCCAACTAATTCCAATGCCTCCAAAGTTGGCTGCGCTGTTGATGTTGGGCAATCCGTTCTTGGGATTCAAATCCCAATAATTATTCCCGCACTGCATGGCATAACTTCTTATGGCATCGTCGAACTCCGTGACATAGTTCATTTTGGGAAACGTGTCAAAAGGACATCTGAAAATTGGGAGTCCGAGCGCGGCGCCCTGCGCTTCGGCACTTTCAGTATCACCCGCATAAATGGACAGAGCCATTTGGCTCTGGCTGAGTCCGCCACCGCCGACGTTGTCGTATATCAAGGTGTCCCAGGTAACTGTGCCGGCACTACTATACCAGCTTGAAGGCGGGTACGTATTGTTGTTATCAGCGGTAAAGGTCAAAAGGCCAGTGTCGAGTTGTTTCATGTTGTTTGCACATTGGGCGCGCTTGGCTGTAACCTGGGCACTTTGCAGAACCGGCAACAAAATCGCCGCCAGGATGGCGATGATCGCGATGACCACCAGAAGCTCGATGAGGGTAAAGGCACCGGCGTCTCGCACTTTCGGTTTTACGGTCGGGTTTCGCAGCAAATCACTCTGAATGTGCATGATTCTTATTGGTTTGCGTTGACCAGGACAATCCATCCTCTTCCTCCGAAAGCGTATTTTTTGCCGGGCGGCGGATCAGGTATTGTTATATTCGCGGTGCTGGCAAATTCCTCAAAGGACTGGGGACGCCGGCCATGTTGCATGGTCCAGTTTACCATTGCCCGGTTGAGCATTTGAAGGGGTGTCACTGCTGAACCAGCGGTGGATGGAATCGTCAGTGCACTCCGGCTCGGCGCAGGCGCGGCTGTAGGTGTAATTGCCTGCGTGGTCGGCGCGGCGACAGGGACCGCAGTTGAATTGGTGGCCGCTGAGGACACAGTCGGGGGCGGGGAACTTTGCGACTTCCCGCATCCACCGCCGGCGGCCAAAGCCAGGATGAGAGAAAACACTCCCGCTTTGGGCCACCAACCGGCGAGTCTGCCGGTATCAGGATACAGTATCATGCGATTGCTGTTTGGATGTATCAAAAGAATAACTCCGAATCGCTTTTATCAAAGTCGTGAAAATTGATGACAATGATGCACGGACACATGTCTCCAGGTGTATTGCGCCAGATTGACACTTATTCTTTTCATGCTTCGTGCGGGAAATGCTAGGGTTGCCAGATGGCCCTATAAAATCGCTGCGTTGACGAGACGGAATTGGTAACGGAAAACGAGCTGGACGCCGGCTTGTTCGTGGATATCGCTATCCAATTGGGAGAGAGCAAATTGGTGCAGCTTTCAATCACATACGGCACCCCGGATTGTCCCGTCACCTGGAAAATAAAGCGATCGGAGGCCTGCGGCGAAGCCAACAAGAGCGGCGCTGTCGGCGCAAATACAAGCACGTTGGCCGAAAAGGACGGAAACGTCCCGAGAAACCTGGCACCGACGCCGAAGATGGTTGTCTGGGCAACGTCGAGGGAGCCAACTCCCGTATCCGCCGTCAAATCCTCTGGAATGCCGTAGGAATAGACCGTTGCGGTGGAATAGGGCACGGAGCCGTTCAGATTGATTTGGGCGGTGAGGTTGGAGCAGGAGCTTTTATTGATGACCAGCATGGTTAGAGAGCCGTTGGTGCGGCGGACGGCGTAGGTCCCCAAAAGTTCATAATCGTTGGTTGCGGTAACGACGGTGTCGC
>DASYYL010000219.1:0-19740 GCA_035933915.1 Verrucomicrobiia bacterium
AAGTGATTTCGCCGCGCGTCCAAATGGTCCGGCAAAAAAAGATTGGTGATCGCGTGAAACCTCGCCGAAGTCTCCAAGCCAGGCGGAAAAGTTCTCCAGGACTTTTTGGACTTCGTTTGCGTGTGTCAGAGTGTTCATACGTGTGAATGTGAAAATGTTTTGCCCATGACATAGTTGTCGCGGATTTCACAGAGATATCGGCGAAACGTCGTTTTCATCCAACAAATGACATCGGCTCCCGCAAATGAGTTCTCTATGGTGGCTGTGTCGGCCGAGAACTCGTGGAAATTAACTTGAACGATTTGCCTCTCCTTCGACTTCAGCGTAATCCCAAATGAAATGCCATAAGGCGCGTGTGGCCGTCGCGGTAGAAAGACCGGAGACTAACTCCTCATTCCGGGCCACGTGGAATTCAAGGTTCTTCGCCAAACCGTCGCGCAGATATGTCTTTGCTTCGCGGTTTGCCGATTCAATCAGCACCGGCGAGAAATCGGTGCCAACGGCTTTTTTATGTTGAATCCCTTATTTCTCAATAACGAAACGAGTTGTATGAGGTTCATGCCGCCTCCACATCCAAATTCAAGGACGCGTATGCCATCCTGTTTTATTTCGGGTGGCAACTGGTCTAACGCGGCGCGATAGACGTCCTGGTAATCGTGTTCCAGCAGGTAGCTAATGCCGTAACCGGCCGTCGCACGAGTGTATTTCCGGATTGCGTTTTGTGACGTGTATTCATCGAAGAATAGTGCGTCCATCATTTGAGTCTTATTATTTGCTGTCATTGACATAGTTTTCTGGAAAAGAAATAAATCGAAATGTTCCCGTCAGGCCTTGGCCGAATTCCCCCGCTCGCAGGTAACGCGCTAAATTCGCTTTCATACTCTATGTTTGACGATCATGAAAATCTTGTCTGGGTTGTCTCCAGGCGAAAATTGTCCACTTTCTTGAAGCGTAACAGGTGCTGAAGAATTCTGCGCAATTTCCTGAGCTGATTGCGTCGGTGAAAACGCATCAATTCCAGCGAAACCGGTCGTTCCATTCGGGATAACCCGGCGTGACAATAGCCACACAACATCGCAACTGCGCCGAGAATATACGGCTTTTTCAGAGTCCGAAAACCAAGCCGGAATATTTCCCAAAGGGGAGAGCCGCCGAGATAGTAGTCCTTTTGACCATAGGAAAAATGGGCGGCGAACAAACCCTGTTCCGCAGTACCCATGACGCGGTGATGGATAAAGCGCTTTTCAGCAAATGAGCGGACCTTCCAGCCCTTCATCCTCGCTGTCATCACCGCAATCCAGTCGATGCCGCCGGCGCAGCTCTTCGTATAACCGCCGATTTCTTCGAAACATTGGCGGCGAAAGAGTTGAAGTTGGCCGGCCACGAAATTTTCACCCTCGAAACTATCGCGCGCGGAGTCAAATTCGCCCTCGATGTAAGGCGCGCCAGCCAGTCCCAGTCGCGGTTCCGTGGCAAATTGTTGCATGAGAAACTCCATTAGATTGGGCTCGAATGAAACGTCGGCATCGAGGTTTCCCACGACATCGAATTTCGCCGTTTCTAAGTATTTAAACCCGCTATTCACCGCGTCGGCTTTTCCGGCAAAATTATGATTGGGCCGGTTTACTCGTCGAATCAGTGAAATCCATGGAAAGCGCTCGACATAATCCTCCACAATTTCTGCCGTCCGGTCGGTCGAGCCGTCGTCTATGATCACCCAATGCTCGGGCAGTTGGGTTTGAGCAACGACGGAGTCAAGCGTTTTGCGGATGTAGGATTCTTCGTTTCTTGCTGAAGTGATTAGCGCGTATTTCATTGGTACTTCGTGACAGGGCCCAGGACATGGGCTCCATCGGATCAAAAGTTGTTACCACTTTATAGTGCGTCCCCGAGGCCAAAGAGTTATGGATAGCCAGGACAATTTCCGTATTGTGCAGACAATATTCGGGTGAAAGTTTGCAAGGCCGTCCTTCGCGGATGGAAGTGGCGACTTCTGCGGGTCCGATGCAGAAATCCACCCGCTTTCTAAGATGATGCAAACGGCAACGTAGAGACTTTAATAAGGAGCCGGGTGAACGTAAAAAGTTGCCGATAGACCGTGTTGGCTCGGGCGATTTTGCCAGAGGATACTTCGTTTTCCAGGGAACGGTAATGGTTTTGGGGCCAAGGTTGATACTTTTGCTCCTCGTGATGCGGACAGGAGACCTGGGCTGCCAAATATCGTCTGTGCTAAGAATTCCCGTATCACCAAAAAGCCGCATTGAGTGGTCGCTCGGAGCGATCCAACTCGATGTCAGCCTTGCGAGGACGCCGGACTTGAATTTCAGGCAGGCCACAGTCAAATCGGGAGGCCAAACTTCAGAATCGATCTCGCATCCGGGCTCCAGCACCTGGCGCGTGGCGCAAGCCGTCACAGTGTCAACCGGCCCGAAAAATGCTGACAGCCATGAGACCGGGTATCCGGCATGTTCTATGGTGCATCCGACGGCGAATTCATCGTAATAGGGCCAATGGATTCCAAGTTCATTCGTCCACTCCTTGTAGCGCGTGCGGCAGATCAAACCGCCATCCATTTCGGCATAGGCTGCATGGACCTTGCCAATCGCGTTTTCTCGAAGGGCCTTCCAAATGGTCTGCGCCGTCTCGGCGAGAATTCGCGACGGCGCGGAAGCAATCACTAAACCTTTCTTCTCAGCCAGCCCGACGAGCTCCTGGGCTTCTTGAAAGGACATCCCCAATGGCTTTTCCGAATACACATGTTTGCCCGCTTCCAGCGCGGCCTTCGATACGTTGAAATGACTCCGCGGGTTCGTTAGGTTAATAATCATCTCTACCTTCGAATCATTGAGCACATCTTCAAGCGTGTCGTATTTCCGGGTTGAATAATATGCCGCGTACAACTCGGAACGCTCCGGATTACGGTCTGCGACTCCGGCAAATTCTAGGATGGGATGCTGGCGGATTGCGTTGCAATAGAAGGCAGCAACGTTTCCGCACCCAACTATAGCTGTAGCGACTTTCATCATCTTGTTTCACCTGTTGCGCTGTGAAATGAGAGGCCCGGATGAGCGCCTGGTTTTGGGTATGGCGGCTCAGGCTTGAATTGAGCCAAAAACTTTTCGATTGCCTGGTTCATGGGCACGCGCGGTGTCCAACCAAGCCGCTGAAGCAGTTTCTGGTTTGAAAAGCGATTGCCTTTCCACTCCGCGGCGCACCGCCGGCGGTTGAACCGTTGCAAGCGCTTGAAATACCTGGAGACGTATTCGCAGAGTGCGCAAAAAGAATACGCGGCAAGATAGGGGACCGGGACCCGAAATAAACGCCCGTGCCGTCGATAGGCCCGTAAAAATTGGCGGCTCGTAGGGAGATCGTTATCCACGACATTGAAAGCCTCTCCGTCCACGCCTTCCTTCAGGCCGGCTAGGACGATCGCCTCGGCGCAATTGTCAACGTAGGTCAGCGGAAGTTGATTTGAAGCGCCCACGTGGATAAACAGTTGCTTCATCCGCATTCCGAGACGTCCCGTCAGTTCAGTCTTGCCGGGGCCAAACACCGCGCCGGGGCGTAAAATCACATACGGCAACGAGCGGTTTTGCCCGAATTCGCGCACGACTTCCTCTTGTTTCAATTTGCCAAATCCGTAGGCGTCCTGACGCTTCCACGGAGCATCTTCCAATGGAGTCCTTTCGTCCAGCAACTCGCCTCTCTTCATCTTTAGGTTGGAATAAACGGCAAATGAACTCACGTGGACGAATCGTCGCGGTTTGCCGTACTCCAAAAACGCCTCCAGCAGATTTCGCGTGGCCATGACTGAACTCATGAATGCGCCGAGAAAAGATTTTTCAAAGCCCGCTGCCAGATGAATGATCACGGATACTCCGCTAACCGCGGCTTTGCAGTCTTCACGCGAAAGCAAATCACCGCGGATCAATTCGATATTTGCCGCGCCACGAAATCGATCGAGAATGGCCTCCAGTCGCTCCAACCGGCTGGATGGACGCACAAGGCAGCGAATGTTTGACACGCCTTGCAGCAGTAAATACTCGACGACCCTGGCCCCGATGAATCCATTGGATCCCGTGACCAAAACCTTGTTGCTCGGCGAAATAATCGAATTTTCCATGATTAGTGGACTATGTGGAAGTTCGGGGGCGGCGTGAGACCATTTGTCGGAGTGTTATTAGTGGTCGGGGGCGGATTATTGGTCGGATTATTGGTTGGGCTGCTGCCGCCGTTCAAGTTGGTGCTGCCGACATTCATATACGTCAACGGATGGGGATAGACGTAAGGCGTGTAGCCTGGTTTCGGAGTGTCATTGTAAAGCTCGCGACCGACCGCGACGCCCGGATAGGTGCTGGCCAGTTGACCATCCGTTCCGTTCAAATTATTCGCCCAGGAATAGATGCCGTCCAAAGCTTGATTCGGCCAGCTTTCCGTTCCCGTGGAAGTATTAAGCGTGACCAAAACATGATTGGAAGAGGTGAGCCACGAATTATTTACGTCCTGCAGCAGGTCCCCTGAACCCCGGCCAGGCTGGTCGAGCGAGGCATAAACACGACGAATTTGGAACGCGTCGCCCGGATTAAAAGTCAGCACGGTGCAGGGTATGACACTCGCAGTATCGGGTGTGCTTCCTATGTAATAGATGGTGTTTGCAGTATTGGAATTGATTTGAGAAAAGTTGCCGTTATTTGAGTCCATCACGGTGTAGCCGACCCATTGGTTGGGCGTCCAATTTGCGCCATCCACCTGTAAATAGGACGAACCACTTGGCGCGGAGCTTGAGCTTGTTCCCGTCAGGTACAGAGTCGGATCATTTGAATCAAACGGGGACAAGCCGTTCGCGCCGCCAAACGGATCAAATTCGTTGTAATAAGAGCACGTAAAGCGGTAATTGCGGATGGCCGCCACGGAGCTATAACCGTTGATGCTATTGCTGAAGATCAACCCCGAGCCGCCGCGGATCATGCACGCTGTATAAATTGGATACAAAGAAGTCGCACTGGGCGGGCACGTAAAGGTATTGTTGTAAACCTCAAAACTGCGCAGGCTGCGAACGCGTCCGCCGGATTCGGTGCCGTGATCGTTCCAGCAATCGTTCATTACTGTATTGTAACGAAATACTATCCGTCCGCCGCCGTTGCCATCGGTGGCGCCCACGCTGCCCAGCCAGGTAGTCATATTTGTGAAATAATTATTTTCGACGTACAGGCAATTGGAACTGGCGAGACCGTAGGTTGGCGGCAGGGACCAGGAGACGTCGCCATTGCCGTCGCCGGGCCAAATATAACCGTAGCAGCACACGGAAATATATTTTTCGTAAAATGTGTTGTGATCGATCACGCTGGTGGAATCGCCGTACGTGACAATATTTTTACCGTAAAGGCCGTTGAAGATGTTATGGTCAATTCGCCAGGACGCTCCGGTTGCGCCATAAACCGCCAGGCAGCCGGTATAGTTGGCGCTGGTATTGTTCACGCCGCCCTCAAATTGAATATTGGCGATTTCCATATACCTGCCCGCCTGCGGATATAAGTTAATGATCTGGGCCGAAGAGGAGCGGTTTTCCTCGTCTATGATGATAGTCGAATTTGTGCCGGCCCCGATCAGAGATACGCCGTTCAAAGTCAACGATTGGGTCCACGAACTGGTGCCCGCGGGAACTTGCACCACATCGCCGGGTGAAGCTTGCGCTACCGCGGCGCTCACATCGGAAAACGCGCAACTCGCCGCATTGATGACCTTGGCATCGCTTTGAAAGGGCGCAAACAAAGTCGTTAACCCGATAATTCCAAGAATACCCGAGTGATGAACCCTGAACTTCATATCCTCTCCATTGACTTCGAGTGTTAGACCTTCGCGCAAACTCAGAGAATCTTAAAATTCAATACGAAAGGGGCCGAATTCATGGCCAAAGCAATTGGGGACGCTGGCCGGCAAATACCGTTTCTCCTTCGACTATTTCCCGGCTGGCCTCGGCCTCGACAGCCCGTGTCTGACGAACCGGATAATCAATGGCAACCACGAAAAACATAAAGAATGGAAAGCTGTTCATTCGAAATGCCGCCTCCGTCCAATTGTACACGATAAAGGCGATCAGGTAGGCCAGGCGAAACCGTCCGAATTCAAAATGACGCAGCAATTGGCGGCGCGACTTTCCATAAGTAGCCAGGAGCATGGCCGCGCTAATGACTACTCCAATAAATCCCAAATTCAAGTACGTTTCCAAATAGCCGTTATGCGCTTCGTTGAGAAATGGCAGCACGCTCTGCTGCACGTCCAGTCGCCGGTCCCCGAGCCAAAATCCTTCAAACCCCGTACCAATGACCGGGTTGATGTTCCAATTCCAAAGCGCCCGCCAGATATCTGTTCTCCCGGTTAGCGTGTCATTCCTGCCCAGAAGATGGATAAAGGTATCTGACATGCCGAATACGAACAAAAGCAGTCCCGCCGCCGCCGCGCCAAAAAGAATATATGTTCCCACGTGCTTTTTCTGCACCCCTCGGAATCCGAGGAATAGAAGGATCGCAGTCCCCAACAGAAACGCTACCAGGGACGATGCGCTATGCGCCATTTTCAGCAGCCACAAGTTCATACCCATAAGTCCGGCGCACAATAGCAATTCTTCCCGCCGCGCTTTTCCCGGTTCCCATCGCAAAACCTGAAGGAAATGCCACACCAGAGCCAGGCCCACGATCCAGCAATCAAAACCAAGCGCGTTTTTGTTCGTGGCAATCCCGCTATTCAATGCAACGCCGGTCCATTCGTCGAAGCTGCGGCCCAGGTCCGGATAATATTTGATGAAAAGGACCGAAACCGGGAGCAGAATATACGCGCAGCGCTTCATCAATCGGATGAGCGCTTCCATCGGCTCAGGCTCCGTCAGAACCACCAGGGCCATCACCGGATCGCCCGCCAGTTTGAGCCATCTTTTCGCCGATACGAAGGGAAAATCGGACCAGGTGACCGCCAAAAGGCAGTAGGCGAGATAGATGGTCAACCATTGGTTTTTGCGCGCGAATTCAAGGACCGACGCCCGCCGCTTGTTAAGAACAATCAGGCCTCCGATAATCAGTGCGGCGTTAAACGCCGCATCCATGGGACTCCCGTCTTCAACCGAAACTGCACCGAAGTGAAGGCCAAACATGTCGAGCCATTGGGAAAAATAGCGCGAACCGCCGCCACAAACGGTCACCCACAAAAACGGAAGCCATAACGCGCCCGTCACGTTCGCCTTTTGCCGAAGATCCCGCGCGAACAGGATGGCAATAAACACGACGGTCAACAATAATGCAAGCGGCGGAGGCATGGCGCTTACGCGAATGATTTTTTCATCTCAACGGTGGTGACGGGCTGCTTTAGCAATTCTCCGACCATTCCAAGAAACTTTTCCTGCTCAAGTTCCCAACGGTTCTTTTCATATACTCTCCGGCCGTTTTCTGTGACTCGCAGTAATTCCGAAGGATGTTCATACGCCCATTTTATCCGGCTGGCGAGGTCGTCTACATTGTCAGGATCAAAATACAGAATTTCATCCTCGTTAAAATAATCGCTGATGCCTCGGGTGCGCGGAACGATCACTGGCTTGTTCATCGCCAGGTACTCGAAGATGCGAGTCGGAAAATTGATTTGCGTAAATACGGTCAATCGGTTCGGCACAATGCCCACGTCGATTTTAGAAATGTCCCTTGCTATTTCGTCCAAAGCCTCGAAGCCGTGAAATTGAATCGAATCCCCCAGGTTCAATCGATGGGCCAATTCGAAAATTTTGTCCAGGTACCCCGTGTGTTCGCCATAGAGATGCAGCGAGATGCCTGGGATCTTGGATTTAACTCGGGCGAGGGCTTCTACTGCCAGGTCCAGTCCGTGCCGTTCCACGATCAGTCCGTGGTACATCAGCCTGAACGATTTCCGGCAGTTAAGTTGGCCGACAATCGGCTCCGAATGATTGTCACCATTTGCGTCCGCGCCATTTTGAGCGCGGAAGATCGCCTCTTCCGGTGAATTCATCACCGTTCGGATCTTAGTGGGCGGACAGCTCCGGGACTTGAAGAGTTCTCTAAACGCGACATTCGGCGTCAGGACCAGGTCAGCAAAGCTGATGCTTTTGCGTTCCATCTTCTGCAACCAGCGGACGATAAAATGGTCTGCCTTCAGGTGATAGATGCTGCGAAACAATTCCGGCATGGGGTCGTGCAGGTCCAGGATGATCTTGGCTCCGCGTAACCGGGGAACCAGGCCGCTGAACACCAGGAAATCCGGCATGTTGTGGATGTGAACGAGCCGGTAACGCTTCTTGAAGCTCCAGAGGGCAAGCAGACAAAACGACGCTGCTAAAAACCAGGCATACTGGAGAATATAGGTCAGCTTTCCCGCTCGCCGCCGTTTTAAAGGAATCCGATGCACATTCACGCCGGAAATTTTTTCGTACGCGGGTTCCGAGCTGTCTTTTCGAAGACAAATCACATCCACTTCCGCTCCAGCCGCACTCAGGGCCTCCGCCTCCCGGCGCGGCCGCGGGTCAGACGCGTAGTAGGAATACAGCACCACCGCGGTACTGGCTTCCGGCAGCGCGGATTTTGAATGATGGCCGTTTGCGCCATTTGAACGTACCGATGAAAATGACGGTTCCTCCGGCCGATAGCATTCCTTGAACCAATGCGCCATTTCCTTTGGCAACGGGTTCCAATATTCCCCGGCGTAACGATCTTTGAGGTGCAGGAGAAATTCTTCATACCATGCAGCCGGGTATTCGCAGGCCTGCAATTCTTCATTGAAACCAATGTAGTCCGGGTGGACATTCAGCAGGGCCATGCCGCCGCGCTCGACCAGCCAATCCAATTTGGTCTTCCAAATGTCCGGGGACGTTTCGTCCAGCACGAGAAACAGCGTGGAATCCTGGGGCAGGGTGTATGGCAATTCCACATAGCCGCCGCCGTTTCCATCGGGTATCCAAAACGGAAAAATCGTGTTTACACCGTCCGGTTGCGGCTCAAATGGGTCCGTGTCGAACGTCGAAGCGTCATATTCGATATTCAAATGATGCAACCTGTCCCGGTCGTGCAGCATGAACGCCGCCCGAAATCCGCTGGCCCTCCAGCTCTCCAGGTAACGGTTGATGCTTTGCGCGCTGTCGATGAAATTATTTCTGCGCCAATACAATTTGCCGTCGTGGCGCAAGTCGTGAACACCCACCTCGAACCCGTTTTCCGAAAGAATCTGACGCAGGTCCGAAGGCACGGTGTAATCGCCCTCCGGAATGAAGTTAAACGATGAACGAAAACCCAGGCGTCGTTCCATTTCCATCAGACGAAGGCATTTCGCCAATCCACTGGCGCCTTCCACGTCGTGCGTCAGGACCAAAGCAAATTTGTTTTCATTCGGCCATCCCCGCCAGTTTTTGGGAACGTGCCCGGCGGCTTCGTTGATCGGCCAGACGTCCTTAAAGGCATCCCTTTTCCGTCGTGCAATGACGCGGCGAATGCCCATTCGCAAACGCCAGGGCAAATAAGGCTTGAACCGATAGTATAGCCGGTTACTGAGCATGGACGAGGTCATAGAGGGTGAGTGTGGACGGCGGGCCTCCAGCAAACAGGCTGGAGACCAACGCCGCCCGGTGACGACTGCAATTCTAAAAGTCCGTCAGTGTTTCGCGGTGCAGACGGTCTGGTATATACTTGCGGGTCTTGTTCAGAACCACGCCGATTTTAGTCTTGGAATGGGCCAGCAAAGCGATGCCCTGCTGCGCGGCATCCAGATGCGTCTTTTCAGATTGAATGACCAGCAACACCATATCCATGAATCCCGCCAGCCGCGCGGTGATACTCGTTTGAGTGACCGGAGGCATGTCGAAAATGATGTAGCCGTAATCGCTCGAGCGTATCCTCGGCAACAGCGACATAAACAGCCGCGGTAAAATGCGCTGGAACCGTTCGTCCGGCGATCCGGCAGTGACCACGTACAAATTTTCCTGAACGAGCGCCGAGTCTCTGGTCTCCAGCGCCAGTGCTTCGTCCAGTCCGCAACAGGGTCTGCCCAGGAAGAATTGTTGGGCAACGCCGTGTTCCAGTTTCATATCCACCAACAGCACGCGCTCACCGGTTTCAGCCAGCGATGTCGCGACCCCGGCCGCGATGGCGCTGACACCGCAGCCCTTTTCTGTTCCGGTCACAGTAATCAATTTTGGCTGCACGATGGTCCTGGCGTTTTCGAAATAATTGACCAGCTTGTCGCGCAATGCGTCGTAAAATGGATTCAGGCAACTGCTTGTTTCCCACGACAGAATTCCCGGGCCGCCATCCGGGTCGTCCGGATTTTGGAACTGCAGTTGCCGGCGTTCCGCCGCCTGGATCATCCGCCTGTGGCCGTTACGGCTGATGTCCGGGATCGAGATTAACAGCGGCAGTTTCAATCGCGATTCGATCTCCTTGGTGCGCCGGACCGAAGTGTCCAGGTAAAATTCAATAAAGAACGCCCAGGCCAGTCCTGCTATAATTCCGCCGCCCACCATCAGGGCCATTGCCTTGATTTGCTTTTTCAAGTCTTTGTATGGCGGAGTGGGCGCTTCCACCGTGCTAATATTGGAAACGCGGCCTGGTCCCATCGTTTCGTCAATCCGGGATTGTTCCAGGCTCTGCGCGAAATTCTGATAGTTGCCCTCCAGCATTTCCTTGCGGCGCTCCAAATCGGCGATTTTCGATTCCGCCGCGTCCACCTTGACTGCTTCCGATTGCAACTGAGCCAGATCCTGCTTCAAGACCGTGATTTTGGCCTGAAGCGATACCGGCGCCAGACGCTGCGAGCTGGCATCTCCAGCGCCCGCGGTTTGGCCCGGACCGGCGCCCGGTTGATAGGTGCCTGCCAAATCCGGATAGCGTTGCTCCAGGCTCTGTCTGAGCCACTTCGTTTGTGCGATTTCCAATTGTGTTTCCTGCACGAGCCGGTTTTCGTCGGTGTAACCAAGTTGCGTGTAATATTGGCTTTCCTGGTTTTGAAGATAGTCAAGCCGGGCGCAAACCCGCTGGTACTCCTCGATCCGGCCTTCGGGCACATTCAAATACGGCGGCGGCGCCGCGCCGGCATTCGTCTGTATCGGCTGGGCATTGAGCGCGCTCTGTTCAGCGGCCAGGTCGGCCTGTGCCTCAAACAACTGGCTGTTTAGCCACGCAATCTGGTCCGTATACGATTTTTCCGCGTCTGGCAGGGAAATAATTCCTGCGCTGGATTTCGCCGCCCGCAGTTCGTCTTCCGTCTCGTCAATTTGCGAGCGCAACTGGGCGGTCTCCTGCGATAGATAATCGTCAGACATGCTGGATTGGTGGACTTGCAAATGTTTATCCAGGTAATCGCTGATAAGCTCCGATAGCACCGGTTGGACAATCGCTGAATCTGCGTTTTTATAGACCACGTGAATGACGCTGTCTTGCTTTGGCGCGTCCACCACCAGATTCTTTTGGATGATCGCGGCCGCGGCGAGCGGGTCATTGCCACCGCCGTATTTGGCGAGGATTTTGTCCGGACCGACGTTTTTCGCGGCTTCCTCGGCCAGGTCGAAGCTTGTCAAAATCTCAATTTCGGAATTGATGATGCTTTGTCCCATCTCGTCGGGTGAAGTCATCTGGGCGTTTTTGGGATCGGCGTTTACCGAACGACTGTCCAAAACGTAGCGGATGAACACTCGCGCTTCAGATTGGTACGGTGGCGGAAAAAACCACCAATAAGCGGCAGCCGCGCCGATGCCTGCCAGCGATAACAAAATGATTTTCCACTTGTGCCGGAATAAAATAAAATAGATGTCGCCCGGTGTGATGGCCGGTGGGTCAATGTCTTGGTCGTGATTTGTTGTCTTCATGTTGGTCCTCTATTGTCAGTTTATGCCCAGTGCCGGTAGAGTAATTCGCCCGCGATTCTTGAAACGGAAGGAGGTAATGCCTTAAATATGCGGTTGTGCCAGCCGGAACCTTCATCGCGCATGGGAACAAAATTCTTCTGCCACAAACAAAACCGGTAGTAATGGATGGTTGTCTCGTCCGCGTTCCAGCCCAGTTTAAACCGCCGCAGTCCCTCATTGCCCATCGAGGTCCGCCCCATATCCAACCGTCTGACTCCCTTCCTTAACAACCATCCAATCGCTTCGCGGAATACCAGGTTGTTTCCCCGCAGATGTTGAAACGAGTCGTCCGACGCTCCGAACTTATAAATTGCTTTGTCTCCTGAATGGAAAAATATTGCCCCGGCCACCGGCACATTACGCCAGCGCGCCAAAACGACGATTCCCAAACCTTCCGAAAGCGCATGCTTGTGGATATTTCTGAAAAAGGAGAATGGCTGCGGCGGCAAACCGTGCCGCTTTCGAGATTTGCAGTGCAACAGGTAATACTGCTTTACCGCCGCCAAATCTCGCGAAATCTCCACGCAGACTCCGCTCTTTTCGGCCTTCCGAATCGCTCGGCGAACCGGATTCTTCAGCTCTGAAAGGAAAGCTCCTTCGTCCGTCGGTATTTCAATGCAGTGGCCGTGAAAGGCAAGTGAAGGGAGCGTGCCCTTGAATGACGTTTCGCCGCCGCGAAATTCAATGTATTTCCAACCGCGCGCCTGGCCTAGTTCAACGGCGTTTCGGAAGAGCTCGTGGAATTCCGCTTTGTTGGCGCACAGTGGCTCGCAGATGTCAGTGAACGGTAGCGCGACGGCCCGTTGTCCAGTGAGAGGACTTTTAACTTCCATTAGTGGCAGGACTGCCCCGGATTCGCCGCTGACAAAGTAAACCGGCTCATAGCCATAGGTTTCCGTCAAAACCTTCGCCCAGGCCGCGCCGTGGAAAAACGTAGGTGCGGGATGGCTTTGGCAGGCAATTTGTTCGTCCCAGTCCGAATGTTCCAGCGGATTTGTCCAATGCACGCTTCTCCCTCGCGAAATACGTCGGTCACGGGAAAGCGGAATTGATACCGCTGGAATAATGACGTTTTGTGCAATCACAACTGAAATAAATTAGACTATCGTACAGAGTCCGCTGATCTCTTGCCATGCGACGGGTGCCAGACTCTCCACGTTCGCATCTGCAAATCCACGCTTAGGAAAGCAATTCCGCGGTTGGCCCCTCGTTCATCCGCAAGACCGTTCCGCATTCTCCGTTTCGCGTTCCGGATTTGGCTTCAGCCCTGATGACGCGGGCAGGATTGCCGGCCACAATTGCGCCCGCCGGGACATCCCGGGTGACGACGCTTCCGGCGCCGATAACCGCGCGTTCGCCGACAGTAATGCCGCAGAGCAATACCGCCCCGGAACCAATGGACGCCCCCCGTTTGACCAGAGTGGGAATACACTCCCAGTCCGTCTCAGTCTGCAATTGTCCTTCCGCGCTTGTCGCACGAGGATAGAGGTCGTTTGTAAAGACAACATGGTGGCCCACAAAAACCTCGTCCTCCAGGGTAACGCCTTCACAGATAAACGTGTGGCTCGAAATCTTGCAACGACTTCCGATTTTTGCGCCTTTTTGAATTTCCACAAACGCGCCAATCTTTACGTCGTTGCCAATTTCGCAGCCGTAAAGGTTTGCAAAATCGTAGATGCGGACATTTTGGCCCATCCGCACGTCGTCGGCAATTTGCCGCCACACCGGTTCCCGTGCCTTCATTGCGGAAAAATTTCTGGCGCCGTCGCCCGCGGGATTTTATTGATCAATTTGACCGCCCGCTTTTCCCCATTGAACCTGGCCACCGGAACTCGCCTGGGCGCCGCTCTTTTCGATACCCCGTTGCGATGGCTTCTTTCGGCTTCCGCGGCATCGTGTTCGCGAAGAAAATCGACTGGCGCGCCGCCAAGTTTGAGGGATCTGGATGAGGCCTCCAGGATCCTCACCAATTCAAGTCCATTCTGACCGTCGGTCAGCGGAGTATTCCCGTTTTTAATGCAATCCAGGAAGTGCTGGCATTCGCTCCGCAAAGGTTCCTCCTGTTTTACGTACGGCACATAAACGTCGCCATAATGATAAGCATACTGAAATTCCGCAAATGTGTCGTAATGGGGCGGAGTCTCAACCCGCGCGTCAAATACGCGGATCTTTTCCAGCGGCGCCACGTCGTCATAGACAATCATGCGCTTGCTCCCCACAATCGTCATTTCCCGGATTTTGCGCGGGTCGAGCCAGCTATTGTGAATGATCGCCGTGCGCTGTTTTGGAAATGTCAGGCAAATCATGGTCACGTCTTCGACCCCGGAGGTAATGTGCGCGCAACCGCGGCAATTTACCGCAATCGGCGGTTCGCCCATGATGTGTTGTATGATGGAAATGTCGTGCGGCGCGAGGTCCCAGGCCACGTTGATGTCCTTTTGAAACAAACCCAGGTTGAGCCGCCGGGCGCAGATGTAGCGGATATCGCCAATGTCACCTTGTTCAACAATTTCTTTGATCTTCCGGACCACGGGCGAATACAAAAACGTGTGGCCGGTCATCAGGACCAGGCCTTTCTTTTGCGCGATCGCGATTAACTCCTCGCATTCCTGCGATGAACTGGCCATGGGCTTTTCAATGAATGTGTGCTTTCCCGCCAACAGGCTCGCCTTCGCCATGGGATAGTGCCACTTCACCGACGTTGAAATCACCACGGCGTCCAGGCCTATGCCATTGAGCATGAACTCGTAATCCGTCGCCCGCTGGACGTCCGGATAAAGCGACTTGAGATGTTGCAACCGTTCCTCGCTGGTGTCGCACATCATTTTGAGTTGGCAGTCCGGCAGCAAATTGAAATTACGGACCAGGTTTGGCCCCCAATAGCCGCAGCCAACGACACCGACCTTGATTATCTTCGACATAGGAAATATTAAATGAATTGCCCCTTAATACGCTTCGCCTTCCAAAGGCAAAGCCTGAAATCATTGATTTGCCACACGGGCGGAAAGCATGCCTTCCTGTTTGAGGGAAATGGCTTTCTCTGCGCCTTTTTTGCCCCGCGAATCTTTCACCTGGCTCAGCAGCGTGGGAACCGTTTTGAAAATAATTCCAACGTCCAATCCCAGGCTCCGGCGGCGCGAATACTCGATGTCCAGCCGGATCATCTCCTTGAAAGTCGTCCGGTTCTTGCCGCTCACTTGCCACAACCCGGTAAGTCCTGGAACAACGCTGAACCGCTCATATTCTTCACGACTATAGTATTGGAATTCGTATGGCAGGCAGGGCCGCGGGCCGACAATGCTCATATCGCCTCGGAAAACGTTGATCAGTTGCGGCAATTCATCCAGGCCCGTTGCCCGAAGAAATACACCAAACGGAATGATTCGCTTGTCTCCTCCGGCGTCCAATTTTGTCATCGGCGCGTTGGATTCGATCAACCGGCGCAGATGTCCCTCGTGCGAACCCGAATTCGTGCCGGTGAACATCGTGCGAAATTTGAAGCACATGAATTTCTCGCCGCCGCGTCCGATGCGTTCCTGTTTGAACAGGAGGGGGCCTTTCGAGACCAATCGAATGAGTGCGCAGGTGGCAAGCACCACCGGAATTAAGAGAGGCAGAGCGAAAAGAATCAATCCGATGTCAAGTGCGCGTTTCCAGAGCGGGGTGCCTGAGCCGGGGATTGGGTGAGTGATTATTTTCATCTGAATTTAACAAAAGCTCCGCACTTGTTGTTTTTGCCAACTTTCCCTTCCTTTTCTTTTTTCCTCCAATAAAAGCAGCGAAATCCTTCGTCGCTTCTTCTAAACTTAAAACCCTAAACCTGCGCCATTGGGCGCGCCAGCGTCGGCGCCATATGCGCCAGCGTATTTTCCAGCAATACTACCGCGGTCCGATCCACTTCCACCGGGGTCGGTTGTCCGAGTATATCCAACAAAATCTGAACACGCCGTTTCGCGGGCATATTTCGCAGCACATGCGCGTGCATGCCGTCAAAGGCGCCACCCGCCACGGTCACTTCGCTGCCGGGCGTAAGGCGGTTTTCAACGGTCATCGGCTCGTCCGCTTCAAAGCATTCCTGGAGCTCTTCGATGATCGCGTCCTCCACCGCCGGTATTTTTCCTCCAAATTGCACCAGGCTGCTGACGCCGTTGGTGTGCTTGATTTCGTCAAGGCATTCGGTGATGTCGCAACGCACAAAAAGATAGCACGGAAACAGCGGCTCAATCGTGTTCACCGCCCCGCGCCGGGTGGCGCGTTCCAGGCGCAATCGGGGAAGAAACGCCTCCAGCCCGAGATTCTTTCGCAGCGTCGCCGCGGCAATATGCTCATGCTTTGGCTTTGTTCTCACGCAGTGCCACATCGGGCTTTCCAGTTGAACCTCCATCTTCATTCGCGGTTGGATTAACAGGAAATATGCCAACTCAATTTTTGCTGATTAATCAGGAGTCGGCCCCGCGACGAAGGGCGATTTGCAACTTTTGCATGCAACTTGCAAAAAAAACGGGGCTTTTAGCTGAAAAAGAAAGATTTATAGTGCGGGAAAATGTTGCGCTGTCGGAGCAACTGTGATGGCGCGATCAAATCCGTGGCTAAAAATGCCACGGTTACAGCTGTCGGAGTTGATGGAAGTCACGCGGACCGTTCCAGCGGCCCGCGTCAAGAACTTGACGAAAATTAATTCGAGATAGAGACCGTCCGGTAAAAGCGGCGGCTGAATCCGGCTGTGTTCGAATCCACAAATTGAAATGGCCCGGTGTTGGTTTGCAGTGCGACCCAGTGCACCAGGTCAGTCGAAGCCTGCACAATGTATTGGGCGCTGGCGTTGCCGCTACTGGTCAGCATAAAGCCGAATTGTCCCGTCGGCAGTCCCACGAGAGCGCTCAACACACCGGTTGCTGCCACGGCGCTGGCCGTGGAAACGACGGGTGAAGGATCGCTCGTGTTAAAATTGGCGTCATGTGATGCCGCCGCAAAATAATAGGTCTGGCCGCTGACCAGGCCGTTGATCGTGATATTCGTCGCATTGGCCGAAACCGGCACGGCAGTCATGTCATTAATATTGGTGTCCGTGCCGTAGTAGACGTAATAGCCCGTTACCCCGGTGCTGCTGCTGGGATTCCACGCCAGCGTCACGGAGTTCGCCGTTTGACCCCTGGTTTCAGCCCCGAAAAGAAGCGCCGTTGCGAATGCGATAATAATTAACGTTCCGCGCATAGTTATAGTCTTTCTGTATTGTATTTGTTTTAGTTTTTCCGAAATGCCTGTATTCCGGTCGTCTGAAGAAAACGGCACTCGCCGCTTTCGCCTGTTTCAAACGAATTTCAACAATGTCAAATGCCGTCGCACACGTTCTTCAAGAGAACGCAAAAGAACAACCGCCGCTTAGAAAACCGCGAAGAAAATGAACGTCGCAGAAGTGCCTTCTTCCACGTGCCTGTCCGCTTCACCAGCTAACTAACTTTGCCTGTAAAACTATCCTATCCCAACACCGCCAGCGTGCAAGCTTTTTTCTAAAAAAAGTCGAATTTTTTTCGTCCAGTTTCTGGACAGCGCGGTGATCCGGAACATTCTCATCGTCATCGCTCTCGCTCAAATTCTCCGAAGGGGCGCAAGTGGGGGCGAAAGCGGCGCCCCCAATTGAATTTCTAATTTTTTCGCAAATCATAATTCCGTCTCCCTTGACGAATCGAGTTTTGGGCTTACAGTGACCGTGAACAAAGGAGAATACTGTGACCGTGTACAAGGAGATATGAAAAAGATCATCTGCCAATTTTGCCAATGGCCATTCTTAAAACATTCAATCATTATTACTATGACCGTTCTGGTCACTGCCGGGTGCAGCACCGCCTATTATGACCCCGACAGCCCGGGACCGGGACCGTCCGGGTCCCCGCGGCAGCAAAGTGCCGCCGATCAGGGCGCTTTTGCCAATGTCGACATGCAACAGTCCGCCGCCGACTCGTCCTCGCCGCAGCCAACCATCCTTCGCCAGGGCGACATTGTAAAAATTACTTTTCCCGGCGCGGCCAATCTCGACGAAAGCGAACAAATTCGGCTCGACGGAAAAATTGCCCTGCCTTTGGTGGGCGACGTCCAGGCCGCCGGCCTCACGCCCGACCAGCTCCAGCAGAATTTGATAAAACTTTATGCGCCGCAAATCTCGGCGAGCGACGTTACCGTTGCCATTATGTCCTCCTCATTCCCGGTCTATGTGACCGGTTGCGTGCTGGCGCCCGGCAGGGTCCTGTCAGACCAGCCCATTACCGCTCTCGAAGCCGTGATGCAAGCCGGAGGATTTGATTATTCGCGGGCCAACCTCAGAAAAGTTCACGTCATCCGCCGCGAAAATGACACCTCACAAAGCTATGTGCTGAACCTGAAAGGTGTTTTGAAGGGGGACGATAAAAACGATTTCTTCCTTCAGCCCAACGACATCATCTACGTTCCGGAGAAATTCTCCTGGTTTTAGGGCGCTTGAGAAGCCAAAGCCGTTTGGCGATTGGAGATTTGCGCTTTCGCTATAGCGGGGCGATGGACCGCCCGATTCGGTACCAGCGTAGCGCAAACCCGTGAAACTCATTAAAAAGCCCCGCAAAAGCGGGGCTCGGGCTCTTTTACTGCCCGTAACCAGTATTGGTGACATGAGGAAAAACGGGTCTCTGCTATATTAATTGCGTTGGTGCTCCCACACGGTTCGGTGTGGTTGGTTGAAAGAGGCCGGAGTAGTGTCCGGCCTTTTTTATTTTCCCTTTTGATTCATCCCTCGTCGTGCACGATTCATCCGTTGTTGGAAATTTCAATCGCGACTTTGCCGCTCTGCGCTCTTTCGCCGCTGCTCCGTTTTCAAATTCGCATGTAGAAGACGAGGTCACGAGACTCTAACTAAAATAGTGCTCTGATTTTAAATTACCGATCCGTCTCAAATCAGGACACGCCCCTCAATTTCGGGTCACGCATCCCCCGTATAATACTGCTGCCTCTGAACAATATGCTGATGCATCCTTTCGGTCCGCTGAACTGAAACTCTGACGGGGTCGTTGTCGGTTTTACGCCGATGAACATTGCCTTTCTCCTGCACAGAAGGCTGGACGCGAAGTTCTAAATCTGTCGTAAAATTCGGATTCTGATTTGCGTCGATCTCTTGCATTGGCCGGCTAGCTGGCCATTTGTAAGCATGTCTAATGCCGCTGATTTGGGAGGGCGGACGTTCGCAAAGAGCGAACCGGAGTCGCCACAGGCTGTCCCCGCACTCAACACGGCGCGAGACTCTTATGGGGACAGGCTGTCCCAACTCCGTTAGCTTACCCCCAAACAAATTCCACCGGCAATTGCACATCCGGATGCAGGCTTTTATGGACGGGGCAGGCGAGCGCCGCTTCCTCCAGCTTTTGCTTCTGCTCGGCTGTCAGCGACCTGCCTGGAACACTGATTTTGACTCCCAATTTTCCGATCCGGCGCGCCGGTGTTGCCGCCATCTCCTTTTGGACCGTAATACGCGTCCCGGCCAAATCCACGTTAAGTTGCCGTGCGGCGATGCCCATGACAGTCATCATGCACGTTCCCAACGCCGTCGCCACCAGGTCAGTCGGCGAGAAACTTTCGCCTTTGCCCATATTATCCTTCGGCGCGTCCGTTGTCAGATGCGTGCCGGAGGGCTGGTGAACCGCTTCGCAATGCAGCTCCCCCTGATATTCAATCTCAATCGTTACCACAGCCATCCCACAGGATTTAGAAAAAAGCTGGAATGTTTTGTGTAGTCCTGCCACACGGCAGGGATGAAAAAAGACACCAACAACATTCCAGCCGCCTCAAAGGTGAGCCTGTTGCGGCAAATTTGCAACTTCATTCCT